>CAZZFT010000238.1:0-5727 GCA_964653555.1 uncultured Spirochaetales bacterium | reverse complement strand
CCCGCGAGAGGATCAGCGCGCGCTCGATCACGTTGGCGAGCTCGCGCACGTTTCCTGGCCACGAGTAGTGGGTGAGCGCGGCCATGCCGCCCTTCGGGAGCCTCTCGATCCGGCGACCCAGCTTGTGCTGCCGTCGCCGGATCACGTCCCACACCAGCAGGGGGACATCCTCGGAACGTTCCCGCAGCGGCGTCAGGTGGATCGGGAAGACGGCGAGGCGGTAGTAGAGGTCCGCCCGGAATCGACCGTCGGCAATGGCACGCTCGAGGTCCTGATGGGTGGCCGCGATCACCCTGACGTCCACCTCGCGGGAACGGACCGCGCCCAGCCGCTCGAATTGTCCATCCTGGAGGACGCGCAGCAGCTTGACCTGGGACTCGGGCGGAATCTCCGCGATCTCGTCGAGGAACAGCGTGCCGCCGTCGGCGAGCTCGAAGCGTCCGGCCTTGGCCGACGTCGCACCCGTGAAGGCGCCCTTCTCGTGTCCGAACAGCTCGCTCTCGATGAGTGAGCTCGGCAGGGCAGCGCAGTTCACGACGACGAACGGGCGCTCGCGCCGCTGGCTGCAGGCATGGATGCCACGCGCGAGCAGCTCCTTGCCCGTACCGGTCTCGCCGCGCAGCAAGACCGTCGCGTCGGTGGGAGCGACCTGCATGGCCTGCTCCACCATCTTCCGCAGGACGCCGCTCCTTCCCACGAGCGTCTCGAAGCCCTCGGCGCCGATCTCTTCGCGGAGCTCGGCGTTCTCGTCCTCCAGGGACCGTCTGAGCGCGGTCAATTCATCGACGCTCCGCTGTAGCTCTCTCTCGAGCTTCCGGCGGTGGACCGCGTTGGCGAGGATGTACCCCACCGTTCGGACGCGCTCCGCATCCATCTCCGAGAAGCGGCGATGGCTCCGCGCCGTCGCCGTGAGCAGGCCGCAGACCCACTGTCCGTCCAACCGCAGGGGAACCGCCACGTGGGAGAGCATGGGCAGGGACGACGTGTACGCGCGCTCGGCAGCGGCCTCGGCGGGTAGCTCGTCCGGCAGGCGCTCGAAGCAGAGGATCTCGCCCTTGCGGAGCTGCTCGTGGTACCAGGGGAACGCTGTGGTCACTCGCATCGGCCGGGCGGGAGCGACGCCCGGGCGCGCCCAGGAGTGAGTGATCGCGATCGCCCCGTCTTCGGGGAGCAGCTCGAGGAAGGTGCTCCGATCCGTACCCAGGAAGGCGACGAGGTCTTCGAGCGCGCGGTCGACTTCGCCATCCACTTGCTCGCCGGTCAACCCCGCGAATCGGCGCGAGAGATCGGCGATCAGATGCTCGAAGGCGTCGGCGTCGTTCATAGGGGGCAGGACCTCGTGGTGGGCGCGCGAAGCGAACCGGCGCTGAAGTGTACACGCAGAGCCAGCGCCTCGGTCAACGGCGGGGGGCGATGGCACCTGCTCGCGAATGCCATCGAGTGACGAACCCCGAGCACTCCCAAAGCGTTCGAAATCGCTGTGGTTTCCACGGGCTGGAGGGAGTGGCACGATTCTCGCTTGTAGGCGCTCCGTGACCGTTCGTATCATCGTCACGGAGAGCGACCGCGAGCGTGTCGTCCGGGTGGACGGGCGCCTCACCCGTGCGGAGCTGGGCGAGCTGGAGCTGGCGATCGGGGAAGATCTGGACGCAGTCCGTCTGCTGCTCGAGGACCTCCGCTCCGCCGACGCGGCGGGCCTGGCGGCGTTGCGAAGATTCCACGCGCTGGGCGTCGAACTGTGCGCGGTGCCCCCGTACATCGCGTGTCACCTCGAGGACGAGGGCCACTGAGGGCCCACGAGGGACAGGCGGACTCGTCCGCGACCGTCGACACGCACGCACCCGTTCGTGCTCCAGGTGGTTCGGGGCTCGGCGCGCGGGCAACACAGCGACTGCCCGCTGCGAGATATCGCATCGGCCCACGATATGTAACGCGCTCTCTGACGTCGGCCGGCGGAGCTCTCGCTTCAACCCGCTGATGCACCTCGCCCGTGCCGCGTAACCGCAATTGGCGCGTCGCTTGCACTGCGCCGAGCGGTTCGACACCGCCAGTTTGCGAGGTGACGAGATGAAGACTGCAACGAAGCAGATGGCTTGCCTGTCCCTGATCCTGGCCACTGCCGTCGTCTTTCTCATCACCGCCGGTGCCCAGAACGCACGGGGTAGCGCTACGGGCCCCACGGCCAAGGGGTACAGCCACCCTGACCAGTTCATTCATCTCCAGGACGTGGAGCCGGCGGACAACATGTACCCGGTGATTCCGGATCCCGAGCAGGAGAAGCAGGCTCGCGACAAGCTGGTGGCGCTGAGGATGAAGAGTTCGTGAATGGCGCAGGATTCGCGCCTTTGGCCCGCTCCGTGCATCCCACGATGCAAAGCACGCGACGCGCGCGGCATTTCAAAAGGAGACTCCATGTCGAAGCATGCTAGAGGGCGGAACGACGCACTAACCCCGCTCGGGATGGCCGTGGCGGTAGCGCTCTGCGTCGTGGTCGGCTACGGCGGCGCCGCCCAGGCAGCCGACAAACCGAACATCCTGTTCATCATGGGCGACGACATCGGTTGGATGCAGCCGAGCGTCTACCACCGCGGTCTCATGGTGGGGGAGACGCCGAACATCGACCGCATCGCCCACGAAGGTGCGATGTTCACGGACTATTACGCCGAGCAGAGCTGCACCGCCGGGCGTACCGCCTTCTTCACCGGCATGCAGCCGCTGCGCGCGGGCATGCTCCTGCCGGAGATTCCCGGGAGTCCGTCCTACTTGCAACCTGGCACTCCGGCGCTCGCCAAGTTCCTGCTCGATCGCGGCTACACCACCGGAGAGTTCGGCAAGAACCATCTCGGGGACCACACCGACTCGCTGCCGACGGCGCACGGCTTCCAGGAATACTGGGGGTATCTCTACCACCTGGATGCGATGCAGGGAGTGAGCTTCCCCGACATCAACAGGACGCCGACTCAACAGGCCGTCGCCCCGCCGTGCAAGAACACGCCGATCCCTGGCATGTCCGAGGTTCCCGGCGCCGTCGACCCGAAGACCACCACGTGCCTGACCCCCCCGCGCCCCGTGGTCTGGTGCACCTCCTCCGACGGCACGGCGAAGAAGCAGTCGTGCAAGGATGAGGGCCCCCTGACGCTCGATCGCTCGAAGACGGTGGACGAGGAAATCTCCTCCAAGCTCATCGACTTCCTCGATCGCAACGCCCCCGAGAAGACCGGCAAGCCCTTCTTCGTCTGGTACAACCCGGCGCGGATGCACATCACCACCCTTCTTTCGGACAAGTACATGGCGATGGTGGGCGAGGCCGGCGGCAAGGACTGGGGCGTCAACGAAGCGGGCATGAAGCAGATGGACGACAACATCGGCTACGTGCTCCAGAAGCTGGAGGACATGGGTGAGCTCGACAACACCATCGTCGTCTTCACCACCGACAACGGCGCCGAGACGATCACCTTCCCGGACGGCGGCGTCACCCCCTTCGCGGGGGGCAAGCTGACCACCTGGGAAGGCGGCATGAGGGCTCCCTGCGTCATTCGCTGGAAGGGTGTCATCCAGCCGGGAACGATATTCAACGAGATCTTCGCGTCGCTCGACTGGCTGCCCACGTTCGTCGAGATCGCCGGCGGCGCCAAGGGGAACGATCTGAAGAAACAGATCGAGGCCGGAAAGTACAGCGGCATCGTCAAGACCACGCTCGACGGTGTCAACCAGATCGACTATCTGACCGGCAGGTCGAAGAAGTCGGCGCGCGATACCTTCTTCTACTATTCCGGCAAGGACCCCTCGGCGGTCCGCTACAAGAACTGGAAGATGTACTTCGCGATGGTGTCTCAGAGCCCGGACGGCTTCACCGCTGGCGTACTGCCCTATCACTGGACACAGGTCGTCAACATCAAGCGCGACCCCTTCGAGACGTCGATTGGCAGCCACACGAAGACGCTCTTCGCCATGGGCGGTGCGCTCGCGGGACCGGTCACCGCATACGTCTACGACTGGAACATGCTGCCGCTCGGCCAACAGCTGTGGCTGAAGGAGCTCGAGACCTACGTCAAATTCCCGCCGATGCAGAACCCGGCGAGCTACAACCTCGAGCAGGTCATGCAGCGGGTCCGGGAGATGAAGACGGCCAGCCACGCCGGCGAGTAGCCACCGCAACGGATGCGAGTCTTCGCCTCCGACGAGTGAGGAGTGCCGTGAGGAATCGCATCCGCTCGGCCCGAGGGCATCCACCTCATGATCAGTCGCCGGCCGGTCGCGGCCTTCGGCAACTCTACCGGGGATCGGCAGATGCTCGAGTAGGCGAAGGCCGGCTGGATCGTGGTCAGCATGAAGAGCGACTGGACGCGAGTCTTCGCGTTCGAAGAGGAGTGAACGAGTTGCAGAGATCGATTGCCTGGCCCGTCGCCCTCGCCTGCGCCGCCTGGCTGCTCGCGCCGTGCGCCCGGGCCGCACCTGGGAAGCCTAACATCCTCGTGATCTGGGGCGACGATATCGGGCGGGACAACATCAGCGCCTATAGCCTGGGCATCATGGGGTACCAGACCCCCAACATCGATCGGCTGGCCAAGGAGGGCGCGATCTTCACCGATTCCTACGCACAGCAGAGCTGCACGGCCGGCCGCGCCTCGTTCATCCTCGGGGAGCATCCCTTTCGCACTGGGCTGCTCACCATCGGCATGCCGGGCTCGCCCCAGGGCATTCCCGAGTGGGCTCCAACAATCGCGGATCTGCTGAAGGAACGCGGCTACGCCACCGGCCAGTTTGGCAAGAACCACCTGGGCGACCGGGACTCGCACCTGCCCACGGTGCACGGATTCGACGAGTTCCTGGGCAACCTCTACCACCTGAACGCGGAGGAGGAGCCCGAAACCTACTACTACCCGAAGGATCCGGAGTTCAAGAAGAAGTACGGCCCCCGCGGCGTCATCCACTCCTGGGCGGACGGCAGAGGCGGCCAGAAGATTGAGGACACGGGCCCCTTGACCCGAGAGCGGATGCCGACTGTGGACCTGGAGATCTACGACGCCGCGACCCAGTTCATCAAGACCCAGGCGAAGCAGAAGAAGCCCTTCTTCGTCTGGTTCAACACCACGCGGATGCACGTCTGGACCCACCTGAAACCCTCGGCGCAGGGTCGCACGGGAATCGGCCTCTACCCCGACGGCATGGTGGAGCACGACGACATGGTCGGTGCCCTGCTCGACCAGCTCGATGCCCTCGGCCTCGCAGACGAGACGATCGTGATCTACGGAACCGATAACGGTGCGGAGGAGGTGACCTGGCCGGACGGCGGGACGATGCCTTTCCGGGGCGAGAAGGGGACGACCTGGGAGGGTGGCTTCCGCGTGCCGATGCTGGTCCGCTGGCCGGGCGTCATCAAGCCGGGGACGATCGTCAACGAGATCTTCTCGCAGGAAGACTGGCTGCCGACACTGCTGGCGGCGGCGGGCGAGCCGGACATCATCGAGAAGCTGAAGAAGGGCTACAAGGCCAATGGCAAGAGCTGGAAGGTGCATCTCGACGGCTACAACTTCCTGCCGTATTTCAAGGGAGAGGTGAAGAAGGGCCCGCGCGAGGAGATCTTCTACTTCGGGCAGGGGGGCGATCTGAACGCCATTCGCTGGAACGACTGGAAGGTCTCCTTCGCGGTCGAGAAGGGGAACATCGCCACCGCCGTGCGCGACGTCCCCGGCTGGCCGGTGATCACCAACCTGCGCGCCGATC
>CAZZFT010000237.1:0-5729 GCA_964653555.1 uncultured Spirochaetales bacterium | reverse complement strand
CGCGAAGGCGGCCGGACGGTCGGCGCCGGCGTCGTCGCCGAGATCATCGAGTAGACGGAGCGCAGGTCGGTTCGGAGAGCGTGCGCCGGGCTCTCCGCCGAGAATCGCCGTCGGCGCGCGACGGTGGACGTCGCGTGCAGGCTGAAGGCGCGTAGCACAATTGGTAGTGCACCGGTCTCCAAAACCGGGGGTTGGGGGTTCGAGTCCCTCCGCGCCTGCCAGGTTCTCCCGAAGATGCCAGTGACCGGAGATCGGAGGTTCGAAGCCATGGAGTGGAATCCGGTGATCTGGTACGGGGACTCGCGACAGTTCCTGAACGAGGTTCGCGCCGAGTTTCGCAAGGTGACCTGGCCGAGCCGGGAAGAGGCCCGGGCCGGGACGATCGGTGTCTTCTTCGTCGTGGTGGTGCTGACCCTCGGACTCTCGTTCGTGGATTTCGTCCTCGCCAAGGCGATCCAGTTGATCCTTCCCTCTTGAGATCCGCTCCCGGAGAAGCGATGTCGAAGCAGTGGTACATCGTCCACACCTATTCGGGGCACGAGAACAAGGCCATGCAGGCCCTGCTCGAGCGCGCCAAGGCGATGGGCAAGGCGGACCTCTTCGACGAGGTGCTGATCCCCGAGGAGACCGTCGTCGAGATGGTCAAGGGCACCAAGCGCACCTCGAAACGCAAGTTCTTCCCGGGCTACATCCTGGTCCGAATGGAGCTGACCGACGAGACCTGGCACATCGTGCGAGGCACGCCGAAGATCACCGGCTTCGTCGGAGGGGACAAGCGACCACCGCCGATCTCGGACGACGAGGTCGCGGCGATGACCCAGCAGATCAAGGAAGGCGCGACGAAGCCGAAGCCCAAGATCCTCTTCGATGCGGGCGACAGCGTGCGCGTGGTGAGCGGACCGTTCGCGAACTTCTCCGGCTACGTCGACGAGGTGATGGAGGACAAGGAGAAGCTCAAGGTGATGGTGCACGTGTTCGGTCGCGCGACACCAGTGGTTCTCGACTACACGAACGTAGAGAAGGCCTAGGGAGTTCCAGGTGGCAAAGAAGGTCGTCGCGATCGTGAAGCTGCAGTGCCCGGCCGGGCAGGCGAACCCGTCGCCGCCGGTCGGCCCGGCCCTGGGCCAGCACGGCGTGAACATCATGGAGTTCTGCAAGGCGTTCAATGCGCGCACGCAGGACAGGCAGGGGCTGATCATCCCGGCGGTGATCTCGGTCTACGCCGATCGCTCCTTCACCTTCGAGCTGAAGACGCCGCCGGCGGCCGTGCTCCTGAAGCGCGCCGCGAAGATCGCGAAGGGCTCGGGCGAGCCGAATCGCGAGAAGGTCGCGAAGGTGACCCGCAAGCAGCTCGAGGAGATCGCGGAGCTCAAGGCGCCGGATCTGAATGCGCATGACGTGGACGCGGCGGTGCAGATCATCGCGGGAACGGCCCGTTCGATGGGCATCGAGGTCGAGGGATAGAGGATGGCGAAGAACAAGCGATTTCAGGCCGCCGAGGCGGCGATCGAGCCCGACAAGTCCTATCCGCTCGCGGACGCCGTGGCGCTGCTGAAGCAGGTCCCCGGGGCGAAGTTCGACGAGAGCATCGACGTCGCGATGAACCTGGGTGTCGATCCGCGTCACGCGGACCAGATGGTGCGCGGCGCGATCGTGCTGCCGCACGGGATCGGCAAGGAGACCCGCGTGCTGGTGTTCGCCAAGGGCGCGAAGGAGGCCGAGGCGCGCGACGCCGGCGCCGACTTCGTGGGCGGCGAGGAGCTCGCGAAGAAGATCCAGGACGAGGGCTGGCTCGATTTCGAGCGAGTGATCGCGACGCCGGACATGATGAGCGTCGTGGGACGGCTGGGCAAGGTGCTCGGCCCCCGCGGTCTGATGCCCAACCCGAAGCTCGGTACCGTGACGATGGACGTCGGCAACGCGGTGCGCGAGAACAAGGCCGGCAAGATCGAGTACAAGGTCGACAAGGCCGGCATCATCCACGCGGTCGTCGGCAAGAAGTCCTTCGACGCCGAGAAGATCGTCGACAACGCCGCCGCGCTGATCGGCGCGGTCGTGCGGGCGAAGCCGGCGACGTCGAAGGGCATCTACCTGAAGCGGATCTCGATCTCCACGACGATGGGTCCGGGCATCACGATCGACCCGTCGAGCGTGCCCACCGCGGCCTGAGGAGCCAACCCGTGCTTTCACGTGCCCAGAAGGAAACGCAGGTCACCGAGCTTCGGGAGAAGCTCGGCCGTGTCACGTCCATGTACGTCGTCGACTACCGCGGTATCGACGTCGAGTCGGTCAATCAGCTGCGGCGTCGCGTCCGCAGGGAAGGCAAAGGCGACTGGGAGTACCGCGTGATGAAGAACGCGGTGCTGCGCCGGGCCACCGAGGGCTCGGAGTTCGCGGGCATCGCGGACCATTTCGCGGGCCCGACGGCGGTCGCCCTGTCCTTCGGGGACCCGGCCGGTCTCGCCAAGGTCCTGGACCAGTTCGCCGGCGAGCACGAAGTATTCGAGCTGAAGGCCGGGATGGTGGACGGAACGGCGCTCGACCGCCGGCAGATCGCCACTCTCGCGACTCTTCCCAGCCTCGACGAGCTGCGCGGCAAGCTGGCGGGGCTGCTGCTGGCCCCGGCGACGAAGCTGGCGCGGCTGATCAGCGAGCCCGGCGCGGGCCTGGCTCGCCTGCTGGCGGCCCGTTCGAAGCAGGGGGACGCCGGCTCCTGACCGCAATCTTGGTGGCGGCCGAGGCCGCCGCGGGGAACGAATTCTCAACTCCAACATCCGCTCGGGCGTGCCCGGGCACAGCCTAGAAGGTGAGTATTGTCATGGCCGATCTGAATCAAATCGTGGAGAACCTCTCCAGCCTCACCGTGATGGAAGCGGCGGAGCTCGCCAAGCTCCTCGAGGAGAAGTGGGGCGTCAGTGCGGCGGCCCCGGTGGCCGTGGCCGCCGGCGGTGCGGTCGCTGCCGACGCCGGCGCCGCCGAGGAGAAGGACGAGTTCGACGTCATCCTGATCTCCGCCGGCGACAAGAAGATCCAGGTGATCAAGGAAGTGCGCGCGATCACGAGCCTGGGCCTGAAGGAAGCGAAGGAGCTCGTCGAAGGCGCCCCCAAGCCGCTCAAGGAAGGGGTCAACAAGGAAGAGGCCGCGAAGCTCAAGGAGCAGATCGAGGCGGCCGGCGGCCAGGTGGACATCAAGTAGCGCGCGGCGGCCGGCCCCCCGCCGGCCTCCATTCCGACCCTCGCCCGTCCCATCTCACAGTCACCCGGAGGGTGAAACGCCATCGTGACCGACCTCGTCCTCACCGACACCGAGCTCCGAGTCCGCAAGAACTTCTCCAAGATCCCCACGATTCTCGACATCCCGGATCTGATCGAGATCCAGAAGCAGACCTTCGAACGGTTCCTGCAGACGAACATCGAGCCCGAGAAGCGCGAGAACACCGGCCTGCAGGCGGTGTTCAACTCGGTCTTCCCGATCAAGGACTTCAACGACTCCGCATCGCTGGAGTTCGTGGGGTACACGCTCGAGGAGCCGAAGTACGACGTGCAGGAGTGCCTACAGCGGGGCATGACCTACGCGGCGCCGTTCAAGGTGACGATCCGGCTGGTGGCGTGGGACGACAGCGAAGGATCGCAGGCGATTCGCGACGTGAAGGAGCAGGAGGTCTACTTCGGGGAGATCCCGATCATGACCGAGAACGGCACCTTCATCATCAACGGCACCGAACGCGTGATCGTCTCGCAGCTCCACCGCTCGCCCGGCATCTTCTTCGACACGAGCACCTCGACCACCGTCTCGGCGGCCGGGAAGAAGATCTACTCGTGCCGGGTGATCCCCTATCGCGGGTCATGGCTCGACCTCGAGTTCGATCACAAGGATCTGCTGTACGCGCGGATCGATCGGCGGCGGAAGATCCACGCCACCGTCCTGCTGAAGGCGCTCGGCTACACGCCCGAGGACCTGCTCGCCTACTTCTACCGGGCCGAGGTGATCCGCACCGACGGCAAGAAGTACGAGAAGAACGTGGTTCCCGACCTGCTGGTCGGTCAGCGCTGCCTCCGGGAGGTCAAGGGCCCGGACGGAACCGTCCTGGTGCGCAAGGACCGCAAGTTCACCGCGGCGGGGGTTCGCAAGATCCGCGAGGCGGGGATCGAGTGGATTCAGATCCCCCTCGAGGACCTGATTCGCACGGATGCGGTGAAGCGGGTGGCCCCGGTCGACATCGTCGACGAGACCACCGGCGAGGTGATCCTCGAGTCGAACGAGGAGCTGACCGCCGAGATGCTCGAGGAGCTGCACGCGCGCGGGATCGACGAGTTCCCGCTGCTCTACCTCGACCCGCTGATCACCGGCACGGCGCTGCGCGACACGCTGCTCGCGGACAAGACGCTGACCCAGGAGGAGGCGATCATCGAGATCTATCGCCGTCTCCGGCCCGGCGATCCGCCGACGATCGACACCGCGACCAACCTGTTCCGGAACCTCTTCTTCAACCCGGAGCGCTACGACCTGTCGCGGGTCGGCCGACTCAAGGTCAACCACAAGCTCAGCTTCGATCCGGGCGAGCGCGTCCGCTGGCAGCCGCTGGGTCCCGGGACACCCGAAGAGGAGATCGCACTCGGCGAACTCCCGACCCTCCGACCCGAGGACATCCTGGCCGCCGTCCGGTACCTGGTCGACCTCAAGAACGGAAACGACGCGGACAAGCGGATCGACGACATCGACCACCTCGGCAACCGGCGCGTGCGCGTCGTGGGCGAGCTGCTCGAGAACCAGTACCGGATCGGGCTGGTGCGGATGGAGCGCGCGATCAAGGAGCGCATGTCGCTCCAGGAGATCGAGACGCTGATGCCGCACGATCTGATCAACTCCAAGCCCGTGTCGGCCGTGGTCAAGGAGTTCTTCGGATCCAGCCAGCTCTCCCAGTTCATGGACCAGACGAACCCGCTGTCGGCGATCACCCACAAGCGCCGGCTGTCGGCGCTCGGGCCCGGCGGCCTCACCCGGGAGCGGGCGGGTTTCGAGGTGCGCGATGTGCACCCGACCCACTACGGGCGCATCTGTCCGATCGAGACGCCCGAGGGTCCGAACATCGGTCTGATCGCGTCGCTCTCGACCTACGCCCGGGTGAACGACCTGGGCTTCATCGAGACGCCCTACCGGAGCGTCAGCCACTCGACGGTCTCCTCGGACGTCAAGTACCTGACCGCCCTGGACGAGGAGCGCCTGTCGATCGCCCAGGCGAACGCGCCGATCGACGAGAACGGGCGCTACGTCAACGACATCGTGCAGTCACGGCAGGCCGGTGAGTTCGTGCAGGTCCCCGCCGAGACCGTGGACATGATGGACGTCTCGCCGAACCAGCTCGTGTCGGTGGCGGCCGCGCTGATCCCCTTCCTGGAGAACGACGACGCCAACCGCGCGCTGATGGGCTCCAACATGCAGCGGCAGGCGGTGCCCCTGCTGCGCACCGAGGCGCCGCTGGTGGGGACGGGCATGGAGGCCGTGGTGGCCCGCGATTCAGGGGTCACCGTGGTCGCGAAGCGCGACGGCACGGTCGAGTCGGTGGACGCCTCGCGGATCGTGGTGAAGCCCGACGAGGACGAGGGAACCGGCTCCAACGTCGACATCATCAACCTGATCAAGTACCAGCGCTCGAACCAGAACACCTGCATCAACCAGAAGCCGATCGTGAAGACCGGCTCCCGGGTGCGGAAGGGACAGGTGATCG
>CAZZFT010000236.1:0-5826 GCA_964653555.1 uncultured Spirochaetales bacterium | reverse complement strand
GCAGCTGACCGGCTCGCAGCGCCTGGACTCGGCAGCTGAACGATCGGTCCGTTAGTCCGCGGCGCTCAAGTGATCGCAATGGCGTGTCGATTCCGAGCAGATGGCGCAGCAGCCTCCGATCGAGCGTGCGTTCTTTCGAGAGACGGAGGACGGCGCGACCGTCTTCTTCCCCTGGGGGCTGACGCACCGCGGTTACCAGCTCGCCGACCAGGGCGCGAGGAAGAAGGCCTCTCGGGCGGCCTCGATGCTGTTCAGCTCGGCGATCGGGATCGGGACGTGGACCGCCTACAGGCTCCAGCCCCTCCTCGAATCCCAAGGACACGGTCCCAGGGAGATCCTCTGGGTCCTCTTCGCGCCGGGAGCAGCTCTCCTCCTGGTCGTCTTGTCCTATTGGGCGTGGGTGTCGCGATTCGTAGAGGGACTCCCGGAGAGCGACCTCAAGATCTCCCGCGAGCAGCGCCTGCGCGACGCCGCCGAGCTCGCGGGGCCGCGGAAGGTTGCGCTGGTCGGGGTCAGCCTAAGCGGTCTCAGTGCGTTCTTGATCTGGCTGGAACCCCATGCATGGTGGCTCGGCTCGATCGGAATCGCCCTTGGGTTGGGCGCCCTGTTCTGGAGTCATCTTCTCGAGCGCGCCGCGACGGGTCAATGAGGTCAGCGGATCCGCCATGGCATGAAAGTCTCGGTCCGAAGGACTCGACGTTCTGGAAGGGCGATCTACATCGCGGGAACGAGACCATGAGGTTTGCGTTGCAGTGCATTGCCGCTGCGTCGGCGGCGCTCGCCATCCCGGTCGCGGGAGCGCTGTGGGGCCTCTCGGGCGATCCGGTCGTCGACGCGAACGGATCCATCGGGACGCGCCCGAACGCGCCGGAATGCTGCTTCTCTTCGCGTCACCCGCCTTTCTTCTCCTCCTATCCATCTTCTTCGGGGCCAGCGCGACACTGATCCACTACGTCACCCGTGTCTCACTGGGACTGCTGTTGCTGGTGGACCTGAGCGTTTCACTCGTCATCGGGGTCGGCTTCGCTCTCGACGGCTACAGCGCCTTTGGCGCTCGCGACGCGGCCATTTCTCTCGGCACATTCGGGGTCCTTTCGTTCGCGAGCCTCGCTCTCGGCTCCATCGCCTGGTGGCTGCTTCAGCCGGCTCCAGCTCGGCGCCGTCAGCCTTGCGCGGAATGAATGAGCATCGCGGACCGTCCCCGAAGACCACGACCCCACACCGCAAGAGGAGGGACTCCGACGCTGCATTCTCTTTCCCAGGAATGCTGCTCGGCGAGTGGCTTGCAGCTGACACCCGAAGCTGTCGATCGCGGCTTCGGCTGGACCTGATTGCGAGCGCCCGGTGACGATGCTACGGCGTCCCGGCGGAGGCATCGTCATGGCGGAGACCGGGGCATTCAAGGGCGGCTGCTTCTGCGGCGCGGTCGAGGTCGAGGTGCGGGGACGGTCCGTCGCCGCCGGCATCTGCCACTGCGAGTCCTGTCGCAGGTGGCACAGCGCGCCCATCAACGCATGGGCGATATGGCCTGACGCGAGCGTCCGTGTGACGACCGGGCGGGACCAGCTGGTGGAGTTCAACAAGCAGGGCTCCGACGGGCCGAGCGGTCGCACGTCCTGCAAGCGTTGCGGCGGCGCCGTGTTCAACCGCAAGCCGAAGCTCGGGATGACGGTCGTCTACGCGATGACGCTCGACGGCTCGGGCCTGCCGTTCGAGCCCACCTTCCACTGCTTCTATGGAGAGGGCGTCGTGCACATGGCCGATGGGCTGCCGAAGTTCGAGGATCTGCCCGCTCGTCTCGGGGGTTCCGGGAAGCAGCTCGATGAGCCGTCCAGCACCGGCTTCCGGCGATAGCGAGCGGCGTCGGGTCCGAACGAAGTGGGGGGCGAGGCGATGCATCTCGATGGTTCCTGCCACTGCGGCGCAGTCCGCTTCTCGCTGCAGTCGGCGCACCCCTATCCCTTCAATCTCTGCTACTGCTCGATCTGTCGGAAGACGGCGGGAGGCGGCGGCTTCGCCATCAACATCGGCGGGGCCTACGACACGCTCGTGGTCGAAGGGAACGAGAACCTGCGGGTCTACCAGGCGATGATCCAGGACCCGGACGAGGCGGCTCCTCGTCGCAGCCCCGGCAGGCGGCACTTCTGCGCTCTGTGCGGGAGCCACCTGTGGATGTGGGATCCCCGCTGGCCCGAGCTCGTTCATCCGCTGGCGTCCGCCATCGACACGCCTCTCCCGGTGCCGCCCGAACGCACCCATCTGCTGCTCGACTCGAAGGCCGCCTGGGTGCAGGTCCGGTCGGATCCCCAGGACAAGTTGTATCCGGGGTACCCCGAGGAATCGATCGCTGAGTGGCACGAGCGCCTCGGGCTCGTCGACGGCGGCTGACGGGACGAGGCGGAGTTCGATCGCTCAAGCGGTACGGCCGGGCTCCCGATCCCGTGCGCCATGGAGTGGCAGACGATTCGCTCCTGGCGGGAGCCGGGCTTCTGGCTTCCGATGGCGTGTGCCGTCCTGCTCGTCTCCGCGATCGCCCTGGGCGGCAATTTCTGGGCGCAGCACTCCATCGAGGCGCTCCGGCAGATGGCGACCACCGATCCGGCGGCCGCGACGGCGGCCGCCCAGCGTGGCCTGCGGCTCCTCGGCTGGGTCGTCTGCGGCTTCTCCTTGGCCTGCGCGATGGTCCTCGGCCGTTACTTCCAGCTGGGCCTTCGCGAGCTTCGACTCCCCCCTTCCGGCTGGTGGAGCCTCGGCGCGCACCGGGTGGCGGTGGGACCCGGTGCCGGCACCCTGAGTCGGTTCGGACTCGGCCTCTCCGCTCTGCTCGCAGCCGCCGGGGTGGGATGCCTCTTCGCGGTGAGCCACCTGCTCGAGATCCTGTCGGGATGACCTGTCGCCTAGCACGAAGCCCCGGCTGATCCTTCCATCGCTCCCCCTGGTGCCCGTGATACGCTTCGGATTCGCGCCCAGCGCCCGGAGGTGCGTCTCATGACGCAGATCGAAGCGGAGCCCGAGGCGGGCACGCGGAGCTGCTCGATTCACACCGAGCCGGTGCGTCCGGTCCTCGACCGGCTCCACGCAGAGGCGGGACGACAGACCCTGGGCCTGGTGGGCCTCGGGGTTGCATTGGCCCGCGACAAGCTGCGGGGTCGCGCGAAGTCGCTACCGCACGAGGTGGATCGTCTCCGCAACCTCTACGTACCGGTGTCGCCGAAGCAGGGAGAGTTCCTGTACCTGCTGGCCCGCTCCACGGGCGCGACCCGGATCGTCGAGTTCGGAACCTCCTTCGGCATCTCGACCCTCTATCTCGCGGCAGCGGTCAAGGACAACGGCGGCGGCGTGGTCATCGGCTCGGAGATGGAGCCCAGCAAGGTCGTGACGGCGCGGAGCAATCTCCGAGAGGCCGGTCTCGACGCGCTCGTCGACGTTCGCGAAGGCGACGCCCAGGAGACCCTGCGAGATCCCGGCGGTGCCATCGACCTGGCGTTCCTGGACGGATTCAAGGAGCTCTATCTCCCGATGCTGAAGGTGCTCGCCCCTCACCTGCGTCGGGGCGGAGTGGTCGTCGCCGACAACATCTTCACGTTCTGGCGCGTGCTCGCACCCTATGTGTCCTTCGTCCAGAATCCGGACAACGGATTCTCTTCGGTGACGCTCTTCCTGGGAGACGGAACCGAGTACTCGGTTCGCTTGTAGCCCAGTCGGCGCGTCGGTCGATCCGCCGCGGCGCTGGATGTTATCGTCTGGCGACCGGATCGCGGCCGAGCCGCGGATCCCCTGGACAGTGCGTCGCCCTTGATCGCCAACGCGAAGTACGAGCACACGAATCGGATCGCCCGCGACTGGCGGGCGCTCGCCCGCCCACATCGCGTTCTCGGTGGCCAGCGTCCCCGACGCGCGGGCCGGGATCCTCGCCCACGGCGGCAGTTCCGTGGGAGAGATCGTCACGCTCTCCACCGCGACCGGCGCCCGGGTCACCTGGTGCTACGTTGGCGACCCCGAAGGCAACATCCTCGAGCTTCGGGCGTGGTGCTGGCGACGCGTGCGGGAGGGCCAGCGTGAAGACGCTGATGGGCGTGGCCGTCGGCACCCTGATCGGCGGGCTGGTTCTGGGCCTCTACCGGATCGGCGCGATCCAGCTCAATCATCCGGACCCGGCGCGGTACCCGGTGCTGGGCATCGACGTCTCCCACCACCAGGGCGAGATCGACTGGCCGACCGTCGCCTCGGCGGGCGTCTCCTTCAGCTACATCAAGTCGACCGAGGGTCGCGACTTCGTCGATCCCCTCTTCGAGACCAACTGGAACGCGGCCCGCGAGGCGGGAGTTCCGCGAGGCGCCTATCACTTCTTCACCTTCTGCAGTCCCGGATCCGCCCAGGCCGAGCACTTCCTGCGCGTGGTACCTCCGTCCGAGGACGCGCTCACGCCGGTCGCGGACGTCGAGTTCGCGGGCAACTGCACCGGCTACTCCGACCTGCTCGAGGTGCGGCGCGAGCTGCGGAGCTTCCTCGAGACGGTCGAGCGGGCCTGGGGTCGCAAGCCGATCCTCTACCTGACGCCCGACTCGCTCGAACGCGTCCTCGGCCCCGACCTCGCCGACTATCCGGTCTGGATCCGGAGCGTGTTCTTCGAGCCGTCGCCGCGGTCCTATCGCGGCTGGCTGCTGTGGCAGTTCTCGGGCAACGATCGCATCCCAGGCGTCGAAGGTCCGATCGATCGCAATGCGCTTCGTCCCGGCCACTCGCTCCGTGTGTTGGGGGGTCCGCCGGCCTGAAGCAGGGGGGAGACGACGCTCATGCCCGAGCTCACTCGCGAACAGGCGCGGCGGGTCTACGACCGGATCGGATCCCTCCAGGACAGCCAGGCGTTCTACGAGGATCGCGCGACGGAGCGGATCTCCCGGTACGGCCGCTTCGAGTCGGCGTATCGGGTGGTCGAGTTCGGCTGTGGCACGGGGCGCCTCGCTGCGCGCCTGCTCTCCGAGCGGCTTCCCGAGCAGGCGCACTACCGCGCCCTCGATCTCAGTCCCGTGATGGTGGACCTGGCGCGGGAGCGCCTGGCTCCCTTCGGGCCCCGGGTGGAGGTGGCCCTCACCGACGGCTCGCCCCCGGTCTCCGAGCCGACCGCCTCCCGCGACCGCTTCGTCTCCACCTTCGTGCTCGACGTCCTGCCGGAGGACGACATCGCGGCGGTGGTCCGGGAGGCCCATCGGATCCTGGAGCCCGGCGGGATGCTGTGCCTGGCGAGCCTCTCCACGGGCTCGGGCCCGCTCTCCCGCTTCGTGGCCCGCGTCTGGTCGCGGCTGTACGCATGGCGGCCCGCGCTCGTGGGCGGGTGCCGGCCGCTCGATCTCCTGGCCCGGATCCCGGACGAGCACTGGCAGGTCGTTCACGAGGCGAAGCTGACGCCCTTCGCCGTTCCGCTCCAGGTGGTCGTCGCGCAGCGGCGTTGAAGGGCAAGGCCGCGTCGCTGCCTCGCCTAACGCTCCTGCCCCCCGCCTCCGTCCACCGGCAGCGTCACTGCGGTGAGGTAGCGGCTCTCGTCGCTGGCGAGGAAGACGGCGGCGGGGGCGATGTCCTGGTCGCAGTCGCCGAAGCGACCCAGCGGGATCGCCTTCGCCTGCATCGCCGCGAGCTTCGGGTTCTCCTCGATCCAGCCGGCGAGGGAGGGAGACGCGGCAATCGGGCGGATCATGTTGACGCGAATGCCGTCGCGGCCCCACTCGCGGGCGAGCGAGCGGGAGAAGCCGCGGGTGGCCTCCTTGGCGGCGGCGTAGACGGCGTTGCCGGCCATGCCCTCGGTGCCGGCGTTGGAGGCGAAGTTGA
>CAZZFT010000235.1:0-5864 GCA_964653555.1 uncultured Spirochaetales bacterium | reverse complement strand
GGTGATGATCCCGTAGCCCGCCTTCGAGAGCGCCGCGGCGACCTCGACCGCCTGGTTGTACTGGGGATTGCCGCGGCGAACCCGCGCGCTGCCGAAGATCGACACGGACGGCCAGTAGGGGCGCAGGGTCTCGAACCCCTCGACGAACTCCCCCATGATCTTGAAGACCGTCCAGGTGTCCTTTGCGTGGCGATCGGTCACGGCGTGCGCCCCCCTTGGCCTGTTTCGGTAGCCGCGCGCTCCGTCCTGAATCGGACGCGGGAGCGCGGGCCATTCAGCGCGGACCGGGCGCGGCCGATACGGGTGCCATGGACCCCACGAGCGGCGGCCCGATCCACTCCCGCTTCGACGACGACCCGGCCCACTCCGATGCGATCGACGCCTTCGTGGTGGCGCTCGCCGAGCGGATCGACGAGCTCCAGGACACCGAGGCCCACGGCGACTGGGCTGCCCTGGCCCAGCGCGCCGACGCCCTGGCGAGGGAGGCGATGCGGGTCGGCTACCCGCTGCTGGCGGAGAGCGCCGGTGAGGCGGCGGTCGCCGCGCGCGAGAGCAACGCCGAGCTCGCCTACAAGGCGCTGGTCGAGCTCACCGACGTCGCGCGCCGGGTCCGCCAGGGTCACCGCGGCTCGCTCTAGGGACGCTAGAGCAGGAACCACAGCGGGATCGGCCGTCCTCCGGCGTCGCGGAACACGCCGTCGTACAGCACCACGAAGGCGAAGATCGCGGCGTTGGTCACGGCGTGCACGAGGATCAGCGGGGCCAGGTGCCGGCGGCGGTAGAACCAGGCCATCGTGAGCAGGGTCCAGGCGAGCATCACCCCCCACTCCCAGCGGGCGTGGCTGAACACGAAGTAGAGCGTCACCACCGCGAAGCTGCGCGTCGTG
Source organism: uncultured Spirochaetales bacterium (assembly GCA_964653555.1). Taxonomy (GTDB): domain Bacteria; phylum Myxococcota_A; class UBA9160; order UBA9160; family SMWR01; genus JAHEJV01. The sequence continues at coordinate 4,977 of CAZZFT010000235.1, read as the reverse complement.
TAGCGCGCGATCGGAACGTTCCGGAAGTCGCGCCGCGTGTCGACCACGTCGATGAAGCGCAAGAGCCAGCTGCGCACGAACAGCTCCTCCACGAACGGCGTCACCCCGGCGTAGCCGATCGCGCGGATCGCCAGCGCGAGCCCCACCCCGCGCGCGCCGAGCTCGTAGCGATCGAAGCCCGGCTCGTCGGGGCGCAGAGCGTCCACGAGCAGGAAGGGCGCGATCCACAGCGCGGCACCCAGCAGCCCGATCGCCACGTCGGCCGCGGTCCAGGCACCCCACGTCGCGCCGCGCAGCTCGGGATAGGCGCCGCGGCGCAGGAAGAACACGAAGAACGCCAGCGGCGCCGCCACCCGCACCACCAGCAGGATCGGCTCGACCGCCTCGGACACGCGGCTGGAGACCTCGACCGCGATCAGGAAGGCCAGGTAGGGGGACCAGTAGGGCGTCCAGCCCGTGGCGGAGAGGCTCGGGGGCTGGGTCCGGGTCCTGCGGCCGCCCTGCCCTTCCCCGTCCACGGGGGTCGTCTCCACCGGCTCCGCTCTTCCCACGCGCGCGCACTCTAGCCCGCCTTCGCCCGGCCGGCGCGCCGCACGCGGCGGCGATCGCAGTACCCTCTCGGGCCCGGCGCGCGGGGCCGCGACCGCCGCGTCGTGGATCGACGTGTCGAAACCGCGCCGGCCCGATCGTCATGGGGGCAGGCGCGGGCTTCGGCGCGGGCCGCAACCGGAGGAGGAGTCGCTCGTGAGCGGAGTGCGGATCCTGGTGGGAACGCGCAAGGGCGCGTTCGTGCTGACCTCGGACGGTCGACGGCGCCAGTGGGAGGTGACCGGCCCCCTGTTCGGGGGCTGGGAGATCTACCACCTGAAGGGCTCGCCCGCCGACCCGGATCGCCTGTACGCGTCGCAGTGCACGGGCTGGTTCGGACAGCTGATCCAGCGCTCCGACGACGGCGGTCGCAGCTGGGAGGCAGTCGGCAACGAGTTCGCCTACGAGGGCGTTCCGGGCACCCACCAGTGGTACGACGGGACGCCCCATCCGTGGGAGTTCGCGCGCGTCTGGCACCTCGAGCCGTCGCGGGACGACCCGGACACCGTGTACGCCGGCGTGGAGGACGCCGCCCTGTTCCGCACCCGGGACGGCGGCAAGAGCTGGCACGAGCTCCCGGGACTGCGTCAGCACGGCTCCGGATCGGCGTGGCAGCCGGGCGCCGGCGGGATGTGCCTGCACACGATCCTGCTCCACCCGACGAACCCCGCCCGCATGCACGTGGCGATCTCCTCGGCGGGAGCCTTCCGCACCGACGACGCGGGCAAGACCTGGCAGCCGACCAACCGCGGCCTGGTGTCCGAGCAGATCCCGGATCCGCGCGCGGAGGTCGGCCACTGCGTCCACCGGATCGCGATGCACCCCTCGCGTCCGGAGGTGCTGTTCATGCAGAAGCACTGGGACGTGATGCGCAGCGACGACGGCGGCGACTCCTGGCGCGAGGTCAGCGGCGACCTGCCGAGCGACTTCGGCTTCCCGATCGACGTGCACGCCCACGAGCCGGAGACGATCTACGTGGTGCCGATCCTGAGCGACGCGGAGCACTACCCGCCCGAGGGCAAGCTGCGCGTCTACCGCAGTCGCACCGGTGGCGGCGAGTGGGAGGCGCTCACCCACGGACTGCCCCAGCGCGACTGCTACGTGAACGTGCTGCGCGACGCGATGGCCGTCGACGCGCTCGATCCCTGCGGCGTCTACTTCGGCACCACCGGCGGCCAGGTCTACGCGTCGGCGGACGCGGGCGATCATTGGGAGCCGATCGTGCGGGACCTGCCCGCCGTGCTCTCGGTCGAGGTCCAGACGCTGCCGTGATCCGCGTGCAGCTCCCCGCGCATCTGCGGACGCTGGCGAAGGTCGCCGGCGAGGTTCGACTCGAGGTCGCGGGGCCGGTCACGCAGCGCAGCGTGCTCGACGCGCTCGAGCGGAACCATCCCGCACTGCGCGGCACGATCCGCGACCACGCGACCCAGAGGCGCCGGGCGTTCGTGCGCTTCTTCGCCTGTCAGCAGGACGTCTCCCACGTCGAACCCGACGCGCTGCTGCCCGACGCCGTGGCCCGTGGCGTCGAGCCCTTCGTGGTGCTGGGCGCGTTGGCGGGCGGATGAAACGGGCCCGGGAACGGGCGACCATCGAGACGGAGGAATCCCGTGCAGTACATGCTTCTGATCTACGAGAACGACGCGGACCGCGTGGAGCACATGGAGGAGCGCATGCCCCACTGCGCCGCCTACGTCGAGGCGATGCGGAAGGCCGGCATCTACGTGTGCGGCGAGCGGCTGCGGGCGGTGGAGGCGACCACCAGCGTGCGCGTCGCCGAGGGGCGCACCCACGTGGTCGACGGCCCCTACGTCGAGGCGAAGGAGCAGCTCGGCGGCTTCCACCTGATCGACGTGCCCGACCTCGACACGGCGCTCGCCTGGGCCGCGCGCTGCCCGAGCGCGAGCCGCGGGGCGGTCGAGGTGCGCCCCGTCTGGCCGACGGACTAGCGCATGCGCGTTCTGCGCAATCTGCTGCTGGTCGCGCTCGCCGGGGTCGCCGCCTTCGCGGGGTTCGCCGCCACCCGCCCGGCCGATTTCCACGTCGAGCGCGCGACGAAGATCGACGCGCCGCGGGAGGTGGTGTTCCCGCTGGTCAACGACCTGCGCGCCTGGGGGCGCTGGTCGCCCTTCGAACGCGATCCGGAGATGACCAAGGAGTTCGCGGGTGCGGCGTCCGGCGAGGGAGCGATCTACCGCTGGTCCGGCAACGCCGACGTGGGGCGCGGCCAGGCGACGATCACCGCGAGCGTGCCCAACGAGCTCGTCGCCCTGCGACTCGAGTTCTTCGAGCCGATGCGGGCGACGGACGACGTCCGCTTCGTCTTCGAACCGTCGGGCGGCGGCACCCGGGTGGCTTGGGAGATGGACGGCCGGAACGGCTTCGTCGGGAAGGCGTTCTCCGTCTTCTTCGACGTGGACGAGATGGTGGGCCGCAGCTTCGAGGCCGGCCTGGCGGCGATGAAGCAGGTCGCCGAGACGCGCGCGGCGGCGGGCGGCGACGGCTGAGCCGCGGGCGCGCATGGCGGGAGATCCGGAGCGCACGGCGCGGGAGGCCGCCGAGGCCGTGGCGCGGCGCAGCTACGGGCGGCTCGTCGCCCTGCTGGCGGCCCGCACGCGCGACGTCGGCGGCGCCGAGGACGCGCTCGCCGACGCCTTCGCCGCGGCGCTCGTCGAGTGGCCGGCGCGCGGGGTCCCCCAGAACCCCGAGGCCTGGCTCTCCACCGTGGCCCGGCGCAAGTGGATCGACGCGGATCGCCGGCGGCGCACCGCCGCCGGCGCTGCGGATCACCTGCGCTGGATCGCCGACGAGCTCGAGTCCGCCGCCCAGGGCGACGCCCCTCCCGCGGACGAGCGCCTGTCGCTGATGTTCGCCTGCGCGCATCCGGCGATCGATCCGGGCGTGCGCGCGCCGCTGATCCTCCAGACGATCCTGGGCTTCGACGCCGCCGCGATCGGCTCGGCCTTCCTGGTCTCCCCCGCCACCATGGGCCAGCGGCTGGTGCGGGCGAAGCGCAAGATCCGCGACGCCGGCATCCCCTTCCAGGTGCCCGAAGGGCCCGCGCAGGCCGAGCGGCTCGATGCCGTGCTGGAGGCGATCTACGCCGCCTTCGCCGCGGGCTGGAGCGATCCCGCCGGCACCGAGGCGCGCGACCGCCGTCACGCGGAGGACGCCATCTGGCTGGGGCGGCTGGTCGTGTCGCTGCTGCCCGAGCAGGCCGAGGCGCTGGGACTCCTCTCGCTGATGCTCCACGCGCAGGCGCGTCGAGCGGCGCGCCGCGACGCCCGGGGCGACTACGTCCCGCTCACCGACCAGGACCCGGCCGACTGGGACGGGGCCCTGATCGACGAGGCGGAGGACCTGCTCCATCGGGCGAGCGCCCTGCCCGGCGCGGGCCGCTACCAGCTCGAGGCCGCGGTCCAATCGGCGCACGCCGTGCGCCGCCGCACCGGCCGCGCCGACTGGGCCGCGATCGAGGGGCTCTACGACGCGCTGCTGGCCCTCACGGGCTCGCCGGTGGTGGCGCTGAACCGGGCGGTCGCCGTGTCCGAGGTCCGCGGTCCGGCCGCCGGGCTGGCCGCCCTCGACGCGCTTCCGGACCCGTCCCGCCTGGCCGACTACCAGCCCTACTGGGCGGCGCGGGCCGGCCTGCTCGCCCGCACCGGTCATCCGCAGGCGGCGGACGCCGCCTACGAGCGCGCGATCGGCCTGGAGAGCGACCCGGCGGTCCGCCGCTTCCTCCAGGGGCGCCGCGATCGCCTGGCGGGCGGCACCCGGTCGGGCGCCGGGAGAGCCGAGCCCGGCGCTTGACGCCCCTCGCGCAGTGCTTATCCGCCACGCCGCCCGGGGTCGCTGCGGCCTCGGCCCCATCGGAACAGGAGAGATCTTCCATGAAGGTTCGACCTCTACACGACCGTCTTCTCATCGAAAGAATCGAGGAGGAGGAGACGACCAAGGGCGGCATCATCATCCCCGACACCGCCAAGGAGAAGCCCCAGGAGGGCCGCGTCGTCGCGGCCGGGGCCGGCAAGGTGACGGAGGACGGCAAGGTCCTGCCCCTGGACGTCAAGAAGGGCGACCGCGTGCTGTTCAGCAAGTACGCGGGCACCGAGATCAAGATCGAGGGCGAGGAGCACCTGATCGTCCGCGAGGACGACATCCTCGCCGTGCTCGAGTAGAAGGAGTCACAGAGACATGGCTGCCAAGGAAATCCGCTTTCAGGAGAACGCGCGCGCGAAGCTCCTGCGCGGGGTCGACACGCTCGCCAACGCCGTGCGCGTGACGCTGGGCCCGAAGGGCCGCAACGTCCTGATCGAGAAGAGCTGGGGCTCGCCCACCGTGACCAAGGACGGCGTCACGGTCGCCAAGGAGATCGAGCTCGAAGACAAGTTC
>CAZZFT010000234.1:0-5865 GCA_964653555.1 uncultured Spirochaetales bacterium | reverse complement strand
GTGGTCGCGAGCGCCCTCGGCTTCGAGAACACCTACGCCCTCGCGATGCGCGCCGACCGGGCGCGCGAGCTCGGCGTGGCGCGCATCAGCGACCTGACGCCGATCGCCGGCGAGCTCGAGATCGGCGGCGACTACGAGTTCTTCGCGCGCCCCGAGTGGCGCGCCCTGGCCGACCGCTACCAGCTCGCCTTCCGCGAGCGGCGAAGCATGGACCCGTCGCTGATGTACGGCGCGGTGCGGGCGGGAGAGGTGGACGTGATCAGCGCCTTCTCCACCGACGGCCGGATCGACGCCTACGACCTCGTGCTGCTCGAGGACGACCGCGGCGTGATCCCCCCCTACGACGCGATCGTGCTGGCGAGCGCTCGGCTCGCGCGAGAGAGGCCGGAGGTGCTGGCCGCGCTGCGCGGCCTCGCCGGCGCCGTCGATGCCGCCACCATGCGGCGCATGAACCGCGAGGTCGACGCCGAGGGACGCACGCCGGCGGAGGTGGCGGCGGCGTTCCTCCGCGAGCGCGCCGAGCGGCGCTAGCGCGGCCCGGTCCCAGGTGCTATTGAATCCGTAGCAAGCCACGAGGAGCCGGATCATGCATCCCCATCGCATCGCGCCCCTGGAGGGCCCCTACCCCGACGCGATCCAGAAGGCCTTCGACATCGTCATGCCGGCCGGCATGGAGCCGCTGCGACTGTTCCGCACGCTCGCCCGGAACCCCCGCGTCCTCCAGCGCTTCATGCGGGGTGGACTGCTCGACCGGGGCTCGATCACGATTCGCGAGCGCGAGATCGTCATTCTCCGGACGACGTCGCTATGCGGCTCGGAGTACGAGTGGGGAGTCCACGTGGCCGCCTACGGCGAGAGGGCGGGCTTCTCACCGGAAGCGCTGAGGGCGACCGTGGGCGGCGAGGCCACGGACGCGGTCTGGAGCCCATCCGAGTCCCTGCTGATCGAGATGTGCGATCAGCTCCATCGGAGCTCCGCGCTGGACGACGGGCTCCTCGAGCGGATGCACACCGTGTGGAAGCCGGACCAGATCCTGGAGCTACTGGTCCTCGCCGGCCTCTACCACGCGGTCTCCTTCGTGACGAACGGCGCCCACGTGGAGCTCGAGCAAGGCGCTCCGCGCTTCCCCTCCTAGGGCGAGCGCGGCGGGCCGGGGCAGGCGACGGCCGCTAGGCCGTCGCCGCCACGTCCTCAGCGCAGCTCGATCACCGCGTTGCTGATGATCGCCGCGTCCCGCTCGACGCTCGCCGCCTCGAGCAGGATCCGCTTGTCGCCGTCCTTCCAGTACGAGACCCGGTAGGTCTCGCCTGGGAAGGCCACGCCCGCGAAGCGGGCCTGGTAGCGGGCCACCGCCGCGACGTCGCCGTCCAGCACCTCGTCGACGATCGCCTTGCAGGCGATGCCGTAGGAGCACAGGCCGTGGATGATCGGCCGATCGAAGCCGGCCATCTTGGCGAACTCGGGATCGGCGTGGAGCGGATTCTTGTCGCCCGACAGGCGGTAGATCAGCGCCTGCTGCGGCAGGGTCTTGCGCTCCACGACGCCGTCGGGCGCCCGATCGGGGGCCCGGTTGCCCGCCTTCGGTCCGGAATCCCCACCGAAGCCGCCCTCGCCGCGGATGAACAGCGAGAAGCGGTTGGTGAACAGAGGCCGGCCGCTCTCCTTCTCCTTCGCGTTGGCCTCCAGGATCACCAGCGCTGCCTTGCCCTTGTCGTAGATCTCGGGGATGTGCGCGGAGGTCGCGAGCTTCGCCTGCACCGGCAGGGGCTCGTGGACGATCACCTCCTGCTCGCCGTGGAGCAGCATCGCGAGGTTGAACTGGAGGCCCGGCACGCTTCCCCCGCCGATTCCGCCCATCGAGCCGAAGGCCGGGATCACCGCGAAGCTCGGCAGCACCTTGAGGTTCTTCTCGTAGGTGTACTCGAGCTCCTTCGGATCGGTGGCGGGCACGCCGGCGCCGAGGCCCAGGTGATAGAGGATCACCTGGTCCCGGGTGTAGGCGGTCTCTCCGTCGGGAAGTCTGGCGCCGCGCGCCTTCTCGGGATCGATCGGCATCGGATGCTCTCCTTACTTCTGGCTCTTGAGCGCTTCGGCCACCGCCTTCGTCTCGTCGGCGATGCTGTCGGGGATCGTGTAGCCCTCGCGGTCGCGAATCACGTCGATGTGCTCGAAGACGTCCTCGGCCGCGGGCACCTTGCCCTTCGGCGCCACCCAGCCCTTCGCCATGCCGACGAAGACGCGCGCGTAGCGCCCGCCTCCCACGTCGAAGATCTCATGGGTGAGCTCACACTTCTCCGAGCAGAGGTAGGTGACCAACGGCGTGACGAACGCGGGGTCGAGGGCGTCGGCGAGCCCACCGAGCAGCTGCTCGGTGAGGCGCGTCTTCGCGATCGGCGCGATCGAGTTCACCTTGATGTTGTACTTCGCGCCCTCGACGGCGAGGACGTTCATCAGGCCGACCAGGCCCATCTTCGCGGCGCCGTAGTTCGTCTGACCGAAGTTCCCGAAGATGCCGGCTCCCGAGGAGGCCATCACGATGCGGCCGTAGCCGTTGTCCTTCATCGAGGCGAAGGCGGGCTGGGTGACGAAGAAGGCACCCTTCAGGTGCACGTCGATCACCGCATCCAGGTTCGCGGGCTCGAGCTTCAGAAAGCTCTTGTCGCGGAGGATCCCGGCGTTGTTCACCAGGATGTCGACCTTGCCGAAGTTGTCGAGCGCGGTCTGGATGATCGCCTTGCCGCCCTCGGGAGTCGCCACCGAGTCGTAGTTGGCGACGGCGGTTCCGCCCGCCTCGGTGATCTCCTTCACCGTGGCGTCGGCCATGCTGCTGCCGCCACCGGTGCCGTCGGCCGAGCCGCCGAGATCGTTCACGACCACGCTGGCGCCTCGGCGGGCCATGTCGAGGGCGTAGGTCTTGCCGAGCCCGCCTCCGGCTCCGGTGATGACCGCGACGCGGCCGTCGAATCGAATGTCACTCAAGGGAGTCTCCTTCTCGCTCTTGCAGGATGGATTGGGCAGGAATGCCGCAACGCATCGGCCGGCTTCCGCGGAGCGGACTCTCGCGGGGAGCGCGGCCGAGCCGAGGGGCGTGGGGGTTTCGAAGGGCGCCTCGGCATTCGGAGGGCCCGGCCGCCGGGGGACTGCGACCGGAGGCATCCTAGCAGCGGGTCGATTCCGAATCGATTCGCCGCACCGGTCGGGAATCGAGGCCCCTCGGCGGTACCACGGGCCGCGTCGAGCATCGAAGGGCGGGGCCCGACGCCCCGGGACGGGCGGCGGGTCCATCGGCCGATACCCTCCCGATCCACTCCCGCCACCGGAGATCCGCTCCTGAACGCCTTCGACGCCATGCTGGCCGAGCGCCGGCTGCCCGAGCTGTACCGGGATCCGATCCGCTCCCTCCAGGTGAACGTCGGCAAGCGCTGCGACCTGGCGTGCCACCACTGTCACGTCGAGGCCGGGCCGAAGCGCACCGAGGAGATGGACCGTCGAACCGCGGCCCGGGTGATCGAGCTGCTGGCGGAAGCCCCGGCGGTGACCACCCTGGACGTGACCGGCGGCGCCCCGGAGCTGAATCCCCACTTCCGGTTCCTGGTCGGCGAGGCGCACGCGCTCGGACGCCAGGTGATCGACCGCTGCAACCTGACCGTGCTCTTCGAGCCCGGCCAGGAGGACACGGCGGCCTTCCTGGCCGAGTCGGGCGTGAAGGTGGTGGCGTCCCTGCCCTGCTACACGCGGGAGCGGGTCGATGCCCAGCGCGGCCGGCGCGTGTTCGAGCGCAGCATCGAGGCGCTCCGGCTGCTGAACGATCTCGGCTACGCCCGCCCGGGCCGGGGACTCGAGCTCGACCTCGTCTACAACCCGCAGGGGCCCTCGCTACCACCCGCCCAGGCACAGCTCGAGGAGGACTATCGCCGGGAGCTGCGCGAGCTCTTCGGCATCGAGTTCGACCGGCTCGCCACGATCACCAACATGCCGATCAAGCGCTTCGCTCACGCCCTGAAGCGCGACGGCCGCACCTCCGAGTACATGAGTCTGCTCGTGAACCACTTCAATCCCGAGACGCTTTCCGCGCTGATGTGCCGCGCCTTGGTGTCGGTCGGATGGAACGGCGAGCTCTACGACTGCGACTTCAATCAAATGCTCGAGCTTCCCCTGGGCGGTCGAGCGCGCACGGTCTGGGATGTCGGCTCCCTGTCCGACCTCCAGGGCGAACGGATCGCCACGGACTCCCATTGCTTCGGCTGCACGGCCGGCAGCGGCTCGAGCTGCGGCGGAACCCTCGTCTGAGCGGGGTGCTCGCGGCCGCGCGAGGCGAGAAGTTTGGCCTCTCTGGAAACCTCGCTCCGACTCGCGCATCACACAGCGCGTAGTCGAGGAGGCGCAGGCATGGACACCGCGACAGCCCGAAGCGACGACGCGAGCGCGCGGGGGATCCCGTGGACGAAGATCGCGATCGGCCTGGCCGCGCTGGTCGGACTCGTGGCCCTGGGTCGGCTGGCCGGCGGGCACGTCCAGGGCTTCGCCCAGTGGGTGAACGGTCTCGGCGTCTGGGGCCCGCTGGTGTTCGTGGTCGGCTACGCGCTGGCGGTCGTCGCCTTCGTCCCGGCCTCGCTGCTCACCCTCGCCGCCGGCGCGATCTTCGGGATCGGGGCCGGCACCGCCTACGTCTTCGTCGCGGCCGTGATCGGCTCCTCGCTCGCCTTCTTCGTCTCGCGCTACGTGGCGCGCCAGGGGATCGAGCGCAAGCTGGCGGACAATCGGAAGTTCGCGGCGATCGACCGCGCGGTGGGGCGGCAGGGCCGCCGGATCGTGTTCCTGCTGCGTCTTTCGCCGGCGTTCCCCTTCAACCTGCTGAACTACGGGCTCGGGCTGACCAGCGTCCGCTTCGCCGACTATCTCGTCGCGTCGCTCGGCATGCTGCCGGGCACGCTGCTCTACGTGTACTCCGGGAAGGCCGCGGGAGACGTCGCCGCGCTGGCCGGGGGTGCGGCGCCCGAGCGCGGCGCATCGCACTACATTCTGCTGGCGGTGGGTCTGCTCGCCACCGCCGTGGTCACCGTGCTCGTGACGCGCATCGCCCGTCGGGCCCTGGCCGAGGCCACGGGCGAGGCGGTCTAGCCGCGCGTTCCCGACAGCGAAATCCGACTGCTGGAGACTCCCATGTCCGAGCTTCCCGAGATCGTCCCGCTCGACGCGCACAACCGGGCGCTGTTGGAGAACGTGCACCCGTCGAACTGGCGCAACCCGGAGCCCGACGGCCGCTACAACCTCGTCGTGCTCGGGGCGGGAACCGCCGGCCTGATCACGGCCGCGGTCGCCGCCGGGCTCGGCGCCAAGGTCGCCCTGGTCGAGCGCCACTTCCTCGGCGGCGACTGCCTGAACGTGGGCTGCGTTCCTTCGAAGAGCGTGATCCGGGCCTCGCGCATGGTCGCCGAGGCGCGGCGCGCGGAGAAGGAGATCGGGCTGCCCCTGGCCGCCGGCGCCGAGGCGGACTTCGGCGCCGCGATGGAACGCATGCGTCGGATCCGCGCCACGATCAGTCACGAGGACGCCGCCGCGCGCTACCGGGACGAGCTCGGCGTGGACGTCTTCCTCGGCGACGCCCGCTTCACCGGTCGCGGCACCGTCGACGTGGAGGGCACGACGCTGCGCTTCAAGAAGGCGGTGATCGCCACCGGCGCGCGGGCGGTGGCGCTTCCGATCGAAGGCCTGGAGGAGGCCGGCTACCGGACCAACGAGACGATCTTCCAGCTCACCGAGCGCCCGCGGCGCTTCGGCGTGATCGGGGCGGGACCGATCGGCTGCGAGCTGGCCCAGGCGTTCCGCCGGCTCGGATCGGAGGTCACGGTCCTCCACGCCGAC
>CAZZFT010000233.1:0-5927 GCA_964653555.1 uncultured Spirochaetales bacterium | reverse complement strand
CGTAGGGGTGGTCGGGCGCCGGCACCCAGGGCTGGTGGTTGAGCGTGAAGGTGACGACGGTGGCGAGCCCCGAGACGGCGGCGACGACGACGTCCCGGCCGTAGCAGGAGGGACAGACCGGCGCGGGCGGGTGGATCCAGGTGCCGCAGACGTTGCAGCGCAGGAACTGGAGCTTTCCCTCGGCGCCACCGCGCCAGAAGTGCTCGTTGGCGGCGGTCACCCGGGGCAGGATGCGGAACGGCACGGCGGACACGCGACGCTACCCGCCGAGCCGCGCGAGCAGAGGCGGCCCGAGCACCAGCAGTCCGATCGCCGCAGCGGCCAGGGAGGCCAGCAGCACGGCTCCCGCGGCGACGTCCTTGGCGCGCCCGACGCGCGCGTCGCGCTCCGGGTGAACGGCGTCCGCCAGCGTCTCGAGTGCCGTGTTGAACGCCTCGGCCACCCAGACCCATGCGATCGCCACCGCGATCCAGCACCAGTCGCGCGTCGCCAGCCCGAGCCAGAGTCCGAGCGCGACGATCGCGAGCGCCGCAGCCAGATGGATGCGCGCGTTGGCCTGGCTCGCGAGCAGGTACGCCAGGCCGCGGCCGGCGTCGCTGAAGCTCCGCACGCGCGCGCGCAGAGGGGATTCGGTCACGACGGACCTCGGCCGGGGAGCGCCTCGAGCGCGCTCGCGACGGTGCGTGCGTGGCCGACTGCGCCCCGCTCGCGCAGCGCGGCGAGGGCCTCGTGCAGCAGCGTGCGCTGCGCGGCCGGGTCCCCGCGCCGCGCGGCGAGATCGGCGCGCGCCCAGGTGACGAGGGGCAGGACGTTCCGGGCGCCGATCGCCGTCGCCTCCGCCTCGGCGCGGTCGAGGGTGGCGGCTGCGGCATCGAGCTCGCCGTTCTCCATCAGCGCCAGGGCGAGATCGCGCAGCACATCCGGCAGGTACATGCCCATCCGGCGCTGCTCGCAGACGACCAACGCCTCCCGCGCGCCAACGAGCGCCTCGCCGCCCCGGCCCAGGGCGAGCAACGCCCGGGCCCGGTGGCGCAGCGTCTCGGGCTCGTCGTCGAGTCCGGCCCGCGTCCGCCTCGATTCGGACAGCGCCTCGTCGATCAGCTCGAGCGCCTCACCGGGCTGGCTCCGCTCCAGCAGGCAGGCTCCGAGGCAGAGCTTGGCGTAGACCCGCGCGAGCGGCGCGCCCAGCTCCTCGGCGGCGGCCAGCGTCTGGCGCGCCTGGGCCAGGAACGCCTCGGATCTCCCGGCGCCCGTCGCGAAGTAGCGGATCCCGCCGAGCACATAGCACTCGCTCTCGACCTCGCGCCGAGCGCGCACCCAGCGCAGGGCGCGCTCGAAGGTCTGCTCGACCTCGGGCCAGGGCCGGGTGTAGGCGTGGACGTCGACCAGCCACTGGAGCAGGAAGCCGGTGATGCTGCTGCCGAGGAAGTGCATCCCGAGATCGGGCTGCCGCTCACCCTCGTGGATGCCGTCGAGGATGCGCCGCTCGGCCTCCTCGAGACGACCCATGCGCAGCGGCGGGTACGTCATCCAGGCGTCGGCCACCGCGAGCAGCTCGGCGTCGCCGAGCTCCGCCGCGAGCCGATTGAAGACGTCGCCGACCTCCGCCGACTCCTCCAGGCGTCCCGCGACCGCCAGCACCGCCGCGTAGGCGCCCGCCACCCGGGCCTCCGCGTCCAGGTCTCCCGCCGCCTGCGCCCAGCGGCGGCCTTCGGAGTAGAGCCGGGCGGCCTCGTCCTCCATCCCCAGCCGCCACCCCAGGCCCACCAGACGCGCGCAGGCCTGGGCCAGCAGTGCCGCGGCACCCTCCACCTGCTCCTGCTCGCCCAGCAGCGCGAGCACCGCGCGCGCGTGACGCGAGGAGGCGTGGACGTCGTTGGGGCCGATCCAGTCGGCGGCGCGCAGATGCCAGCGCGCGGCCGTCACCGCGGCGCCGGCGGCCTCGTGATGGTGGGCGAGCAGCGCGGCGTCCTCGTCGAGATCGCCGCTGCGCGCCTCGAGCGCGCGGGCGACGGCGGCGTGGAGAGCGCGTCGGCGCTCGCGCAACAGCGAGTCCTGCGCCACCTCCTGGGTGAGCGGGTGCTTGAAGCTGTACTCGACCACGGGATAGAGCACGCGCTGGTGCACGAACTCCGCCGCGCGCAGGGCCGCCAGAGCATCGCCGAGCTCGCGCGCCGAGAGGTCGGCCACCTCGGCGAGCAGCGGCTCCTCGAAATCCTTGCCGATCACCGACGCCGTCTGGAGCACGCGCTTCTCGCGCTCGGCGAGGCGGTCGATGCGGGCGGCGAGCACGGCCTGCACGCTGGGCGGCACGTCGATCCGGCCGAGCGACCCCGTGAGGCGGTAGGCGCCGCTCACCCCCTCGAGCTGGCCCGACTCGATCAACGCCTGCACCACCTCCTCGGCGAAGAAGGGATTCCCCGCGGTGTGGGCGTGGATGCGCTCGGCGAGGCCCTCCGTGCTGGGATCGCTCCCGAGGAGCTGGGACAGGAGATCGCGGATCGCCGCGGGGGAGAGCGGCGCGAGCGCGATCTGCTGGTAGTGCGCGCGCTGCATCCAGGCGGCGCGGTACTCGGGACGGAAGTTCACCAGCAGGAGATTCGGCGCTCCGGCCGTCGCCTCGACCCATTCCGCGATCCAGTCGTCGCTGCCCTCGTCGATCCAGTGCAGGTCCTCGATCAGCACGACGCCGACGCCCGGCGCCACCTGCGTCCCTCCCTGGAGCTGGAGCAGGCTGCGCAGCACGCCGAACAGGCGCCGCTGGCGCGCCTCGGGCGGCAGCGGAGGCGGCGGTCGTTCGGGATCGGCAACGCCCAGCAGATCGAACACGAGCGGCAGCTCCTCGCGATAGGCCTCGTCGAGCAGCAGCATCCGTCCCGCGACCTTCTCGCGCGCCTGCCGCGGGTCGTCGCGCTCGCCGATCTCGAAGTAGGCGCGGATCACCTCGAGGATCGGCAACAGCGGCAGGTTCTTGCCGTGCGCCACGCCCGAGCCCTGGAGCACCCGCAGGCCCTCGGCGCGACAGCGCTCGGCGAACTCGAAGCACAGGCGGCTCTTGCCGGTGCCCGCCTCGGCCACCACCCCGACGACCTGACCGTTGCCGGCCCGCGCCCGGGCCAGTGCCGCCTCGAGCGTCTGCACCTCGGAATCGCGGCCGACGAAGCGCGACAGGCCGCGCGCGAGAGAGACGTCGAAGCGCGTGCGCGCGGGTCCCTCCCCCCGGAGCTCGTGAACCCGCACGGGATCCTCGAGGCCCCGGATCGCGAACTCGCCGAGATCCTCCAGCTCGAAGTAGGGCGCGACCAGGCGGACCGTCTCCGGTGCGAGATAGGCCTGTCCGGCCTCGGCGAGCGACTGCATGCGGGCGGCGAGATGCACCGTGGCTCCCTGCGCCGTGTAGTCCATGCGCAGGTCGTCGCCGATCTTGCCGACCACGACGTCACCCGAGTTGAGCCCGAGGCGCACGGCGAAGTCGACACCGTGCCGGCGCTTCACCTCCCGCGCGTAGCGGCGCAGCGTTTCGACCAGGTGCAGTGCGGCCCAGCACGCCCGCTGGGCGTGGTCTTCGTGGGCGATCGGCGCGCCGAAGAGTGCCATGATGCCGTCGCCCGTGTACTGGTTGACCGTGCCCTCGAAGCGGTGGATCCCCTCCGCCAGCTGGGCGAAGAAGCCGTCGAGGATCTCGTGCCAGTCCTCGGGGTCGATGGCGGATGCCAGCTCGGTCGAGCGGCGGACGTCCGCGAAGAGCACCGTCACCTGCTTGCGCTCGCCCTCGAGGGCCGCCTTGCTCGAGAGGATCCGCTCGGCGAGATGGCGGGGGGTGTAGTCGCGCGGGGAGCGGAGCGCGGGCGCCGCACCGGGTACAGCCTTGGGATCCGCCCCCTCGAGCGGCGATCCGCACGCGCCGCAGAAGCGATCGTCGGCAGGATTGACGTGGCCGCAGCCCGGACACGGGCTCGGCAGCCGCACGCCGCAGCCGCCGCAGAAGCGGTTCCCTTCCGGGCTCTCGTGTTGGCAGCCGGGGCAGCGCAGGATGGATCTCCAGTTCGCCGCAGCGTACCGCGGCCCGGGCGGTCAGCGGCCCGGCGCGACGCCCCCGAGCGTCTGCACCACGATGCGCGCACAGGTGTCGACCAGGTCGTCGCGCGTCACCCCGACCGTCTCGAGCTCGCGGTGGTAGGCGGCGAGCCGCTCGAGGATCGCGGTCAGGGCGGCGGCCGCCGCCTGGGGCACGATCGCGGGATCGACGCGACCGGCGGCCTGGCCCGCGGCCACGTGCTCGGCCAGCCGCGCGAGCACGGGCGTCATCGCCTTCTGGCGCACGCGCAGGAAGCGGAGATCGCCCTCGTCGGCGGCCAGGTTGCGCACGCGGAGCACCGCGCGGTGGGCATCCCAGTGGCGGACGAAGGCGTCCACCAGCGCGCGCGCCCGGGAGAGCCCCGGCTCTCCGTCCCACGAGGCGGCGACGATCTCGACCACCGCCGGCATCTCGTCGGCCGCCTGCTCCGCCAGGCGCAGGGTCGCCTCGCTGACGTCCTTGAAATACTGGTAGAAGGTGGCGGGCGAGGTACCCGCGCTGCGCGCGATGTCCACCACCGACACCTCGCGCACGCTGCGCTCGGCGAGCAGGCGCGCGGTGGCGTCGAGCAGCCGCCGACGGGTCTGGAGCGCCCGGGGCCCGAGCTCGCGGCCGCTCTGATCGAGGGTCGTCTTGGCGGCGGATCCGACGGACACATCTGACGGTATATCAGATCTCCCGTGGCAAGGGGAAGCCGCCACGGGCCTTCAGGAGACGGGAACGCCCCCGCCGGAGGCCTTCTCCCCGAACAGCACCGCGCGCGCGTTGCCGGCGAGGAAGCAATCGAGCACGCCCGGACGCAGGTCGAGACGGCGGGCCTCCTCGAGGCAGCGGTCCATCGCGATCGCCGGGTGGTCCGAGGCGTAGAGCACCTTGTGCCTCCCGCGCGTGTTCATGAAGTGCAGCAGCTCGGGGGGGAAGTACTTCGGCAGGTGGTGAGCACCGCCTTCTCCACGCCGATCCGGTCCATGATCCCGATCAGCTCGTCGAGTCCGTAACGCGAATGAAGTCGTCGGCGTCGCGCTTGAAGTAGTCCGTGCGCACGCGCTCCAGGAACTCGGGTCGGCCGCCGCCCTGCCCGGCGATGTCGACGTTGACCCAGCAGTCGATGGCGGGCGCAGGGAATGCTTCCACGGCGCCGAAACGGTATCAGGGCTGGAGCCGCCTCACCTGCCAGGCCGCGTCCTCCCGACCCGCGCCGTGCTCGGGCAGCGCCCGCCGCCACTCGGCGCGGTCGTGGGCCCGGCCCTCGGCGCCCACCCACAGCTCCACGCGCTGCGCCGTCAGCACGTAGCCGCCCCAGTGCGGCGGGCGCGGCACCGGATCGCCGGCGTCGAGGCCGCCGAAGCGCTCGGCCTCGGCGTGCAGCAGCTCGAGCAGGGCGCGGCGCGACGCGATCGGCTCGCTCTGGCGGCTCGCCCAGGCGGCGATCTGGGACGCGCGCGGGCGGCCGGCGAAGTAGGCGTCCGAGAGCGCGTCGTCGGCGCGTCGCACCGGCCCGCCCACGCGCGCCTGCCGCGCGAGGGCATCCCAGTAGAAGACGGCCGTCGCCGACGGGTGGGCGGCGAGCTCGCGCCCCTTCGCGCTCTCGCGGTTGGTGTAGAAGACCAGCTCCCCGCGCTGGGCGTCGTAGCCGCGGCACAGCACCACCCGCGCGCGCGGCTCGCCCGACGCGTCCACGGTGGCCACCGTCATCGCTTCGGGGTTGCTCTGGCCCGAGCGCTCGCGCGCCTCGCGCAGCCAGAGCTCGAGCAGTGTCAGCGGAGAGACCGGCAGCGGATCGGCCAGGGAGGCATCGCGCGGAACCTCTTCGAAGGTCATCGGTGTGGCCTCGGGGCGACGCGCCGCT
>CAZZFT010000232.1:0-5955 GCA_964653555.1 uncultured Spirochaetales bacterium | reverse complement strand
CCACGACGTCGCCGAGGTCGATCAGGACCCAGCGCCCCTCGTCGTAGCCCTCCACGCCGAGCGGCTTCTCGCCGCGCTCGGACGCGGCCTCGCGGATCGCGTCGGCGATCGATCGCGCGTGGCGGTCGGAGGTTCCGGTCGCGAGCACGAGCGTGTCCGCGTAGGAGGTGAGCTCGCTCACGTCGAGCGCGACGAGGTCCACCGCCTTCTTGTCGAGCGCCGCCTCTGCCACCCAGTTCGCCCGCGCGAGCCGCTCCGCCTTGGTCGTCATCCTGTTCTCCGTCCTCCGCTTCGCGCCGCTAGGCGCCCGCTCGGCCTTCCCCGGCGTACACGCCGCTCTCCTCGATGTCGCGGCGAACGGCCTCGGGCACCAGGTAGCGGATCGAGCGCCCGCTGCGCACGCGCGCCCGGATCTGCGACGAGGACACGTCCAGGGCCGAGATCGCCACCACGACCAGGCGCGCTCCGGTGGCGCGGTGGCGAGCGGCCCGGCCCTCCGCATCGAGCGTGAACTCCGCCCGCAGGGTTTCGGGAATCCAGTCGGCGAGCCTTCCCGGCGTTCCCGGCCGCGTCATCACTGCGAAGTCGGCGAGCGCGAACAGCTGCTTCGGCTCGCGCCAGGTGCCGACCTCCGCGAAGGCGTCAGCGCCGATCACGAAGACCGGGCGATCCGGGGCGGCGCGCTCCGCCAGCGCGCGCAGCGTGTCGACGGTGTAGGACGCGCCGCCGCGCTCGATCTCCACGTCGCAGGCGGCCAGGCGCGGGTTGTCCGCGCAGGCCGTCTCGACCCAGGCGAGTCGCCGGGGTGCCGGGGCGAGGGGATCGTCATCGCAGCTCGATTTGTGGGGTGGGTGCGCCGAGGGGACCAACAGCACGAGCTCGAGCCCGAGCGCTTCGCCCACCTCTTCGGCCGCCCGCAGGTGACCGACATGGATCGGATTGAAGGTGCCGCCGAGGATCCCGATTCGCGTCATTCGCGAAGCTGGCCATCCCCCCGCAGGACGAACTTCAAGGTGGTGAGTCCCTCCAGACCCATCGGGCCGAACGCGTGCAGCTTCGAGGTGGAGATGCCGATCTCCGCGCCGAGTCCGAGGCGGAAACCGTCCGCGAACGCCGTCGAACAGTTCACGCCCACCGTCGAGGAGTTCACCCGGCGCAGCCACGCCTGCGAGTTCGCGTAGCTCTCGGTGACGATCACCTCGGTGTGTTCCGATCCGTAGCGACGGACGTGGTCGATCGCGGCGTCGAGGTCGTCCACGATGCGAACGGCGACGATCGGCGCCAGGTACTCCTCGCTCCAGTCGGCCTCGGTCGCGGGCACTGCGTCCCCGAACACCTCGCGGGTCCGGCCGTCGCCGCGGATCTCGACGCCCGCCTCGTGGAGAGCCTTGAGCACGCCGGGCAGCACGCGCGTCGCGGCGTCCGCGTGAACCAGCAGCGTCTCCAGACCGTTGCAGACCGCCATCTGGCGCAGCTTCGAGTCCAGCACGATCGCGCGCGCCATCTCCGGGTCTGCGCTCGCATCGAGGAAGACATGACACACGCCGGCGTCGTGCTTGATCACCGGGATGCGCGAGGTCGCGGTGACCTTGCGGATCAAGCCCGGCCCGCCGCGCGGAATGATCAGGTCGACGAGGCGGTCCTCGCGGAGCAGGTGGTCGATCGCCTCGCGGTCGCTGTTCGGGATCACCGCGATCGCGTCCTCGGGAACGCCGGTGTCGCGCGCCGCGGCGCGCAGCTCCTCGCCCAGCGCCAGATTCGAGCGCAGGGCCTCGGAGCCGCCGCGCAGGATCACCGCGTTGCCCGCCTTCACGCACAGCGCGGCGGCGTCGACCGTGACGTTGGGACGCGACTCGTAGATGATCCCGATCACGCCGAGGGGGATGCGCATGCGCGCCACCTCGAGGCCGTTGGGCCGCACCGAGCTCTGCTCGACGCGGCCGATCGGGTCGGGGAGCGCGGCGACGTCGCGCAGCCCGGCCAGCATGTCGCGCCACTTCTCGTCGGAGAGCTCCAGGCGGGCGACCAGCGGCGCCGCGACACCCTTCTCCCGCGCCTCCGCCAGATCCTCGGCGTTCGCGGCGCGGATCCGGTCCCGCGCGGCCTCCAGCCGCTCCGCCGCACGCACGAGCCAGGCGTTCTTGCGCGCCGCGGGGAGCTCGGCGGTTCGTTCGGCTGCGGCGCGCGCCCGGAGGGCGATGTCGTGGACGAGCTCTTGGAGGTTCATGGATCACTCGCGCGAGGAGGCCTCGGTCAGATCGGAGGCAGAGTGCGAGCCCTGCGTTGGCGAATCGGCGGAGTCGGCGACGCTCGACAGGACCAGGTCGTCCCGGTGTATCACCGCGCCGCCGTTCGAATATCCTAGCACCGAGTCGATTCGCCGCGTGGGTAGTCCGGCGATGCGGCGCGTCGCCTCCGAGGAGTAGGCGGCCAGACCCCGGGCGATCTCGACGCCGCGAGCGTCGAGACACGACACGGGGTCGCCGATGCCGAACTCGCCGCGCACCGAGGAGATCCCGGCCGGGAGCAGGCTCTTGCCGCGCTCCACCAGCGCCCGGACGGCTCCGTCGTCGACGATCAGCGCGCCGCGGGTACGGGTGGTGAAGGCGAGCCAGTGCTTGCGGCTGGCGAGCCGGTCGGAGGCGAGGAACAGCGTCCCGACGGGCTCTCCGGCGGCCACGCGCAGGATCGCGTCCCGGCGCCGTCCGTTGCACACCACCGTCGAGGCTCCGCAGCGCGCGGCCGCCTTCGCCGCCTCGATCTTCGTGACCATGCCCCCGCGTCCGAAGGCGCGCTCGGATCCTCCGGCGGCGCGGGCCACGGCGGGATCCGTGCTCTCGACGACGCCGAACAGCGGGGGCAGGGGCCGGCCGGCCTGCGGGGGCTCCCGGTAGAGGCCGTCCACGTCGCTCACGATGATCAGCAGATCGGCCCCCACGAGGTTCACCACGGTGGCCGACAAGTTGTCGTTGTCGCCGAAGCGGATCTCCTCGGTCGCCACCGTGTCGTTCTCGTTCACGATCGGCACCACGCCCAGGCCGAGCAGCGTCTGCAGCGTGTGCCGGGCGTTGAGGAAGCGCTCGCGGTGCTCGAGCCCCGAGCGTGTGAGCAGGATCTGGGCCACTTCCAGGTCGTGGCGCGCGAAGCGCTTGCGATAGGTCTCGACCAGCCCGATCTGGCCGACCGCCGCCGCCGCCTGCTTCTCGGGGATCGATCGCCCCGGATGCGACCAGCCCAGCACGCGGCTCCCGAGGGCGATCGCGCCCGAGGAGACGAGCACGACCTCGCGTCGGTCGGCGACCAGCCGCGCGACCTGCCGGGCGACCTGGCCGAAGGCGGCGGTCCGCAGGGCTCCCTCATCGGTGAGAAAGCCGCTCCCGACCTTCACCACGATCCGCCGCGCGCGGCGTGCCTCCTCGCGCAGCTCGGCGCCGGGACTCACGCGGCGGCCTCGCCGCCGCCCTCGTCGAGCAGGTTCGCGGCGCGCGCGAATAGCTCGGGCACCCCTTCCCCGGTCACCCCGGATACGCGGAACACCTCGCGACCCCGGCCGCACAGAGCCTGCTCCAGCGGGCGCAGCCGATCGCGGTCGGCGAGCAGGTCGATCTTGTTGAGCGCGACGATCTCGCGCCGCGCGGCGAGATCGCCACCGTAGAGCGCCAGCTCGTGGCGGATCTTGTCGTAGAGATCGAGCGGATCGCCGTCCTCGAGCAGGGTCGTGCCGACGTCGACGAGGTGCACGAGCACGCGCGTGCGCTCGACGTGACGCAGGAATCGGTCACCCAGACCGGCGCCGCTGCTCGCCCCCTCGACGAGGCCCGGTATGTCGGCCACCACGAAGCGGCGATCGCCGACCTCGGCCACGCCCAGGTTCGGAACCAGGGTGGTGAAGGGATAGGCCGCGACGCGCGGTCGAGCCGCCGAGATCCGGTGCAACAGCGTGCTCTTGCCCGCGTTCGGGAAGCCGACCAGACCCACGTCGGCGATCAGCTTCAGCGACAGCTCGAGCACCCGCTCCTCGCCCGGCCGACCGGGCTCGGCGAAGTCGGGTGCCTGGCGGGTCGGAGTGGCAAAGCGTGCATTGCCGCGCCCGCCGCGTCCGCCCCGGGCAACGACGCAGGAATCGCCGTCACCGGTGAAGTCGGCGACGGGCTCGTCCTCCGGGTCGCCACCGCGCTCGCGGACGACCGTGCCCACGGGAACGCGGATCACCAGGTCCTGTCCACCGCGGCCGGTCTTGTTGCCGCCACCCCCCGGTGCCCCGGGCTCGGCGCGATTCTCACGTCGCATGCGCACGTCGACGAGCGTCGCGAGATTGCGGTCGGCGCGCAGCACGACGTCGCCGCCGCGTCCTCCGTCACCGCCGTCGGGTCCGCCGAAGGGCACGTACTTCTCGCGGCGGAAGCTGCGGCTTCCGTTGCCTCCGGCACCGGAGCGAACGGTGATCGTGGCCTCGTCGATGAAGGTCTTGTCGTCGGGGTTCATGGCTCGCTGCGCCGCTCCGGGCGACGCCAAATGGGCCCGCCAAGCGTACCGGGGAAGCCCGGGCGGCGCGCGGCGGAGGCGCGAGCGACGCCACCGGCCGCGTCGCGATCGACTCCGCCTCGAAGCGTCCGGCCGACCCTCGGGGCCGGCCCCTAGCGGATGCTGGCGACCAGCTTGCCGCGCGAGCGGTCGTACCGAACGACGCCGTCGGAGAGGGCGAAGAGGGTGTAGTCGCGGCCGATCCCCACGCCCCGGCCCGGATGCACGCGCGTGCCGACCTGCCGGACCAGGATCGAGCCGGCGCTGACCTGCTCTCCCGCGAAGGCCTTGATTCCGCGCCGCTGCGCGTTGCTGTCGCGACCGTTGCGGGAGCTGCCCTGTCCCTTCTTGTGAGCCATGAATCCCTTCCGATCTTCGCTCGGCTGCGCCTCGCTGCGCGCGGCCTGACGCCGCTTGCGCTAGCCCTCGATCTTCTCGACGCGGATCTCGGTGAAGTCCTGCCGGTGCCCGTGGCGGCGCCGGTAGTTCTTGCGCCGCTTCATCTTGAACACCTTGATCTTCGGCCCGCGTCCCTGGGCCGTGATGGTGGCGACGGCCTTGGCGCCGGCGACCAGCGGCGTGCCCACGCGAGCATCTCCGTCGCCGCCCAGCATCAGCACCTCGGAGAGCTCGACGCTGTCTCCGACGGCGCCCGAGAGCTTCTCGACCCGGATCGACTGGCCCGGCTCGATCCGGTGCTGCTTCCCGCCGGTGCGGATCACCGCGTACATCACGAATCCTCGCTGTTCTGGAGCCGGGGGAGTATGGAGGCTTCGTCCTCGCCGTCAACGGCCTCGGCAGGGCTCTGGGGCGGATCCGAGGCCGCCGCGGTGATCAGCGCGGTTTCGGCGCCGTCCCCGTCGGATCCCTCACGGGGCAGCGGCTGGGCCTCGCTGCCCGGCTCCTCGTCCTCCGAGGAGGCCGCCGTGTCCGCGGCCTCCCGCGGGAGATCCTCCGCGACCGCAGAGGCCTCTGCGTCCTCGGCGAAGGCCGAGGCCGCCTCCTCCTCCTTCGCCTCCTCTTCCTGGGCCGCCGCCTCGACGGCTCGGGCCCGGGCCACTCGCTCCTGCTCGGCCGCCTCGGCGGCTGCCGCCTCGACGGCCTTGCGCGCGGCCTCGGCGGCGGCCCGCTCCTCCCGGCTCTCCAGCCAGGCGATCGGAATCGCCACCGGCGGTCCCTGGTCGAGGGCCTCCACCTCGAACTGCTCCTGGTGCAGACCCTGGCGCGTGCGCACCTCGATGTCGCGGCCGAGCTGCGCGCTCAGGGCCGAGAGCGCCCGGCGTGCGGGGCCATTGAGCATCTCGCCGACGTGCGGGCTCACGGAGACGGCGATGCGGCGGCCGGAGAAGCGCGGGAGATCCTTGCGGACCTCCCGGAGCAGCTTGTAGGCGACCGTCTCCGCCGACAGCACGTATCCGCGGCCCTCGCAGA
>CAZZFT010000231.1:0-6015 GCA_964653555.1 uncultured Spirochaetales bacterium | reverse complement strand
GCGGCGGCCGCCCAGTGCTTCGCCAAGAGCGGGCTGGCGCGCACGCGGATCGACGACGTGGCTGCCGGCGCCGGCGTGTCGCGCGCGCTGGTCTACAACCACTTCGGCTCGAAGGAGCAGCTGGCGCGCCAGGTCCGCGACCACATGCTCGACGAGTGGACCCAAGCCGTGGACCGGGTGCTCGAGGAGGCGAGCGGCGCAGGCGAGGCTCTGGTGGGCTGGCTGCGGGTGAACCTGGCACCCGAGCGCCGGCCCCTGCTCACCGCCCTCGTCGCCAGCGACGGCGCCCACGCCCTGCTCGACTACGAGAGCGCAGCCGGCGCCATGGAGGAGTGGCGGGCGAAGCTCGAGGCGCTGCTGCGCCGGGGTGTCGCGCAGGGCGAGTTCCGCGGCGATCTGGACGTGCCCGCGACCGCCGACGTGGTGCGTGCGCTGCAGGTGGGGATGATCCAGCACCTGCTCGAGGCCAAGTCCGCTCTGGACGCGTCCGGCGAGCCGTACCTGCGCGCCGCGACGGAGCTGCTCTCGGCGGGGCTGCGATCGCCGACTTGCCGACAGGGAGAGACCGTATGACGACCTCGCCGCTCGCCACGCCGATGGAGCGCACCCCCGACCCCCGGCTCGGCACCGCTCCGATCCCGAAGGACCGCTACACGTCGCGCTCGTTTGCCGAGCGCGAATGGGAGCGCATGTGGACGCGGGTGTGGCTGATGGCCGGTCGCGCCTCGGACGCCCCGAACCCGGGCGACTACTTCACCTTCGAGATCGGTCCCGAGTCGGTGCTGGTGATCCGTCAGCCCGACGGCAGCCTCGCGGCCCGCTACAACGTCTGCATGCACCGCGGCAACCGGCTGCGCGAGCCGGGCCGCGGCCACGCCGAGACCTTCTCGTGCCTGTTCCACGGCTGGAAGTACGGTATCGACGGCAAGCTGCTCGAGGTGCTCGACCCGCACTCCTTCCCCCAGGGCTGCGAAGGACTCGACCTGCGCCCGGTGCGCTGCGACACCTGGGCCGGCTTCGTGTTCGTGAACCTCGATCCCGACGCCGAGCCCCTGCGCGACTACCTGGGCGTGATCCCGGAACACCTGGACCCCTACCACTTCGACGAGTGGCAGGTGGCCTTCGACGCCACGATCGAGATCGAGTGCAACTGGAAGACCTCGGTGGACGCCTTCAACGAGGCCTATCACCTGGCCGCCACCCACACCTGGACGCTCGAGTTCAGCGACGACGTGAACACGCTCTACGACTGCTATGAGAAGCACACCCGGATGATCTTCCCCGAGGTGCAGGCGAGTCCGCGCCACGCGGGCGCCGGGACGGTCACCCCCGGCATCCGCGACCTGTTCCTCAAGCGCGTCGGCGTGGACGTGGAGAAGTTCCGCGGCGGACCGGCCGAGGCCCGCACCGCCTTCGCCGATGCGATCCGCAAGATGGGACCCGCCCTGGGCTGCGACTTCTCCGAGATGAACGAAGCCCAGATGTGCGACGACTTCCACTACACCGTGTTCCCCAATCTCACCTTCAACACGCACTCGCTGTTCACCTGGGTGTTCACCCACCGCCCCCATCCCGACGACCCGAACCGGATGTTCTTCGACTTCTGGAGCCTCGTGCGCACGCCCGCTCAGAAGGTTCCGCGCCCGGAGAAGCTGTGGTTCCGCACGGCCGACGGCGACACCCTGGCCGGCAAGTGCGAGGGCGGCGACCTGCTCGACGAGGACCTCTACAACCTGCCGCGCATCCAGCGGGGCATGCGCTCGGCGGCGTTTCGGAACCTCCACCTCGGCGACCAGGAGGTGCGGATCCGCCACTTCCACCGCACGCTCGAGGGCTACCTCGAGGGCGGCGCGTGAGCGAGTGCGTGACCGTCGACGTCTCCGACCTCGCGCCCGGCCAGACGCGCGCGATCGAGGCGGGCAGCCGCAGGCTGCTGGTGTGCAACGCGGAGGGCCGCTTCTACGCGATCGAGAACCGCTGCCCCCACGCCTTGGTGCGACTCGACGCGGCGGCGCTGCGCGGCTGCATCCTCGAGTGCCCGGTCCACGGAGGGCGCCTCGACGTCCGCGACGGCCGCCCCCAGGGCCACCCGATCCGCAAGCGCGCCATCACCTATCCGGTCTCCGCGAGCGGCGACCGGATCGAGATCCGGCTCGGCGCCTGAACCCGCACCGAGCCCGGGAGGATCCCGTGCACGAGCTCCAGATCACCGGCGGAACCCTGGTCGACGGCACCGGCGCTGCGCCGCGCGAGGCGGACGTCGCCGTCACCGGCGGCGTGATCACGGCAGTGGGCCGCGACCTCGGCCCGGCCCGCGAGACGATCGACGCCCGGGGCAAGCTCGTCATCCCGGGCATCGTCGACATCCACACTCACTACGACGGACAGGCCACCTGGGACTCGCTGCTGGCCCCTTCGTGCTGGCACGGGGTGACGACGGTCGTGATGGGGAACTGCGGGGTCGGCTTCGCGCCGGTCCGCCCGGGCGACGAGGCCTTCCTGATCGGGCTCATGGAGGGCGTCGAGGACATCCCCGGCACGGCGCTGTCGACGGGCATGTCCTGGGGCTGGGAGAGCTTCCCCGAGTACCTGGACGCGCTCGAGCGTCTCCCCCACGCCGTCGATCTCGGCACCCAGGTCCCCCACGGCGCAGTGCGCGCCTACGTGATGGGAGAGCGGGGCGCGAAGAACGAGCCGGCGACACCCGAGGACGTCGCCCGGATGGCGGCGATCGTGCGCGAGGGCATCGAGGCCGGCGCCCTCGGCTTCTCGACCTCGCGCACGCTGGTGCACCGCGCCGTCGACGGCGAGCCGGTGCCGGGCACCTTCGCGGCCGAGGAGGAGCTGTTCGGCATCGGGCGCGTACTGCGCGAGCTCGGGCGCGGCCTGTTCGAGCTGGCGCCCGCCGGGGTGATGGGCGAGGACCTGGCGGCGCCGGAGAAGGAGGTCGCCTGGATGCGCCGGCTCTCCGCCGAGATCGGCCGACCGGTGAGCTTCGCGCTCTCCCAGCACGACGTGGACAAGGACCAGTTCCGCCGGATCCTGGCCCTGTGCGGCGAGGCGAACGCCGCGGGCTCGTGGCTCGCGCCCCAGGTCGGCTCGCGGCCGACGATGCTGCTGATCGGCCACCAGACCTTCCACCCCTTCAGCTTCAAGCCGACCTACCGCTCGCTGGAGGCGCTGCCGCTCCCCGAGCGCGTCGCGAAGCTGCGCGACCCCGAGATCCGGCGCCGCATCCTCGTCGAGAAGTCCGACGCAGGACTGGATCCGCGCATGAACGTGGTGATCTCGATGATCGAGAACGGCCTCGCCAAGATCTTCCCGCTCGGCGACCCCCCCAACTACGAGCCCACCCCCGACCAGAGCATTGCGGCCGAGGCGAAGCGCTCGGGCCGCGACCCCTTCGAGGTGCTGTACGACCGCATGCTCGAGCTCGACGGACGCCAGCTCCTGATGCTGGCGATCCTCTCCTACAGCGAGGGCGACCTGGAGGCGCTGCGCGAGATGCTCGAGCACCCGGCGAGCGCCTTCGGCCTCGGCGACGGCGGCGCCCACTGCGGCGCGATCTGCGACGCGAGCATGACGACGTTCCTGCTCACCCACTGGGCGCGCGACCGCCGGCGCGGTCCGAAGCTCCCCCTCGAATGGGTGGTGCGCAAGATGACGCGCGACACCGCGGAGCTCTACGGCCTGCGCGACCGCGGGGTGGTGCGGCCCGGGCACAAGGCCGACCTCAACGTGATCGACTGGGAGCGCCTGGAGCTGGCGCTGCCGGAGGTGGCGCACGACCTGCCCGCCGGCGCGCGCCGCCTGGTGCAGCGAGCGCGCGGCTACGAGGCGACGATCGTGTCGGGCGTCGTCACTCAGCGCGAGGGCGAGCACACCGGCGCCCTGCCCGGCCGCCTCGTCCGCGGACCGCAGGAGAGCGCGGGGGCGCGGTAGCCGCCAGCTCAGCCGATCGGCCGCGGATCCGGGGGGAGGTCCCGACCGGGGTCGATGGCGACGGTGGCGAGGTTGCCGGCGGCGCCGGGGACGTGGCTCGCGAGCCAGCCGGCGACGGCCAGCGCGCCGCGTACCGGCCCGGAGCGCGGAACCAGGACCCGGCTGGAGAGCCAGCCGACGCGCACCGAGCAGGACGCGCCCGACTCCAGGTAGTAGCTCGCGAGCAGGGCGGCGAGCGAGCGGCGACTCCAGCGGTACACGTGGTTGTCGCGGGCGCCGAGGTTCGCGACCTGCTCGTGCTCGAAGCGGGTGGTGAGTCCGAGGCGGTCGAGCAGCGCCAGCAGCGCGCAGTCCCAGGGCTCGACGAAGACGGCGCGCCGCCGACACACGCGCAGCAGCTCGTAGAAGCCCTGGACCGGGCGCGCCAGGTGGTGCAGCGCCTCCTTGCACAGCACCAGGTCGAAGCTGCGCGACGCCCAGGGCAGCGCCTCGGCGTTGGCCAGCTCGTAGACGAGCCGCGGGTGGCGCGCCACGGCCTCCTGCACCGCGGCGTCGGGCTCGGCCACGCCCGAGAGCACCACGCGCTCGAAGGGCAGCTCGGCCAGGGCCAGCGCCTCGCGCGATCCGGCGCCTACGGCGAGCACGGTGCCGGGCTCGCGCCCCCCGCGCTTCGCCTCGGCGAGATAGGGGTTCAGCGCCTCGCGGAACAACAGCGCGTGGAAGTCGGCGTGGCCGCGCACCCCGAGCATCGTCGCGAGGGATCGGCGGTGGACGCGGAATCGATTCACGAGGCCCCCCGGCCCATGGATCGGCGGGTCGCGTCTTCCGCCTGAACGGAAAGTTCCAGCAGTGCGCGGGGCGGTCGCCCGCTACACGAAGAACAGGGCGATCGAGCAGCCGAGCCCGACCAGGAACACCAGTGAGCGCGCGGTGGCCCAGTCGGCGATGTAGCAGCCGGCGTGCACCAGGCGCGACGCCAGGAAGACGGTCGAGAGCATGACCGCCGAAGCGGCATTCGCGTGGTTCAGGTAGGCGACGAACACACCCGACGCGAACACCGGCAGGATCTCGCGGGCGTTCTCCTGGGCCGCCTGGACGCGCGCCCCGGTGCCTTCGAGCGCCCGCTGCTGGGCGCGCGGATGGCGGTTGTCGACCGAGCCGAACTGCTTCGCCCGGTAGTAGCCGCCGAGCGCGGAGAGCGCGTAGGGGATCAGGATGGTCGCGAGCAGACACGCGAAGGGGATCTTCATGGCTGCGCATTCTACTCCGATGCGATCCCCCTGGGAATCGCCCCGGATTCGGCGCCCGCGGCTGACACCGGAAGCGCGCTCGGGGACACTCCAGCCCGATGGGCGAGACCGACTCCGATTCTCCGCTGGCCGGTGAGGCCTCCGAGACCTTCCTCGAGGTGTCCGGCGTCCCGGTCCACGTGGGCGTCGTGTGGCCGGACGCCGACTCGGCGCGGCGGAGCCCCCGCGGCGACGTGCGGCTCGAGCTGGGCCGCCACTCGGGCTTCATCGCCAACACCGCCTTCGACGAGGGCCTCGTCGACTACACGCTGCGCTACGACAATGCGCTGCACTTCTCGCCCACCTTCCGCGCCTACGAGGAGCAGCTCGCCCGGCGGCTGTGCGACCGCTACGGCCTGCGCGGGAAGGACCTGGTCGAGATCGGCGCGGGCGGCGGCCACTTCCTCGGCCTGCTGTGCGAGATGGGCGACAACCGCGGCACCGGCTTCGACCCGAGCCACCACGCCGAGAGCGCCGACGCGCGCGTCGGCGGTCGGGTGTCCGTGGTGCGCGACTACTACTCCGAGCGCTACGCCGACCACCCGGCCGACTTCATCACCTGTCGTCACGTGCTCGAGCACATCCCCGACCCGCGCGGCTTCCTCCACGGCCTGCGCCGCACGCTCGAGAGGCGGCCCGACGCGGTCGTGTACTTCGAGGTGCCCAACGCCTACCTCATCCTGCGCCAGCTCTCGATCTGGGACGTGATCTACGAGCACTGCGGCTACTTCGTCCCCGAGTCGCTCGGAGCGATGTTCCGCGCCTGCGGCTTCGAGATCCTCGA
>CAZZFT010000230.1:0-6095 GCA_964653555.1 uncultured Spirochaetales bacterium | reverse complement strand
AGCTCGTCGTAGGCCGGCAGGAACTCGTGCAGCGGCGGGTCGAGCAGGCGGATGATCACCGGCAGACCGCTCATGGAGCGGAACAGGCCCACGAAGTCGGAGCGCTGGAACGGGAGCAGCTCCGCGATCGCCTCGCTGCGCTCGGTGCGCGACTTGGAGAGGATCATCCGCTGTACGATCTCGCGCCGGCGGGGCCCGAAGAACTTGGGCTCGGTGGGGCCGCGTCCGACCCCCTCGGCGCCGTGGCGCCGCGCCCGGTCGGCATCGCGCGGGTGGTCGGCGTTCGCCCGCACGCCCAGCCGGCGGAACTCGTCGGCCCAGGACAGGAGCGTGCGCAGCTGCGGGTTCTCGAGGTCCGGGACGACGGTCTCGAGACGACCCTCGTAGACGACGCCGCCGGTGCCGTCGATGGAGATCCAGTCGCCCTCCTTCAGCACCAGGTCGCCGACGGTGATCTCGCGCTGATCGAGGTCGACGTGCAGCGCCTCCACCCCCACCACGGCGGGCTTGCCGAACTGGCGCGCCACCAGGGCGGCGTGGCTGGTGCGCCCGCCGCGCTCGGTGACGACGCCGCGCGCCGCCAGCATCCCGTGGACGTCGTCGGGCTTGGTCTCGGGGCGCACCATGATCACGTCCCTGCCGTCCTTCGCCCAACGCTCGGCGGTGTCGGCGTCGAGGGCGATCGTGCCGACGGCGGCGCCTGGCGAGACGTTCAGCCCGCGGCCCAGGGGCTTGCGGCCCTCGAGCGCTCGCGGATCGAGCTGGGGGTGCAGGAAGAAGTCCACCCGGTCCGGGCTCACCCGGCACACCGCCTCCTGACGGGTGAGGAGCCCCTCCTCGGCCATGTCGACGGCGATCCGGACTTCGGCCTGGGCGGTGCGCTTGCCGTCGCGCGTCTGGAGCAGCCACAGCCGACCCCGCTCGATGGTGAACTCCATGTCCTGCATGTTGCGGTAGTGGGTCTCGAGGCGTTTCGCGATCTCGACGAGCTGCGCGTACTGCTCGGGCATCAGCTGCTGGAGCTCGTCGAGCGACCGCGTCTGCCGCATGCCCGCCACCACGTCCTCGCCCTGGGCGTTGCACAGGAAGTCGCCCTCGATGCCGGGCTCGCCGGTGGACGGGTTCCGCGACATGGCGACGCCCGTCGCCGAGTCGTCGTCCGCGTTGCCGAAGACCATGGCCTGGATGTTGACCGCCGTGCCGAGGTCGTGCGGGATGTTCGCGGCATTCCGGTAGTCGACGGCGCGCCGAGTGTTCCACGACGCAAACACGGCGGCGGTGGCGAGGCGCAGCTGCTCGCGCGGGCTCTGGGGGAACTCGTCGCCGGTGAAGTGGTGCACGATCGTCTTGAAGCGGTCGACGGCCTGGCGCCAGGCCTCTGCTCCCAGCTCCGCGTCCGAGGCGACGCCGGCGGACTCGCGCAGCTCGCGGATCACCTTCTCGAAGCTCTCGTCGGGGATCTCCAGCACCACGGAGCCGAACATCTGGATCAGTCGCCGGTAGAGGTCGTAGACGAGGCGGGGGTCCGCGTTGGACGCGACCATGCCCGCCGCCACCTCGTCCGAGAGCCCGAGGTTCAGCACCGTATCCATCATCCCGGGCATCGAGAACTTGGCCCCGGAGCGGCACGACAGGAGGAGCGGTGCCCTCGGGTCGCCGAACCGCTTCCCGGTGCTCTTCTCGATCGCCTCGAGGCAGGTGAGCACCTGCTCCCAGAGCCCGGGGGGGAACACCTCGCCCGCCGCCAGGAAGGCCTTGCAGGCCTCGGTCGTGACCGTGAAGCCCGGAGGCACCGGGGCTCCCAGGCGCACCATGTCGGCGAGGTTGGCACCCTTTCCGCCTAGCAGGGCGCGCACCGCGTCCCAGTCGTCTCCCAGACCGGCCTGGACCTCCTCGAGCTCGCTGAACAGGTAGACGTATCGCGGCGCGGCGGCGGAGCGGCGGGTATCGGCTGCCATGGGCCTCCCGGGGTGGATCGGGCGCGGGTGCGCGTGATTGTACGCCCGGGGAGCGCGCCCGGGGTCGGCCAGCCGACAGCCTGGCGGCGACCGGCGCAGCCGCCCGCGCGGCGGCGCTCGGGATGGACTCGCTCCCCGAACGCCCACGAGGTTATCCTGCGCGAGGGAATTCTCGAACCGCAGAAGAGGTCATGGCGCGCTATCTGCTGACCGGAGCCACGGGATTCATCGGCCGTCACGTGGCCGAGCTGCTGCTGGCGCGCGGCGGCACCGTGTACGCCCTGGTGCGCGAGTCCTCCCTCCCGCGTCTCGACGCCCTGCGCCGGAAGCTGGACGCAGGAGATCGCCTGGTGGCCCTCCCCGGCGATCTCGAGGCGCCGCTGCTCGGCGTCGGGCGCGACCAGGTGGAGGAGCTGCGCGGCGCGATCGATCATGTCTTCCACCTGGCCGCACTCTACGACCTCTCTGCGAGCCGGCACCGGCTCGAGGCCGCCAACGTGCGGGGCACCTGGCACGCGGTGCAGCTCGCCAACGCGATCGGGGCCGGACGCCTGCATCACGTGAGCTCGATCGCCGCCGCGGGTCGCTACCGCGGTGTGTTCCGGGAGGACATGTTCGAGGAGGCGACCGGGCTCGACGACCCCTACTTCCAGACGAAGCACGCGTCGGAGAAGGTGGTGCGCGCGGAGTGCCGGGTGCCCTGGCGCGTCTACCGGCCGGGGATCGTCGTCGGGCACTCCGAGACCGGCGAGATGGACAAGGTGGACGGCCCCTACTACTTCTTCGCCCTGCTCCAGCAGCTCGCCGCGGCGCTGCCGAATCGCATCCCGCTGCTCGGCATCGACAACGGCGCCGCGATGAACCTGGTCCCGGTGGACTTCGTGGCCCGCGCCCTGGACCACATCGCGCACCAGGAAGGCCTCGACGGGCGCACCTTCCACCTGGTCGACCCTGATCCCAAGAGCACGCTCGACACGATCGACGTGTTCGCGAAGATCGCCGGCGCGCCCCGCTTCGGGGCGCGGATCGGCTCGGGGCTGGGCGCTCGCCTCGGCGCGGCGCTCGGCGGTCCTCTGGGCGCCGTTCCGCTGCGGATCGCCGGCGCGGCGCTCAACTCGCTGTTCGGCATCCCGCCGGCGCTGATCCACAACCTGGACTGGCCGACGCGCTTCGACTCTCGCGAGACGGAGCAGGCGCTCGCGGGGAGCGGCATCGCGGTGCCGCCGCTCGAGGAGTACGCCCCGCGGCTGTGGGAGTACTGGGAGAGCGAGCTCGACGCCGACCTCCGCTTCAGCCCGGCGCTGGCGCGGGCCGTCCGGGGCAAGCGGGTGCTGATCACCGGCGCTTCGGCCGGCATCGGCCGCGCCGCGGCGCTCAAGCTGGGCGCGGCGGGCGCCCGGGTGCTGCTGGTCGCGCGCTCGCGGGATCGGCTCGACCGCATCCGCTTCCTGATCGAGCGGGCCGGCGGCGAGGCCCACGTGTATCCGGCCAACCTGTCGAGCGCCGAGGAGTGCGACCTGCTGGCCAAGCGCGTGATCGACGATCTGGGCGGCGTCGACGTGCTGGTGAACAACGCCGGCCGTTCGATCCGCCGCCCCCTCGACCTCGCCTACGAGCGCTTCCACGACTACGAGCGCACGATGCAGCTCAACTACTTCGGCGCCGTCAAGCTCACCCTCGACTTCCTTCCGGGCATGCGCGAGCGCGGCGACGGCCACATCGTGAACGTCTCGTCGATCGGCGTGCAGACTGGCGAGCCGCGCTTCTCGGCCTACGTGGCATCGAAGGCGGCTCTCGACGCCTTCTCGCGCGCGGCCGCGGGCGAGCTGTTCGGCGAAGGCGTCGCGATCACCACGGTCTACATGCCGCTGGTGCGCACGGCGATGTCGAAGCCCACCGAGGCCTACGACCTGCTCCCCGAGCTCACCTCGTCCCAGGCCGCCGAGTGGATCTGCCGCGCGATCGTCAGCCGGCCGCGTCGCATCGCCCTGCCCGGGGCAATGCTCACCGAGGCCGCCTACCTCGTCGCCCCGCGCCTGACCGACGCCTGGATGAACCTCCTCTACCGGGTATCGAAGCCGGGCGCGTCGGCGGCGTCGCTGCTCGAAGCCGCGGGAGGGGCCGCCCGCGAGGTGTCCCGTTGGCTGCCGAAGCCGCTCAGGCGCCGGCTTCCGGCCTCGCTGGCGCCTCCGGCGTCGCCGGAGTAGGGGCGAGCGCGAGCAGCTCCTGGAAGCCGCTCTCCACTTCCTCGACCAGGTCGTGGAGGTCCGGGACGGCGTCCCAGTCGGAGTTGAAGCCCCAGAACAGGTCCTTGTCGTAGCTCATCAGGGCGATGCCGAGCGCCTGGTTCGGGGCCAGCGGCACCACCGGGTAGGTGCCGAGCTGACGCGCTCCGAGCAGGTAGACCGGGACGGTCGGCCCCGGCACGTTGGTGATGACGATGTTCGCGACGGAGCTGCGCGCCACCCGCCGGAACAGCATCCCCAGCAGCGCGGGGGGCAGCAGGTCGATCACCTGGGTGAGCACCTCGCCGGCGCCCGACTGGCCCGAGGACTTGAGTTCGTGGGTCGTCTCGACGACCCGCACGAGCCGCCGCCAGGGATCCGGCTCGTCGACGGGCAGGTGCGCCAGCATCGCGGAGACGCGGTTGCCCAGGGAGGCGCGCTCGGTCTGGGTGCGGACGCTGACGGGAACGGCCGCGCGCAGGTCCAGGTCCGCGACGGAGACGCCCCGACGCCGCAGGAAGCTGCGCAGGGCGCCCGAGGCGATCGCGAGCACGACGTCGTTCACGGTCCCGCCGGCGCTCGCCCCGATCGCGCGCACGTCGGCGAAGGGCAGCTGCGTGAAGTCGAACCGGCGGTGGGGCCCGATCTCGACGCCGAGCGGCGTCTTCGTCCCGCTGCCGATCGCGTCCCGCACGTTGTCCACCAGCGCGCGCAGGCCGGAGAGCGAGGGAGAGGTCACGCCCCGAGGGCGCCCGAGGCCCTCGCCTTCCCGACGCGCGCCAGCCAGCAGGGAGAACGGCGCTCCCACCCGGTGTCGGAGCTCCTCGAGGACGAGCTGGGTGGCGCCCGGGGCAGGGCGCGGGATCCACTCCTTGCTGGGCGCCGGCTTGTAACCCGGATCCGGTCCGACCAGCATGTTCGCCATTGCGACGCCCGAGAGCCCGTCGGCCATGCAGTGGTGCACCTTCGAGATCAGCGCGAAGCGATTGCCCTCGAGGCCATCGACGAACCAGTCCTCCCACAGGGGCTTCCCGCGGTCGAACTCCTGGGAGAGGATCCGCCCGGCGAGGCGCTTGAGCTGCCGCAGGTCGCCCGGAGGCGGCAGCGCGGTGTGTCGCACGTGGAAGCGCAGGTTGAAGCGGGCGTCGTCCACCCAGACCGGCTGGCCGAAGCCCGGCACCCATTCCAGCTTCTGCCGCAGTCTCGGCACCTTATAGAGCTGCGCGTCGATGAAGGCGAGCAGCCGCTCGAAGTCGATCCCCCCGTCCTCGCGCCGCAAGGGCTCCGCGTCGAAGACGTTGACGGAGCCGATGTGCATGTGGGCCCGGCCGTCCTCCATCGCCAGGAAGCTCAGGTCCATCGCCGAGAGCCGCTCGAAGTGGGCGTAGGCCATCGCCGGGAAACTCCGTCTGGGCAATCAGGATACCATGGTGGGCGCCTCGTCCGGCCCGCACGGCGATCCCCCGCCGATAGGCTTGCCTCGTGGCCGCGCGACTTGGTAAGAAGCCCTTGGAGGTGCCCCCCATGCCGATGAACGTGCAAGCGATCCCCGGAGTG
The DNA here is from genome assembly GCA_964653555.1 of uncultured Spirochaetales bacterium. Taxonomy (GTDB): domain Bacteria; phylum Myxococcota_A; class UBA9160; order UBA9160; family SMWR01; genus JAHEJV01. The sequence goes on along the minus strand of CAZZFT010000230.1, from coordinate 355 downwards.
TCCGATCGCATCAACCAGATCCGCCTGCTCACCGCGGAGATCGTGAACCGGGAGATCCTGCCCCACGAGAACGAGCTGTGGCGCTGGCGGCAGGAGGACGGCTCCTATCAGGAGACCGATCGCGTGCGCGCCCGGGAGCTCCGCCACGAGATCCAGGCCAAGGTCAAGCAGGCGGGGCTCTGGGCGCCGCACCTTCCCGAGGAGTACGGCGGCTGCGGGCTCAGCTTCATGGAGCACGCCTACATGAACGAGGTGCTGGCCTACAGCATCGGCGCCGCGTCGCTCTTCGGTGTGGTGGCTCCCAACTCGGGAAACCAGAAGATCCTGCTCAAGTACGGCACCGAGGAGCAGAAGC
>CAZZFT010000229.1:0-6119 GCA_964653555.1 uncultured Spirochaetales bacterium | reverse complement strand
ATCGCGTTCACGACGTTGCGGTGCTCGAAGTCGCTCTTGATCTGGGCGCGGTACTCCTCCACCGACATGCCGTGGAAGACGACGCTCGCGTAGAGCTGCTCGAGCGTGAGACCGTTCTCCTCCGCGATGCCCTCGATCGCGCGGTCGATCTCCTCGTCGGAGGCCTGGAGATCCGCCTTGTCGACGATCTCCTCGATCAGGCGCGACTCGATCAGTCGTTCGAGACCGTCGGCGCGCAGCTTCGCGATCTCGCTCTCGGGCGCTCCGGCGCGGCGCATCGCCTCCTCCTGGGGCGCGACCGATCGCAGCACCTCGGAGACCAGGACGATCTTGCCGTCCACCTGGGCGGCCACCCCGTCGAGCATCACGGACTCGTCCGCCGCCGCCGCGGAGGCGGTCAGGGCGACGGCGAGGGCGACCAGGGCGAGGCGGGCGGAGCGCGGCACGCGCCAGAGCATGGCAAAACCGCGGGCGAATGCAGCCGAGGCTCCGACCGTCGCGGTAGCGTGGACCCATGGCCGCCGCCCCGTCCGAGGAGATCCGCAGCGAGCGCGTCCGGGCGAACGGCCTGGACTTCCACGTCGCCGCCTGCGGCCAGGGCGATCGCCTCGCCCTGTGCCTGCACGGCTTCCCGGAGACCCACTACTCCTGGCGCTACCAGCTTCCGCTGCTCGCGCGTCTCGGCTACCGCGCGTGGGCGCCCGACCTGCGGGGCTACGGCGAGAGCGATCGCCCGCCGCACCGCGAGGACTACGCGATCGAGGCGCTGCTGGGCGACGTCGCCGGTCTGATCGACGCCGCGCGTGCGTCGCGCGCCGTGCTGATCGGCCACGACTGGGGCGGAATCCTCGCCTGGCTTCTGGCGATCCGCCGGGTGCGCGAGCTCGAGCGCCTGGTCGTGATGAACGTGCCCCATCCGGGGCCCTGGCGTGCGGCCTGGCGCCACTCGCGCCAGTGGCTGCGCTCCTGGTACGTCCTCTTCTTCCAGCTGCCGCGCCTGCCCGAGTGGCTGCTCGCGCGCCGCGGTGCGCAGGCGATCGGCGAGGCCTTCCGTCGCACCGCCGTCCACCCGGAGCGCTTCCCGGAGGAGGTGACGCGGGTGTACCGCGAGGCGGCGCTGCGGCCCGGCGCGCTCACCGCGATGCTGAACTACTACCGCGCGCTCGTGCTCGGAGGCGGAATGCGCCGCCAGCTCGCGCTCGGCCTGCCGCCGATCGGGGTCCCGACGCTGCTGCTCTGGGGAGTCCGGGACGTCGCGCTCTCCCTGGCTACCACCTACGGAACCGAGGCCTGGGTGCGCGACCTGACGGTGCGCTACCTGCCCGACGCCTCCCACTGGGTCCAGCAGGACGCCCCCGAGCTGGTGAACGAGATGCTGGCGGCGTGGCTCGAGGGCCGCGAGGTCCCCCAGGCGCCCGGCGCCGGGCGCGTTCCGCGGACCTAACGCTCGAGGCCGCTCGGCTTCGCGGGCGCGGTCAGACTGTGGATCCGATCCTGGACGTCGAAGCTTCCGGTGCACTTCCAGGTGCCGTCGGAAGCGAGCGTCCACGCGCGCGCATCGGGGTGCAGGTAGATGCCGATCAGGTCGTCGATCCGCTCCACCAGGGAGGAATCCTCCACCAAGAGCAGCGCCTCGACGCGCAGGTCGAGGTTGCGCTGCATCAGGTCAGCGGAGCCGATCCAGGTCTCGCCGGGCCCGCCCGGCGTGCCGAAGCGGAAGATGCGCGAGTGCTCGAGGTAGCGGCCCAGCACCGAGCGCACGCGGATGTGCTCGGAGAGCCCAGGCACGCCCGGTCGCAGGCAGCAGATGCCGCGCACGATCAGGTCGATCTCGACGCCCGCGCACGAGGCGTCGTAGAGCGCGTCGATCACCGCCGGGTCGGAGATCGCGTTCACCTTCATGAAGATGCGGCCGTTCCGCCGGGACGCCTCGCGCGCGATCCGCTCCACCACCCCGCTGCGCAGGCCCTCGGGCGCGACCAGCAGCTTCTCGTAGCTGCGTGCGCTGCTGCCGCTGGTCAGACGCTGGAAGAGCTCGGCGACGTCGCGGGTCACGTCCTCGCGGCTGGTGAGCAGGCCCAGGTCCTCGTAGAGCGTGGCCGTGACCGGGTTGTAGTTGCCCGTGGCGACGTGGCAGTAGCGCCGCAGGCGTCCACTCTCCTCGCGGACCACGAAGGCGAGCTTCGTGTGGGTCTTCAGCCCGAGAACGCCGTACACCACGTGGGCGCCGGCGCGCTCGAGGAAGCGCGCGCGCTCGAGGTTCGACGCCTCGTCGAAGCGCGCCTTCAGCTCCACCAGCACGACGATCTGCTTGCCGCGCGACGCGGCGTCCTGGAGCGCCTGCACGATGCTGCTCTCGGAGCCCCCGGTGCGGTAGATCGTCGTCATGATCACGCGCACCGCCGGATCCTCGGCGGCGGTGGTGAGGAAGGCGCCGACCGAGCTCTCGAAGCTCTCGTAGGGGTGGTGGACGAGCACGTCGTGCTCGCGCAGGGTGCGGAAGATCGCCTCGCCCGCGGCGCTGCCCTTGCCGCGGCCGCGGAACACCTCCGCGGGAGTCCACGGCTCGTCCTTGTGATCCGACGGAGCGCGAGCGTAGATCTCCCACAGTCCGCCCAGGTCGAGCAGGCCGGGGATCTCGTACACCTCGTCCGGCTCGAGCCGGAGCTCGCGCTCCAGCACCTCCCGGACGTCCGGGTCGAGGTCGCTCGCCACCTCCAGACGCACCGCGTCGCTGGTGCGCCGGCGGCGGTAGAGGCTCGCCTCCACCGCCTTCAGCAGGTCGCCGCTGTCGCGCTCCTCGATCTCGAGGTCGGCGTCGCGCGTGACGCGGAAGAAGCTCGCGCCGTCGACGGCGTCCTCGGGAAAGAGCAGGTCGAAGTGCGCCCGAATCAGATCCTCCACCGGCGTGTAGCGTCCGGGGCCGACCTCCCACCAGCGCGGCAGGAAGGCCGGCACCTTCACGCGCGCCAGGCGGCGGGGACCGCCGCTGCGCGCTCGCACGAAGGCGCACACCGAGAGCGAGAGACCGCTCACGAAGGGAAAGGGATGGGTGGGGTCGACACCGAGCGGGATCAGCACCGGCTGGATCTGCTCGTCGAAGGGCGCGAGCGTGCTCTCGCGCTCCGCGCTCGACAGCTCGCTCCAGCGCACCAGGTCGATCCCGGCCGCGCGCAGCGCCGGCCGCAGCTCGTGCTCGAAGGTCTCGTGGGCGGCGAGGGTCAGCTCGGCCACGCGCTCGCGCACGGCGGCCAGCTGCGCCGAGGGGGTGAGCCCGTCGGGCGAGCGACGCGAGTCGCCCTCGGCGACCAGGTCCTGGAGCTGGGAGACGCGCACCTGGAAGAACTCGTCCAGGTTGCGCGAGAAGATCGCCAGGAACTTCGCGCGCTCGAGCACCGGTCGGGCCGGGTCCCTCGCGAGCTCGAGCACGCGGCGGTCGAAGTCGAGCCAGGACAGCTCGCGGTTGGTGAAGCGCTCGGCGGATTCGCGCACGGCGGGAGAGTAGATCGGCCACCCGGGTCCGCCGCCTGTGCCGCGTCGGTCGCGCCTCAGCCGACCGCGGTGGTGGGATCGATCATCCCGCGCACCTCGGTGATCTTGTTGGCCGGGAAGCCGCTCTTCTCGGCGTGCACCCGGATCGCCTCCTCGTCCTCGGCCAGGTAGACGCACATCGTCCCGCCGTCCACGACGTAGGACTCGATCCACTGCACGCGGGGAGCGAGCTCGGCCAGCGCCGAGTTCGAGGTCCGCGCCGCCTCGGCCAGACCGCACGAATCCAGCTTCTCCACCCCGGAAATCCGTCTCTCGATCAGGAACTTGCGCATGATGGGTTCTCCTCGGGCAGAAGCATCGGCGAGGGGCCCCCTCGCCGCGAGGCGGCGGATACGCCATTGTAGGTGGGTGAATCGGACAAACCCGACCCGGCCGATCGATGTCACGCTCCTCTTCCTCGAGGGAGGTCACGCCTCGACCGCGGTGGGACCCCACGAGGTCTTCCGCGACGCGGGCGTGCTGTGGAACGCCCTGCTCGGCGAGCCCGCCGGCGCACCGCGCTTCTGCGTGCGCAGTGCTTCGGCCGACGGCGGGCCCGTGTGCCCGAACGCACCCTACACGATCCAGCCCGACTGCTCGCTGGGCGAGATCGAGCGCACGGACCTGGTCTTCGTGCCCTCGGGCGGGCTCCCGGTGGCGGAGGTGATCGCGCGCAACGGCGCGGTGGTGGAGGCCCTGCCGCGCCTTCATGCGGGCGGCGCGCGCATCGCCGGTGTGTGCTCCGGGGTGAGCCTGCTCGCGGCGGCGGGTCTGCTCGACGGGCGCGAGGCGACGACCCACTGGGCGCTGGTGGACGAGTGCCGCGACCGCTTCCCGGCGGTCCGCTGGTGCCCCGACGCACTGGTGACCGAGGAGGACGGCCTGTACTGCGGCGGCGGCGTCCACGCGGCGCTCGACCTCGCCCTCTACCTGGTGGAGAAGCTCTGCGATCGCACCACCGCCGTGCAGTGCGCCAAGGCGCTGATTCTCGACATGCCGCGCGACTGCCAGGTGGGATTCGCGGTGCTCCCGGTCGGCTCGCCCCACGGCGACGAGCTGGTGAAGCGCGCCGAGCGCTGGATCCACGGCCACTGTCGCGAGGACGTGCGCTTCGACGCGCTGGCGCGGGAGCTGGGGACGAGCCCGCGCAACTTCGCGCGCCGCTTCAAGGAGGCGACCGGTACCGCGCCGCTCGACTATCTCCAGCGCCTGCGCGTGCGGGCCGCGAAGCGCCTGCTCGAGGAGGACCACCGCACGGTCGCCGAGGTGGGCGCCGCCGTGGGCTACGAGGACACCGCCTTCTTCCGCGACCTCTTCAAGCGCCACACGGGCATGGGGCCGGCCGCCTATCGCAAGCGCTTCGCGGGCCTCAGATCGGGGTCATCCGCCGCAGCTCGGCGCGGAGGCCTGTCTCCAGCTTGAGGATCCAGGAGAGCGCCCCGCGGTGGATGCGGCCGCCCTTCTGATCCAAGCCGGTGGAGTCGACGATCGAGACGGTCGCGGCGCCGTCGTCGTAGCGGACGTGGGTGCGGAGGCGATAGTTCGTCCGCTCGATCACGCCGGTGATCCGGCCCGGCTGGCGCGCCCCGACCACCCAGGCCCGGCTCGGGGACGCCACGTAGTAGCTCCACAGCAGGCGATCGAACTCCTCCTCGGACATCTCCGTCCGCGGGTCGTACACGCCCGGCGGAGGGTTGTTCGTCAGGGCCGAGAGGATCGCCACCTCCGCGTTCTGCTGGCTCAGTCCGGCGGGAATCGGGATCCGCTCGGGCTCCGGGATCGGCCGGGTCGCGCAGGCGATCGCGATCAGGCCCGCGAGCGCCGGACCGCATAGCGCGAGAGCGGGGCGGTGCATGGCCTACCCTCCTCCCGATCACGGGCAACCGACTCGTCCCCGGCCGGCCACCCGAAGATCGCGGCGGGCGAGGCGCGGGGAGCGGAGGCGTCGCACGGCGATGGATCGCGCGATCGTCGCATTCCACCGCGCGTGGGGGGCACCCTCGGACGGAGCTCCGACATCTCGCGGGACGAGGAGCGATAGGCGGGCTTCGCCCGGCTGAGCGTCCCGCCTGGGATGGGATCGGGAATCACCCCGCCAGACTCGCCATCACCCGGCGCGCCGTATCGAACAGGTCCTGGGGCTCGCGACCCTTCGGCGCCGGGGCGAGGATCTTGTGGCCGGGCGTCACGCGGATGCCGCCGCCCGCCTGGGCCATCAGGCGCAGCAGACGCTGCGGGTCGACGTTGCTGTTGGTCGACGCGGTGAGGATGAGCTCGCCGTTCGAGAGATCGATCGTGGCGACGCCCAGCGCGCGCGCCTGGATCTTGAGCCGGATCACCTCCACCAGGTGGCGCGCCTCGTCGGGAAGCGCCCCGTAGCGGTCGAGGATCTCGTCGCGCAGGCGGTCGAGCTCGGCATCGTCGCGGCAGCTGGCGAGGCGCTTGTAGAGCACGAGGCGTTCGTTCACCGTCGGCACGAAGGCCTCGGGCAGGCGCGCGGGGACGGGCAGCCGGATCTCCGGATCGACCTCCGGCGCGCTGGCGATGCCGCGCATCTCGTCGATCGTCTGCTCCAGCATCTCCATGTA
>CAZZFT010000228.1:0-6185 GCA_964653555.1 uncultured Spirochaetales bacterium | reverse complement strand
CTCGGGGAGGAGCGCGAGCGGATCTCCGAGGCCGACCTCCCGGACCCGATCCGCGCCGCCGGCGCGCTGTCGGCGCTCGCCGACTGGAGCGGTCCCGAGGGCCTGCCCCGGCCGGCGCTGGTGGTGGCCCTGCGCCGCAACGAGGCGCTGGTCGGCGTGATCCGCCTGACCGACAAGCTCGGCGGGGAGCGCTTCGACGACGTCGATCGCGCCTGCGTCCAGAAGTTCATGTCCTTCGCCGACGTCGCCTTCCGCAACGCCGAGCGCTTCCGTCACCTCCAGCGCCGCTCCTTCCAGGACGCGGAAACCGGCGCCTACCGGATCGAGTACCTGCACGACGTGGTGCGCAACGAGATCGAACGCGCCAACCGCTTCGGCCGCAGCTTCGGTCTGCTCCAGGTGTCCCTGGGACCCCTCGGTCCGCTGCGCCAGCGGCTCGAGGAGGGCGAGTTCCGGGCCTGGCACTCGGCCTTCGCCCGCCACCTCGGTCGTCTGCTGCGCGGGACGGACGTGCTGGCCGTCGACGAGGACGGCGAGTTCTGCGTGCTGCTGACCGAGAGCAATGCGATCGGCGCCGCCACCTTCAAGCAGCGCACGCGCGAGGCGCTGGAGCAGGGCGAGCCGCTCGCGGCCATCCAGGCCGACGTCCGGCCCGAGCTCAGCCTGGGCACGGTCACCTATCCGGGCGATGCGACCCAGGTCGAGTCGCTGTTCCGCGTGCTGGAGGGTCGGATCGTCGAGGACCGGCGCGGCCGCGAGCGCGATCGGCGCCTGGCGCGCCTTCCCCTGGGTGCCGCCCTCGACGAGCTGGCGGTGGGAGCGGCGCGCGAGCCGGTCGAGAGCGTGGCCTCCCTGCTGCGCTTCGCCGTCTCCGAGATCGGTCGCCGGCCGCGCGAGCGCGGCGTGTTCTTCTGCCGACCCGGGGAAGCGCTGGCCGAGGCCTTCGCCGAGGGGCTGCGGATGCGCCGCGACTCGGTGAGCGCGACCGACCTGGTGGTGTTCGGCGATCCGGGGGGCGTCGACGCGGCCGACGAGCGGATCACCTGGCTGCCCGACGATGCGGTCGCCGGGGCGCCTCCCTTCGCCGTGCACTTCGGGGACGGTCCGGCCTACGTGCTGGTGGCCGGAGCCGACGAGAAGGGGTCGGAGGCGCAGCTGTTCCACTCCAGCGAGCGGGCCCTGGCGGAGTCGCTCGCCTTCCGTCTGCAGCGCGAGCTGCGCGTGCCGAGGCTCGGGTAGATGGCGGACACGGTTCTCGTCGCAGACGGCGACTCCGACCGCGCCCGCCGCGTGGCGGCCGCCGTCCGGGCGCTGGCGATCGAGGCGCGCATCGTCCACCACGGCGCCGCCGCGCTGGAGGTGGCGCTGGCCGAGAAGCCCGCCGTGATGATCGCCCAGATCGATCTGCCGCTGATCGACGGCACGCGGCTCGCCGAGATCCTGCACGCGAATCCCCACACCTGCGCCATGGGGATCCTGTTCATCGGCCAGGGCGGGCGCGAGGAGTCCGGGAGCCCGACCCGGGCGGGCCGCGTGATTCCGCCCCACGCCGACCCGGACACGATCGCCCGCTTCGTCCAGGCGATGCTCCAGAAGCGGCGCCCCGAGCCGCTGCGCACCGCTGCGGGCGGCGCGACGCCCGGGGTGGAAGGGAAGCTGTCCCAGATCGCGCTCGCCGAGCTGATCGAGCTGTTCCACGTGAACCGCAAGACGGGCGTCATCGAGCTGCGCCAGGGCGGCGGACGGCGCGCCGCCACCGGGCGCATCTATCTGCGCGACGGCGACGTGCTCCAGGCGCGCACCGCCCAGATCGAAGGGGAGAAGGCGTTCTATCGGCTGCTCACCTGGCGCCGCGGCACCTTTGCCTTCCGCGAGGAGGAGTGCGGGGAGGCGGCCGCCATCGATCGACCGACCCGGGCGTTGCTGCGCGAGGGGAGGCGCCAGGCCGAGGAGTGGGAGCGCCTGGGCAGCGAGCTTCCGCCGCTGCACGCGCGCGTCTCCCTGCGCGTCGCGCGATCGTCACTGCCCAACGTGCTGCACCCGCTCACCCAGGAGGTGCTGCTCCTGCTCGAGCTGTCCCAGCGCGTGCGGGACGTCCTCGACCGCTCGAGCTACCCCGACTATCAGGTGCTGCGCACGCTCCAGACCCTCGCGCGGCGCGGGATGGTCGACCTGCGTTCCGACGACGCGAGCCCGGAGGCGCCGGTCGCCGGGCTGTTCGCGCCGACGATGGCGGGTCGCCTGCGCGACTGGCTGGAGCAGGGCAGGCCGCGCGAGGGCACGCCCTGGGACGCGAAGGTGGTGGTGTTCGCCGCGCAGACGCAGACCCACGAGGCCTTCCGCGGTCTGCTGGAGAAGCTGCCGGGCGTCGAGTCCACCCCTCGGGGTGAGGCCCCGGGCGTGTGGACGACCGCGCGCATCCCGATCGACGACGAGCTCGGCATCGAGTTCGTCGAGGTCGCCGCGGCGCCGGGCTTCGCGCCGATCTGGCCGCTCGTCGTGCACGGCGCCCTCGCCGCGCTGTTCGTCCACGGGGACGGGGTCGAGGCCTCGATCCGCGCGCTGCGCCCGGCGATCGAGGCGCTCGACATGCTGCCGCGGGCGCGCGCGTTCCACGTGCTGCTCGAGGACAAGGAGCGCGGCGGGTCCGAGGCGCTCTGCGAGCGACTCGGCCTGTTCGACGACCGGACCGTGGCGGCGGCCTCGCCCGAGAAACCCGAGGACGCGATCGCCACGCTGCGCGAGCTGCTGGTCCGTCTGCTCCCCTAGGCTCGTTCTGCGCACGGGCGGCGTTCGCCCCGGGCTCGATTGACCCACCGCGGGGGCGCCTCTAATCTGTCCCGAAGCTCCCGGGGGCGAGGGCAGCTCGGTGAGGTCCGACGGCGGTCGGCAACCCGACGGACGACCGAGGTGCAGCCACTCGGCGGCTCCACCGCCCCACGATCGACGGGTGAGGTGCATGAGCGAATCCGACACGCGACGCAGCCCCGATCCGAGGGAGGCGCAGCGCGACGGTGTCGAGATCCGCGAGGCCCTGACCTTCGACGACGTCCTGCTCGAGCCCTCCGCCAGCGAGGTGCTGCCCGACACCGTCGACGTCCGCACCCGTCTCACGCGCGAGATCGCGCTGAACATCCCGCTGCTGTCGGCGGCGATGGACACGGTCACCGAGCACGAGACGGCGATCTGTCTGGCCCAGAACGGCGGCATCGGCATCGTCCACAAGAACATGCCGATCACGGCCCAGGCCGCCGAGATCGACAAGGTCAAGCGCTCCGAGTCCGGGATGATCTCGGACCCGATCACGATGCGCCCCGAGCAGCGGATCCACGAGGCGCTCGAGGTGATGGCCCGCTACAAGATCTCGGGCGTGCCGATCACGCGCGACGGCAAGGCGGTCGGGATCCTCACCAACCGCGATCTCCGCTTCGTGCGCGACACCCACCAGGAGATCTCCCGCTTCATGACCCGGGAAGGCCTGGTGACCGTGCCCCCCGGCACCGACATGGAGCGCGCCAAGGAGCTGCTTCACGAGCACCGGATCGAGAAGCTGCTCGTGGTGGATGCCGACGGGAATCTGCGCGGGCTGATCACGATCAAGGACATCGAGAAGAGCGAGCGCTTCCCGGCCGCCTCGAAGGACGCCCTCGGGCGCCTGCGCTGCGGGGCGGCGGTCGGCGTCGGCGCGGAGACCTACGAGCGGACGCAGGCGCTGGTCAACGCGGGCGTCGACGTCGTGGTGGTCGACACCGCCCACGGTCACTCGAAGGGCGTGCTCGACACCGTCGCCGAGCTGCGGCGCTGCTTCCCCGATCTCCCGCTCGTGGGCGGGAACGTGGCCACCGCCGAGGGCACCGAGGACATGATCAAGGCCGGCGTGTCGGCGGTCAAGATCGGCGTCGGTCCCGGTTCGATCTGCACCACCCGCGTCGTCGCCGGGGTCGGCGTGCCCCAGTTCACCGCCGTGCTCGATGCCGCACGCGTGGCGAAGCGCGCCGACGTCCCGGTGATCGCCGACGGCGGGGTCAAGTTCTCGGGCGACCTGGTGAAGGCGCTCGCCGCCGGGGCCTCCACGGTGATGATCGGCTCGCTGTTCGCCGGCACCGACGAGGCGCCGGGCGAGGTCGTGCTCTACCAGGGCCGCTCCTACAAGGTCTACCGCGGCATGGGCTCGCTGGGCGCGATGACCCAGGGCAGCGCGGATCGCTACTTCCAGGCCGGGGTCGGCGAGGTCAGCAAGCTGGTGCCCGAGGGCATCGAAGGGCGGATCCCCTATCGCGGCAGCCTGACCAGCAACGTCCATCAGCTCGTGGGCGGTCTGCGGTCGGGCATGGGCTACGTCGGTGCAGCGACTCTCGTCGCGCTGCGCGATCGCGCGCGCTTCGTGCGGATCTCCGCGGCCGGGCTCCAGGAGAGCCACGTCCACGACGTGATCATCACCAAGGAAGCGCCGAACTACCGGATCGATTAGATTTTGCTCCCTCCGGATCCCCGCACCGGTCGACCTCCCGACCGCCCGACGAGAGCACGAACCCGGTGACCAGCGCCCCCCAGCGCGAGCCCCAGTCGCATCGCGACCGCATCCTGATCCTCGACTACGGCTCGCAGTTCACGCAGCTGATCGCGCGCCGCATCCGAGAGCAGCGCGTGTACTGCGAGATCCACCCCCCGCTCGACCGCGCGGCGGTCGAGGCCTGGAACCCGGCGGGCATCGTGCTGTCGGGCGGTCCATCGAGCGTGCTCGATCCGGGATCCCCGGACCTCGACCCGGAGATCGTCTCCCTCGGCCGTCCGGTGCTCGGCATCTGCTACGGGCTCCAGCTGATGGCCCACCGGCTGGGCGGCGTGGTCGAGAAGGCGGACGACCGCGAGTACGGCCGCGCGCTGTTCAAGCTCGAGCGCGACGACCCGCTGTTCGCCGAGCTCCCGGGCGGCGCCGAGCGCGTCGTGTGGATGAGCCACGGCGACCGGGTGCTGCGCCTGCCCGAGGGCTTCGTGGTGCTGGGAACCAGCGAGGGCTCGCCCTTCGCCGCGGTGCGCCACGCCGAGCGCCCGATCTGGGGCGTCCAGTTCCACCCGGAGGTGGCGCACACCCAGGGCGGCGACCGCATCCTGGCGAACTTCGTGCAGCGCATCTGCGGCTGCACGGGCAGCTGGACGATGGAGGCCTTCATCGACGAGGCCGTGGCGAGGGTCCGCCAGCAGGTCGGGTCGCGGCGCGTGGTGTGCGGGCTATCGGGCGGCGTCGACTCCTCGGTGGCGGCCGCGCTCGTCCACCAGGCGGTCGGCGAGCAGCTCACCTGCCTGTTCGTCGACAACGGCCTGCTGCGCGAGGGCGAGCGGGAGGAGGTCGAGTCGCTGTTTCGTCGCCACCTCTCCATCCCGCTGGTCACGGTGCGCGCCGAGGACCGCTTCCTCGACCGTCTCGCCGGCGTCGTCGACCCGGAGCGCAAGCGGCGCCTGATCGGCCACACCTTCATCGAGGTGTTCGAGGAGGAGGCGCGCAAGCTCGGCGAGGTGGACTTCCTGGTGCAGGGGACGCTCTATCCCGACGTGATCGAGAGCGTGTCGGTGCGCGGACCCTCGGCGACGATCAAGAGCCACCACAACGTCGGCGGCCTGCCCGAGCGGATGCAGCTCGCGCTGGTGGAGCCGCTGCGCGAGCTGTTCAAGGACGAGGTGCGCGAGGTGGGGCGCAAGCTGGGGCTGCCCGAGGAGCTCGTCGGCCGCCATCCCTTCCCCGGCCCCGGGCTGGCGATCCGCGTGATCACCGACGTCACCCGCGAGCGGCTCGCGATTCTGCGCCGCGCGGACGCGATCGTGGTCGAGGAGATCCGCCGCGCCGACCTCTACGACGCGCTCTGGCAGGCCTTCGCGGTCTACCTGCCCGTGCAGAGCGTGGGCGTGATGGGCGACGAGCGCACCTACGAGAACGCGATTGCCGTGCGCTGCGTGACCTCGGTGGACGCGATGACGGCCGACTGGGCGCCGCTGCCGCCCGAGGTGCTCCAGACGATCGGCACGCGCATCATCAACGAGGTGAAGGGCGTGAACCGCGTGGTCTACGACATCTCGTCCAAGCCACCGGCGACCATCGAGTGGGAATAGGCCAGCTTTCCTGAACGGCGCGTCCGCAAGCCCGCAGGGCGCGCAGCGAGGCGAAGCCGAGCGGAGAACCGAAGAAC
>CAZZFT010000227.1:0-6242 GCA_964653555.1 uncultured Spirochaetales bacterium | reverse complement strand
TGCGCTTCTGGGAGGTGATGGGCTCGCTCAAGTGGGGCGTCATGTGCATGATGATGTGCGACGTCTTCGAGCGCGGTGCCGACCGCTCGGTGGAGCGGGCGGCGATCGGGCGGAGGGCGTCCGAGGCCGAGATCGATCTGCTCGCCCTGCTCGCACCCCAGGAGTGACCGTGCACGACTCCCCCGTAGCCGCTCAGCTCGTCACGGCGGTGCGCGAGTTCCTCGAGCAGACGGCGCTTCCCCGCCTCGAGGGGCACGCCGCCTTCCACGCGCGGGTGGCGGTGAACGCGCTGGCGATCGTCGAGCGCGAGCTCGCCCTGGGTCCCGCCCAGGACGCCGCCGAGCGCGAACGTCTGCGCGCGCTGCTCGGTGGCGACGGCTCGCTCGCGGAGCTGAACCGCGAGCTCTGTCGGCGCCTGCGCGGCGGAGAGCTGAGCCTCGGAACTCCGGGTCTCGCGGAGCACCTGCGAGAGACCACACTCGCGCGGCTCGCCGTCGATCAGCCACGCTACTCCGGCTACCGACGCGCGCTGGAGCGCAAGGAGGCCGACTCGTAGAGTCGGCCGACGCGCAGCGAGGCGAAGCCGAGCGAAGGCGGCCAGCACTCCGCTACTCCCCGGTCCCGTCGTCCGGACCGAAGATCAGGAAGCTCTGGCGATCGAGGATCGGGTGGTCGGCGATCTGCCGGTAGCCGGCCTCGCGCATCTCGCGGGCGATCGCGTCGGCCGTGGTGAAGTGACCGATCCAGTGAATGAATCCGCCGCTCCGCTCGTCGAGCTCCACAATCGCGACGCGGCCGTTCGGGGCCAGGTCAGCGAGGACCCGGCGGAAGTACGCGGGGCGGTCCTCGATGTGGTGGTAGGTGTTGCACAGGAAGACCAGATCGATCTCGCCTTCGGGCAGCCGCGGATCGTCGGCGGTGGCGCGCACGACCTCGACGTTCGTCCGGCCCTCCTCCCGCACGCGTTCCTCCAGATACGCGAGCAGATCCGAGTCGACGTCGACGGCGTACACGCGGCCCTCGGGGCCGACGGCGTCGGCGAGACGGAAGGTGAAGTACCCCCCGCCGGCGCCGACATCGGCCACGCGGTCGTCTGGGTCGATCCCCAGCAGCGCGACCACCTCGTCGGGCTTCTGCCAGTCGTCCCGACCCGCTCCCTCGTACTGGAAGCGCTTCCAGGTGGCACAGCCAACGGCGAGCGCGATGGCGAGCAGGGCGGCGAGGTGGGGCGCGCAGCGCGGGAGCCGGGACATGCCGGGAGATTGCGCGACGGCGCCGGCGTGTGCACCCGGCGCTCCCGCTTTGCGGGCCACTTGGCATCCGCCGGTGCGAACTGCTTCTCTCACGTGGATGCGCCGCCACTCCCTCCTCCCGTTGACGCTCTCGCTCTTCTTCGCGCTCGCTCCGGGGATGGCCGCCGGCCAGCTCACGCGCCCCGATCAGGTTCCCCTGGGTGACCTGATCGAGATCCTCGTGCTCGAGAACGTCTTCATCGCCGTCGACGCGGAGGCGGGCGGCACGTCGACCGTCGAGCGTCTGATCGGCGAGCGCGTGCTCTGGACGGGGACCCGGGGACTGGTGGGCGTGATCGTCACCGACGAGCGCGTCCTCGCGATCGCCACCCGCTCGTCGAGCTGGCAGGAGGTGGCCTACCAGCCCGGCGAGAAGCCTCCGAACACCGCCCATCTGGGCGATCGCGTCGCGCTGGTCGTGCTGCCCCAGCGCACCCTGGGCTTCGTGGGTCCGCTGAGCCGATTCACCGAGGTGCGGCTCGGCCCGCAGGAGGACCTGCAATCGCTGTCGGTCGGCGCCAACGTGGCGGTGGTGGTCACCAACCGGTCGGCGCTCGGTCTCTCTCCCGACGCGGGCGGCTTCTTCCCGATCAGGCTGCAGCTACGCGAGAAGATCGAGGACGTCGTGACGCGCACGAACGTCGCCACCATCCACACCGATCAGCGCGTGCTCGTCTTCCGCGGACCCACGGGAACCTGGGCGGAGCGGCGCAAGTGATCCGATCGCGTCGGCGGCGGCGTCTCCCCGCTCACCAGCCCAGCGCCGCCGCCATCGCGTAGTAGACGTAGCTCTGCTCCTGGACGCCGTGGAAGAGCTGGGCGCCGGGGCCGCCCGCGTAGAGCGGGACGTCCTCGCCGCCATGGGTCTCGGAGCGCAGGGGCACCGCGCTCTCCTGGAGGTAGTCCGGGTCGGTCGTGTCGACGGCGGTCAGGTCCGGGCGGCCGCGCGTGATCCCCGAGACCCGCTTCGGCTCGTGCGGGAAGTGCTTCGGTCCCTCGGGCTGGGCGTCCGAGGCGCCCGTGTAGCCGGGTCCGTTCTGGTAGCCGAGGGTGGTGTAGGGCAGCCCACTGGCGTCGCGCGCCAGCTCGCCGCTCGGCGCGCCGCGCTCGTCGTTGACGCGCACGAGCCCGAGGATCGGATTTCCGCGCGACGGGTAGCCCGCGATCGAGAACACGTGGCTGTGGTCGGCGGTCACCACCACCAGCGTGTCGGTCAGATCGACGCGCACGAGCGCCGCCTCCACCGCCTGGGACAGAGCGATCGCATCGTGCAGCGCGAGGTACGCGCTCCCCGCGTGATGGCCGTGGTCGATCCGGCCGCCCTCGACGAGCAGCACATAGCCCTTCTCGTTCCGGGACAGGTGGTCGATCGCGAAAGTCGTCATCTCCGCCAGCGACGGCTCGCCAGCGGGATCGCGTTCCCGCTGGGCCTCGAACTGCATGTGGGAGGGATCGAACAGGCCCAGCACCTGACGCGCCGCCGCGGTCTCCGGAGCCAGGAGCTGGTCCCGGTTCCAGACGCTCGTACGCCCGGGAGCCGCGGCGCGCCAGGCGGCGACCAGGTCGCGGCCGTCGCGGCGCCTTCCGTGCTGATCGGGATACTCGGGGTCGGGAGCGTCCGCGGGTCGGAAATTGGCGCGGCCGCCGCCGAGCGCCACGTCGAGGCCGGCGCCCCCCGCGAACTCCACGAGCTGAAGCGCGATGTCCCGCTCGCCCGCTGCGGCGGCCTCGGCCGGCAGGTCGGCGTCGCTCTCCCAGTTGCGCTGGGGGGTGTGGGCGTAGGCGGCGGCCGGCGTGGCGTGGGTGAGGCGAGCGGTCGTCACGACGCCCGTGGCGAGCCCCTTCGCCTCGGCACGCTCGAAGAGCGTGGTCAGGCGCTGCTCGGGACGGCTGGGCACACCGAGCCGGGCGGTCGTGTCGAGGTCGATCACACCGGCGCGCGTCTTCACGCCGGTGAGCAGCGCCGTCGCCGTGCCCGCCGAGTCGGGGACCTGCTGGTTCGTGTTGTAGGTCTTGATCAGGGCCACGTAGGGGAGGCGCTCGAAGGCGAGCCGGTTCTCCTCGCCGCGCTCGCCCCGCAGCTGACCGTCGAGGATCCGGGCGGCCGTCACCGTGGAGACGCCCATGCCGTCGCCGATGAACAGGATGACGTTGCGTGCCGGCTTCGCCGGCGGCGTCAGCGCGCGCGTCGCCGCTAGCTCCGCGCGTCCGCTCTCGCGCCAGGCGGCGGCGGAGTCGGCGGCGGGCGCCGCCGCGGGCGCCTCCTGCGCCGGCGCCGCGCAGGCAGCGGCGAGGGCGAGCGCGGCGCCGATCCCCGCTCCCCTCGCCACCCGATCTCGCCCGGGACCCGTGCTCATCGCGAACCCCCTTCCGCTCCTCGACAGACGCCCTGGGACCGCAGCTCGCGCCGCGCCTGGCCCGCCCAGTCGCGTTGGGCGCGCGGGCTCGCGGGGCTCGGGTGCAGCACGCGGCCGACCCGCACCGCGTCCCCCAGCACCGCGCGCGCGCGGCCCTCGGCGAAGGCCCCGATCCCCACCACCCACCTCGGCTCCAGCACCTCGACCAGACGGCGCAGGTGGCGGTCGCAGGCCCGGTACAGCGGCTCGCGCTCGCGCGCGGGCAGCTTGTCCGGTGTGCGGTTGCGCCCACTCGCCTCCAGGAACAGGAGCGGACAGTAGTTCGCGACGAAGTGGCGCGCGAAAAAGCGCCTCGGGTCGGAGAAGGACTCCGCGATCGCTCCCCACAGGCGGGTTCCGCTCACCTCGCTGCGCGGGCAGGCGAACCCGCGCACCGGCCGCTTCGCGTGCTCCGAGGCCGGGCGGGCGACCGGCGCCTCGATGGCCAGGAAGTCGCGCACGAAGGCGACGTCGCCGAAGGGGACGCCCGTCTGGGCCATGCCGAAGGGTCCCGGGTTCATGCCGAGGAACACGACGCGTTTGAGCGACTCGCCGTAGGCATCGAGGTACGCGGCGTAGGGACGGCGCGCGTAGTCGAAGGGGTCGTACACGTGGCTCACGGGCGGGGCGAAGGAGAGCTGGCCGAGTTCGCGGCTCAGTCGGCGGGCGGCGGCGCGCAGGGCGCGCGCGCGGGAGGCGGGCATGGACCCTCCGGGCGGCGGAACCGGGTGCGTACCCCAGCCGGACGGCCGTCTCAATGGCCCGGACCCGGGCCCGGCCCGGTCCGCCCCGCCTCCGATTCGGACTCCAGAAAGGCTCTCGGCTCGCCGATTTGGGGGATCTCCTGCAGGTCGGCGTCGAGCCCGACGAGTGGCCATCTGCGGCTACTCTACGGGGCCGGCAACGGAGGGGGGCGATGAGCGCGGGCGAAACCGAGGCACGGGTCCGGCTCGAGGACGTGCACCTCTCCTTCGGTCGTCACCCGATCTTCCGCGGGCTCGACTGCCGGTTCCCGCGCGGGCGGATCAGCGTGATCCTCGGCGGCAGCGGCTCGGGGAAGAGCACCCTGCTGCGCGCGATCGGCGGCCTGGTGCGGCCCCAGCGGGGAGTGGTCTGGGTGGCCGGAGAGGACGTCACCCGGCTGTCCGAGCGCGAGCTGTTCCGGGTCCGCGATCGCATCGGGATGCTCTTCCAGCACGGCGCGCTGCTCGACTCGATGAGCGTCTTCGACAACGTCGCGCTGCCCCTGCGCGAGCACACCGACCTGTCCGAGCACGACGTCGCCGCCGAGGTCGAGCGCCGTCTCGGGGCGGTCGGGCTGCCCGACACCGGCGCGCTGCTCCCGCGCGAGCTCTCGGGCGGGATGCTGCGGCGCGCGGCCCTGGCCCGCGCGATCGTCACCGATCCGGAGATCGTGCTCTGCGACGAGCCCTTCTCGGGTCTCGACCCGATCAACGTGCGGCGCATCGAGAACCTGTTCGTCGATCTCAACCGGCAGCTCGGACTCTCGCTGCTGATCACCTCCCACCACATCCCCTCCTCGCTGCGGATGGCGGACCAGATCGTCTTCCTCCAGGAGGGGAAGGCGGTCAGCGGGGCACCCAAGGACATGCGCCATCACCCCGACACCCGGGTCGCGCGCTTCTTCGCCGCCGAGCTCGACGCGGAAGCCCCCGAGGAGAGCGAGCCGTGAAGGCCCTGCGCCGGCTGGGATTCCGCACCGTCAACGGGATCGCCCACCTCGGGCGCTTGACCGTCTTCGTCGGCGATATCGGCAACAACGTCGTTCGGCCGCCGTGGCGCTTCCGGCGCCTGGTCGACGAGATCTTCGACGTGGGCGTGCTGTCGCTGGTGATCGTGTGCCTCTCCGGCGCCACCGTCGGTGCGGTGCTCGGGCTCCAGGGCTACGTCACGCTGTCGCGCTTCGGGGCCGAGGGATCGCTCGGAGCCGTGGTCGGACTGTCCCTGGTGCGCGAGCTGGGGCCGGTGCTGACGGCGCTGCTCGTCACCGGGCGCGCCGGCTCGGCGATGGCCGCCGGGATCGCCACGATGGTCACCACCGAGCAGATCGACGGCCTGCGCATGATGTCGATCGACCCAATCGACTACGTGGTGAAGCCGAAGGCGCTGGCGATGCTTCTGGCGATGCCGATGCTGAACGCGCTCTTCATCCTCTTCGCGCTCTTCGGCGGCTACCTGGTCGGCGTCGGGCTGCTCGGCGTCGACGGCGGTACCTACGTATCCAGCATGGAGAACGCGATCACTTTCGAGGACGACATCGCGGGCACGCTGCTCAAGTCGGCGATCTTCGGCGCACTGGTCGGGATGATCGCCACCTACCGCGGCTACACCAGCGAGCCGACCTCGGCGGGAGTGTCGGCGTCGACGACCGGCACCGTGGTCACCGGCTCGGTCGCCGTCCTGCTCTTCGACTACGTGATCACCGCGCTTTGGGGCGTCTAGGAGCCCCTGGAGAACGTATGCAGCCTTCGCCCGTTCGCGACCTGATCGTCGGCCTGTTCGTGGCCCTGGGCCTCGCCGCGATCGCCTACCT
>CAZZFT010000226.1:0-6256 GCA_964653555.1 uncultured Spirochaetales bacterium | reverse complement strand
AGCTGCTCGGTCATGCGGTTGAAGGTCATGCCGAGCTGGCCGATCTCGTCCTCGGCGTGCTCGTCCGCGCGCAGGTCCCACTCGCCGGCGCCGATCCGCCGAGCCACGAGGGTCAGCTCGCGCAGGCGGCGGGAGAACAAGAGCCCGAGCACCGTGCCGGCGACGATGCCGAAGGCCGAGAGCGAGAGCGCGAGCTTGCACAGCGTGTCGCGCAGCTCGAGGATCGCGCCGCGCTCCTCGGCGACGTCCATCTTCACCACCAGCCCCCAGCCGGGGTCCGGAATCCAACGGGTCGCCGCGTAGACCCGCTCGCCCCGGTAGTCGACGGCGCGCGTGAACTCGCCCTCGACGCCGCGCACCGCTTCCTGGGTGGGCCGGATCGGCCCGCCTTCACGCCCCGGCGCCTCGGACTCCTCCCCCTCTTCGAAACGGCGGCCCGAGAGCACGCGCGCGCGGCCGTCGGGATCGGCGCGGACGATCAGCGTCTCGCCGGTCCGACCGAGGCCGGGGGTCGCGCCGGTGACGTCGTCGAGCTCGTGGGCCGACAGCACGATCCAGGCGCTGCCGATCTGGTGATCGTCGAGGTGAATCGGGGCGAGGAAGGACACCCGCGGCTCGCCGTCGGGGCCCTCGAAGGCGTCGCGGTGCATTGCCGTTCGGCGCACCCGCGCCAGCTGCTCGGGCGCCGGGGCGGCGTCGAGCGGGAGCTCTCCGCTGCGCGCCACGAGACGACCGTCGCGCGTGAAGAGCGCGATCCCACGCAGCGCCGACACCGCGTGGCGCGCGTCGTCGAGGATGCGCTCCAGCGGCTCCGAATCGCCCGGGCGCTCGCCGGCCTCCTCCGAGGCGGCCGCCAGCAGACGGCGCAGCTGGGTGCGGCTGGTGACCAGGCGCACCCGGTCGCGCCAGGCGACCAGCACCCGCTGGAGGTCCTGCTCCTTGCTCGCGGCCACGGCTTCGAGCTTGCGGAGCTGGTCTTCGCGCAGCAGGTCCTGCACGGCCCCGTAGGCGAACGCGCCGACCGCGGCCATGCTCACCAGGGAGATCGCCACCAGGGCGAAGATCAGACGAGTGCGGATGTCCACGCGTCGTCCATGACGCCTACTCTACACGGCCGCGCGCGCGGGTCGTGGATTCGCGGACGTTCCGCCCCCGGACCGGGGACGCGGCCCTCAGCGCCGCGCGGTCTTCTTGCGTCCCGACGCCTTCTTGCGCGCGCTCTTCTTCTTGCGGGACCCGCCCCGCGAGCCCGGGTCCACCATCTTCTCGAGCCGCCGCAGCAGCCGGCCCATGTCGCGGCGGAGCTGCAGCTCCATCCGCCGCCAGCGTTGCTCGCGGTCCTGCCGGGACTTCTCGATCTGTCGCCACAACGAGGCCAGATTCGCGCGCAGGTCGCGGACCGAGCCGCGCAGATTGCTGGGCAGGCGCTTCTCGAGGTCGCGGAGTCCGTCCTCGATTGCCTTGCGCGCGCGCTGTCCGGCGCTCTGGCGCGCCGCGGGACGGCGCGGGGCCTTCTTCCGGGAGGTCTTCTTGCGCAACGCCTTCTTGCGCGGCGTCTTCTTGCGGGCCGTCATGGGCTCTTCTCCTCTCGTCTTGGCGGGGGGTTCCGTTCGAGAGCGGCACTCATGTGAGAGCGTGTGGAGAGATACCACGGATCTGGGCCCGCCGAGCCAGGGAGGCCGCGCCTCGCCGTCTTCCCGGTGGGCCGGCGGCCTACAGCGGGCGGGAGCACCCCGGGCTTCCGGAAGTGATTCCTGTTCGATTCCAAGGCCATGGCAGGAACTCTCGATGTGCTGACTGAAGGGCGGTGGGGCTCCGGCCGATCGCTTCCCTCGCCCTCCGAGCCTTCCCCTAGAATGAGACGGGATGCCGCCCCGTCCGGGCGTCGATCCGCTGCCCCCCAAACGGAGGTTCCCGGTGCAACAGTTGTCGGGCCTCGACGCCACGTTCCTCTACTTCGAGACCGGCAACGCCCCGATGCACATCGGCGGCTTCGCGATCTACGACCCGTCGACGATGTCGGCGCCGCTCTCCTACGCGCGCTTCCTCGCCAACATCGAGCGCCGCCTCCATCTCGCCCGCTGCTTCCGGCAGAAGCTCGTGACCGTGCCGCTCGATCTCGACCACCCCTACTGGGTCGAGGACGAGAACTTCGACCTCGAGTTCCACGTGCGTCACATCGCGCTGCCGGCGCCGGGCGACTGGCGTCAGCTCTGCACCCAGGTCGCGCGGCTCCATTCGCACCCGCTCGATCTCACGATGCCGCTGTGGGAGATGTATCTGATCGAAGGTCTCGACCGGATCGACGGCATCCCCAAGGGCAGCTTCGCGATCGTCACCAAGATCCACCACGCGGCGATCGACGGGGCCTCGGGCTCGGAGCTGGTCGCGGCGATCCACGACCTGCGACCGGACATCCAGCCGGAGCCGCCCGAGAAGGCGTGGGTTCCCGATCGCACCCCGAGCAGCGTGCAGCTGCTCGCGCAGGCCGCCCGTCACAACCTGAAGCAGCCGTTCCGGCTCGCGCGCGTCCTCGCCCGATCCGTGCCGGCCTGGCGGCGCATCGACCACGAGCGGCGCAGTGCGAGCTACGAGGCGATCGGCACCGTGCCGCGCACGCGCTTCAACGGCCCCGTGTCGCCCCAGCGGGTGGCGGGCGGGGTGGTGCTCGACCTGGGCACGATCCGCGACATTCGCAAGACGGTCCCCGGCGCCACGGTGAACGACGCGATCCTGTCGATCTGCGGCGGCGCGCTGCGCCGCTACCTCGAGGCGAAGGGCGAGCTGCCCGAGGAGTCGTTGATCGCCGCCGCGCCGATCTCGGTGCGCAGCGAGCAGGAGGCGGGCTCGGGAGGCAACCGGATCTCGATGATGAGCGCCTCGGTCCACTCGGAGATCGCGGACCCGGCCGCGCGCCTGGAGGCCGTGTACCGCGGCACCCAGTCCCAGAAGAAGATCTCCCAGGCGGTGGGCGCCTCCCTGCTCACCGACGTCACCGAATTCCTGCCCGGCATGCTCGCCGAGCTCGCGGCCCTCGCCTACACCCGCCTCGGCCTCGCCAATCGGATCAGCCCCCTGTTCAATACCGTGATCACCAACGTTCCCGGGCCGCAGGTTCCGCTCTACTCGGGAGGGGCCCGGTTGGTGGCGAACTACGGCATGGGGCCGATCCTCGACGGCATGGGCCTGATCCACCCGATCTTCAGCTACTGCGGAGAGGTGACCCTCTCCTTCACGTCCTGCCGCGAGATGCTCCCCGACCCCGAGTTCTACGAGGAGTGTCTCCACGCCGCGTACCACGACCTCGCCTCGGCGACGCTGGGCAGCGGCGCCCCCTCCTCCGCGCGCGCTCGCGGCGGCGACGCGGCCTGAGGAGGAGGCCCCGATGCAGCAGCTCTCCGGACTCGACAACGCCTTCCTGCTGATGGAGACGGGAGGTCAGCTCGGACACGTGGCCTCCCTCTCCTTCTTCGAGGCCCCGGGCGACCGCTCCTTCCGCGACGCACTCCAGCACACCCTCGAGCAGCGCCTCCACCTGCTCCCGCCCTACCGCCGGCGCCTGGTCGAGGTGCCCCTCGACCTCGACCGCCCCTACTGGATCGAGGATCCCCACTTCGACCTCGACTTCCACCTGCGACACATCGCGGTACCGCCTCCGGGCGACGACCAGCAGCTCTCCGAGCTGGTGTCGCGTCTGCACGCCCGACCGCTCGACCGCTCGAAGCCGCTGTGGGAGATCTACGTGATCGAGGGCATCGCGAACGGTCGCATCGCCCTCTACTCGAAGATCCACCACTGCACGATCGACGGCGTCTCGGGCGCGGAGATGACGCAGGTGCTGCTCGACCGCACGCCCGAAGGGGACCCGGTTCCACCGCCCGAGACCCCCTGGAAGCCGGACGCGATCCCGCCGACGACCGAGATGCTCGCGCGGGGAGTGACCGGCCTCGTGTTCTCCCCGGGCCGGGCCGCTCGCACGCTCTACCGCACGGCGCGCGATCTGTGGGAGAGCAACGAGGCCCTCGGCGCCGTGGCGCGCACGGTCGGGCTCGACCGGCTCCCGCTCGCGGGCGGCTGGCTGCGCCGCCGCGGCCCCGAGGTGGACGCCGATCCGATCCCCCAGACGCCCGCCCCGCGCACGCCCTTCAACCGCGCGATCACCCCCCACCGCCGCTTCGCCTTCTTCTCCCTGCCGCTCGCCGACTTCAAGCACGTGAAGAACGCCTTCGGCTCCACCCTCAACGACGTGGTGATGGCGGTGACCGGCTCCGCGCTGCGGCGCTACCTCGAGGACAAGGGGGCGCTGCCCGACGAGCCGCTCAAGGCGATGGTGCCCGTCTCGGTCCGGACCGAGGCCCAGATGCACGAGTACACCAACCGGGTCACCCAGGTGGTGTCGGAGCTCGCGACCGAGATCGCCGATCCGGTGGGCCGTCTGCGGCGGATTCACGCGGCGATGAAGTCGGCGAAGCGCATGCAGCAGGCGACTCCGGCAACGCTGCTCACCGACTGGAGCGAGGTTCCCACGCCGGCGCTGATCGCCCAGGCGGCGCGCATCGCCGCCCGGACGAAGATCATGGATCGCTTGAATCCGCCCTTCAACGTGATCATCTCGAACGTGCCGGGACCGCGCGAAGCCCTCTACTGCGGCGGCTGCGAGATGCTGACCTACTATCCGGTCTCTGCGGTGGCCGACGGCCAGGGCCTGAACGTCACCGTCACGAGCTACCGCGACCACCTCGACTTCGGGCTGATCGCCTGTCGCGAGCTGGTCCCCGACCTGTGGCGCTTCAAGGATCTCTTCGGCGAATCGCTCGAAGAGCTGGTGAAGGCCGCCGAACGGAAGCCGCCCGCCTGAGCCCGGCGGGACGAGCCCTGGAGACCCCATGCGTGATCTGAAGATCCTCGTCACCGGCCTCACCGGCCAGGTCGCCCGCCCGATCGCCACCTCCCTCGCCGCGGACAACGAGGTGTGGGGGATCGCGCGCTTCTCCGACCCCGCGGTGCGCGGCGCGCTCGAGGGCGCCGGCGTGCGCTGCGAGACACTCGACCTGGAGTCGGGCGACTTCTCGTCCCTGCCGACCGACTTCGACGTCGTGCTCCACTTCGCCGTGACCCGCTCGCGCGAGCCCGACTTCGACCGCGAGCTGCGCATCAACGCCGAGGCGGCGGGCCTGCTGCTCGGTCACACCCGTCCGCGAAAGGCCTTCTTCCACTGCTCCAGCACCGCCGTCTACCAGCCCGACGGCCACACGGTGTTCACCGAGGACAGCCCGCTCGGAGACAACCACCGGGTCGTCATGCCCACCTACAGCATCGTCAAGATCGCGGCCGAAGCGGTGGTGCGGACCGCGGCGCGCCAGTTCGGCGTGCCCACGGTGATCGCGCGTCTCAACACCCCCTACGGCGAGACCGGCGGCTGGCCCTGGTACCACCTGCTGATGATGAAGAACGGCGTGCCGATCCGGGTGCACACGGACGCCCCGAGCCGCTACACGCTCTTCCACCAGCGCGACATCCTGCGTACGCTGCCCGGCCTGGTGGAGGCGGCGAGCGTACCGGCGCTGGTGGTGAACTGGTGCGGACGCGAGCACGTGAGCGTCGAGGAGTGGTGCTCGTACCTGGGCGAGCTGACCGGCCTGGTCCCGAAGTTCGAGTCGACTCCCGATACCCTCGAGAGCGTGATGACCGACGACTCCCGGATGCGATCGCTGGTGGGCCCGGCGGAGGTGCCCTGGAAGCAGGGCCTGCGCGAAATGGTCCAGGCGCTCGCGCCGGAGCTACTGCGGGCCTAGTCGTTCGCCGAAACGGGGGGCATGAACGGCATGGACGCGGCCTACGAGTGGGACACCCCCATGTACCGCCTGGCCGTCGCCCAGCTCGACGCCGTGGCGCGCCGCATGAACCTGGACGACAACGTCTGGGAGCGGCTGCGCCATCCCCAGCGCGCCCACATCGTGTCGTTCCCCTTCCGGCGCGACGACTACCAGACCGTCGAGACGGTGATCGGCTACCGCGTCCAGCACCTGCTCACCATGGGGCCGACCAAGGGCGGCATCCGCTACGCCCTCGACGTCAACCTCGGCGAGGTCACGGCGCTCTCGATCTGGATGACCTGGAAGTGCTCGATCATGAACCTGCCCTTCGGCGGCGCGAAGGGAGGCGTCCGCATCGACCCCACCTCTCTCTCGCCGTTCGAGCTCCAGCGCATCACCCGCCGCTACACCTCGGAGATCATCGAGGTGATCGGTCCGGA
>CAZZFT010000225.1:0-6258 GCA_964653555.1 uncultured Spirochaetales bacterium | reverse complement strand
GCGCCGACCCCAGCGAGGGCACCGGGTCCTTCGAGTGCCGCGTCAGGATCACCTGCGCCGTCGAGCCCGAGAACGGCGGGTGGCCCGCCAGCATCTCGTACAGCACACACGCCAGCGAGTACTGATCCGCCCGGCCGTCCAGCCGCCTCCCCCCGTCCCCCTGCTCCGGCGACATGTAGGCCGGCGTCCCCATCGCAAGGCCCGTCTCCGTGAGTCGCTCGCCCGCGTCGTCGATCGCCTTCGCGATCCCGAAGTCCGTCACCACCGCTCCACCCTCGGAGAGCAGGATGTTCCCCGGCTTGATGTCCCGGTGGATCACTCCCTGCGCGTGCGCGTAGTCCAGCGCGGACGCGACCTCCCGGGTGATCTCCAGCGCCTCGTCCACCGGGAGCTGGCCCTCGCGATGGAGCTTGTCCTGGAGGGACTCGCCGTCCACCACGGCCATCGTGTAGTAGACGTACGGACCGGCGTTGCCGGAGTCGTGGACGGGGACGATGTGCGGGTGAGCGAGCCGGGCCGAGATCTGCGCTTCCCTCAGGAACCGGTCGCCGCCCACCGTGGCCGCGAGTTCCGGGTGGAGCACCTTGAGGGCCACGGGCCCGCCGCGCTCGGTGTCCCACGCTTCGAACACCACCGCCATCCCGCCGCGGCCCAGCTCTCCGTGTACCTCGTAGCGGTCCCCGAGAGCCCGTTGCAGGTCCTCACGCGCGAGCGCCACCCGCAGCCTCCGTTTCGTACGAGACGGTTCGCGATCGACGCTATGGTGGTCCTGTGGCATCCGAAACCCCCGGCTGCGTGGCGAGGCGCAGGGCTCCCGAACGTCCGAGGGCCCGCACTACACCCAATCACGCAGTCGGGGGGTGGATCTCGTCAGAGGTGCATGCTACCCCCCGCCCAGTCCGACCTCGAGACCAAGGCGCACCGTAAACGGAGCCTGGTAGGCGATCGGTTCTCCGAACGCTGGATTCGGCTGCGCTGCGCCCGCGATCGCCTCGTCATACGAGTCGTACTGGTTGCAGGGTCTCGCGCCGTCGTCACACAGACTGCTGTTGTACCGCCATTCGTCCCGATTGGTGACTCCCTGCGGATTGCCCAGATGCAGCAAGTCGAGAACCACCCGACCTCCGACCTGTGTCGGCAGGTCGTATCCGAGCCGGATGCTCAGGTCCCAGATTGCGGGGGTCCGACCGGCCGAGCCTCTTGTAACGAGGAACAGCGGCGTATAGAACCCGGTCGGCAAGTATTGGAACTCGTTGAGCGGCGTTCCGCTGGCGACCGAGAAGAACGTCCCGGCCGTCAGACCGAAGTCGAAGGCGTAGGCTCCGGACAGCTTGACGACGTGTGTCCGGTCCTGCGGAAGAAGCCCGCGACTGTTCTCCAGCTGTGCGACCGCGTAGAGGGTCTGATTGTTGTTGGGGCCCAACGATCCGGTCTCGAGGCCACCGGATTCAGTCCCGAAGAGACCCTGGTAGTTCCCGTGGCTGCGTGAAAGTACGTACGACGCCAGAAACGCGGCACGCTCCGACTGATGCTGAAGGCTGACCTCTGCGGCGGAGTAAGTCCGTTCCGGATCCCCGTACTCGGCCAGGCTCCCCTTCCCTCGATTGCCACCGGCAGAGATTGGAGGGGGATCGGGGTTGAACGCGATCTCGATGTTGTCCCGAAGCACCCGGTGCGCGCCCTTGATACCGAGCTTGAACCCCTCACCCAGCAGCCGCTCGTAGCCCAGCACGAACTCGTCGAGGTGCTCGCCGTTCAGTCCGTCGATCCGCTCGAGGAAATGATCGTCGGGTCCGACGAACTCGATGATCTCGACCTCGGCGTCCGGATCGGTGCGCGGATCCGTGGAGTAGATTCGCTGTCCGATCTGGTTCCCGGTCGAGAACTCCAGGGCGGTCATGAGCAAGGCCAATTGCTGGTAGTGGCGTCCGGCGTAGCCGTAGAGTTTCTGGCTTCCTAGCTCGCCGGGCTGGTACACGAACCCGACCCGGGGCTGCCATTGGTCGGGGATCGGCTGGAGGACTCCTCCCTCACCTCCGTCGAGCCATTGCCCCTCCCACCGTAGGCCGAAGTTGAGTTGCAGACGACTCGACACGGCCCACTCGTCTTGCAGGAAGACCGAGCCGATTCGGTTGTGGACGACTCCATCGTGAAGCTCGTAGAAGCCGACGAACTGGTCGTCGGCATACTTTCCGAGTCCACCGGGGCCGTCCGTGAACCAGTCCATGCTGTTGTTCTGGAACTCGCCGCCGAACTTGATGGTGTGGTTCCCCGCGAAGCGTGTGACCGCACCCTTCACGAGCGCGCGTCCCGAGTTGAAGCGCTCTTCTCCGAAGACACCGCCCGAGATCGCAATGAGTCCCGAAGGGTCGGTGAGATCCAGGAAGCGAGGCTCAGTTCGACCGATCTCGGTCGCACCTTTCGATGACTCCCTCCGGGCGTGGTACCCCAGATTGCCCTCGAGCAGCCAGTTCGAGCCGACGGACGACGTCGCCTTCAGCGAAGCGTTGATGCTCCCCTCGTCCCTGACAAGCAGAGCGGGATCAACGGTCTCGAGGAACGTACCCGATTCCGGCGGATTGACGTCGTCGATGCGCGTCGGATCGCCGAAGATCGAGAGCGTGAGGCGACTGTCTGCTCCCGCCTGCCAGTCGAGCTTCCCGGCGAACATGTGGCGCGTGACGGAAGCGCGCTGCACGCGGAACCCGGTCAACTCGACATCGGAGCCCTCGAACCGCGCGTTGTACGCCGCGACGTACCACAGTTGGTCCCGGACGAGCGGACCGCTCACGCTCACGCCGACGTCATAGTCCGAGAAGGCATCCGTGCCGCTCGTTCCGGGCACCGGTTTGGGATCAGCCGCGAAGCCGCTCCCGGACGCGTAGGCGAACGCGTCGAACTCGAACTCGTTCGTGCCGGAGCGCGTGACGGCATTGAAGACACCGCCGAGCGCCTGACCGTACTCGGCCTGGTACCCGCCCTGTTTGAGCTCCAGGGCCTCCACGAAGTTGAACGGCAGATCCGTCCCGGCGCGCCCCCGGAAGATGTCGGTGACGTTCATCCCGTCGATGTAGTACATGTTCGCCAACCCAGTACTGCCCGAGACGTTGAAGGGGTCGCCGAAGAAGCTCTCGTTTGCCTGGGGCAGCAGCGTGGCGATGGACTTGAAGTCGCGACCGGACGGCAGCCGCTCGAACATCTCCGATTTCAGCTCGAACCCGACCTCGGTA
The DNA here is from genome assembly GCA_964653555.1 of uncultured Spirochaetales bacterium. GTDB lineage: Bacteria > Myxococcota_A > UBA9160 > UBA9160 > SMWR01 > JAHEJV01. The sequence continues at coordinate 3,028 of CAZZFT010000225.1, read as the reverse complement.
CTCACGGGATCGATCGCTAGCGCGCGGGCGTTGACCTCGATCGGATCGACCTCCACGGCCTCCACGACGAGGGCGATCTCTCCCAGCGACACCGTCGCACCGAGACGCACGGTAACGCCGAGCTGCACGTGGGTTCGATAACCGATGTGCTGGAGCCTCAGCTCGTACTCTCCGACCGTGAGGGACACGAAGCGAAAGCCACCCCGGGCATCTGTGGTCGTCGTGAACTCCAGCGATCGTCGTGGATCGGTCAGCCGCGCGACCACGCCCTCGAGCGGGGCACCGGCCTCGTCTACGACTCTGCCCGCCAGGGCGCCGCCGACGTCCTGGGCTGCGAGGGGATTCGAGCCAACGGACCACCAGAACCCGCCGACTCCGAGAAGGAGCCCGAGGCCGATCGATCGGGTTCGCGCAGCGATTCCCGGGTGCCGCGTTCTAATCAATAGGTGCTCCCCTCCCATGGTCTTTCCCTTCTTCAGTGGCCCGGCCACGACGACGGGCCGTGAGTCAGCGAGGGGCACGTGCCCCCGGGGGGCGTAGACGCGGGGACCGCTTCAGCCTTTCGGGCGCATGAACTCCTGAAACTCCGGCAATCCGTGCAGGCTCTCGAAGTCGCGGTCCCAGTGTACCAGGTAATGGAGCGACCAGTCGGCCTTCCCGTCCGGCGTCACGACTCTTGAGCCGTCGCGCAGCAGCTCCAACGCCCAGTCCGCGTCTCCTAGAACCGCGGCCATCGCGGCCAAGCTCCGGTACGTGTGCTGATACAGGAACTCGGAGGAATCGAGGAGCGTCCGGGCGACGCCCCGCGCCGCCTCCTCGTTGCCCATCCTCGCCTCAGCGCGCGCGATGAACGTCCGGTAGAGATTCGCCTGCCAGTCGAGAGCGGACCCGGAGTCGATCAATCGCTGATACCCGTCGCGTGCCTCGACGTAGCGGCCTGCCTCGTACAGCGAGCGCGCGCGCTCGGCCGGACCGGGAATGGCGAACTCGCAGAACGTCTGGACATCGGGAGCGGGGTTGGTCGCAAACCAATCTGCCGCGCGCTGCAGCATCTCGTTCGCGAGCTGCTCCTCCCCGTGCGCCCAGAGCTCGCGGCCGACGTAGCCGTATGAACAACCGGCCGGGAAGATGACACCGGATAGGGGTTCGATCTCCGGCAACCGTTCGCGAATTCGGTCGACGTCTCCCTGCGCGGCCAAAGCCATCAACTCGAACACCGTAAAGAAAGACTCCATCACGGTGCCCGAGTACGCCGTCGCCACGCTGTCGGCAATCCGTAGTTCCTCTTCGTGTCGTTCCAGCAGGTGGAGCGAATGCAGGTAGACGATCGGCTCGAAGAAGAACGCGGTCGGGCGGCTGAGCCCCCCGACCTCGTCAATGTACTCGACTGCCACGCGGGGCTGGTTCAGAGCCAGTGCGTACTGAGAGACCATCTCCGGAAGCGAGCCCAGCGTGATCTCGTGCAAATCCACCGTCGCCTGGTACGTCCGTAGCAAGTCCCGCTCGCCCAGGTACACGTTCACGTAGTAATCGAGCTGGCGTCGGCCAATCGGGGAAAAGCGATCGAGTCGCTCGCGGGCGTAGGCCAGATACCGATTGCGCTCAGCAATGTCACCGATGGTCCCGTACTGAACCGCCAGGAAATGCGCCGCCTCGACGAACTCGGGGTCAATCTGCAGCGCCTCCTCGAACTTCTCGATCGCCCCCGGGACATCGGCGAAGATCCGAAATCGTCGGATGCCCTCCGCATACGCTCGATACGCCTCGTACCGCGGAGCGCTGCCAAGCGATCCGGCGAACTCGTATTCGAAGTGGTTCGCGAGCGCTCCGAGCACCCGCTGAGCGAACTCCTCGACCAGCCGGCCCTGTTCCTCGACGGGTCCGACAACCGGACCCACAGCGTCCAGCTGGGTCTGATTGACGACATCGATGAGTTCACCCTGAAGGTGGAGCTCGCCGTTCGACGTCCGGTAATGACCGATCAGCGCGGTGCCGGTCCTGCTCTGGTCGGCAGCGGCGGCGACCGCCGCGGTGTTTCCCGGTGAGCCATCGGCGATATCCAGCGCGATCTCGAACGACATCGCCGACAGCTCGGAGATCTCGTTCACATCGCGGGTGATCCTGTAGGCCGTGGCTGCTCCGATCCCCGACATCTCGGGATCCTCGGTCATATCGCGGAGAGGGAGGATCGCGAGGCGGCGGTCGTCGAGCTCCTCCGCTAGCGGAGTCCCGCCGGCCTCCGACGCCGCGGTCGCGTCGGGGCCGGATGTCGCGGACGTCAGGTTGGAGAGCATGAGACCCACGAAACCGACCGCCAGCACGGCCGTCGTCATCGCGGCGCGGTGCCAGGGCCGGAGCTTCTGCACTCCGGTGGAAGGGGTCACCCCGACGGCCTGGGTCCGCTTCAGTCCACGCGGTGTCAGCTCGAACGCCCACGACAACAGCACCGCCACCGGGAACCCCGCGATCACCGACCACAGGAACCACTGGTTGAACCCGTCCGGCACCCCCAGCCGCGGGCCCACCGTCTCGGCCACCTCCACCAGCGCCCAGCCGATCACCGCGTACGAGGCCGCCGCCTGGTACACCCGCCGGCGCGCCAGCTCGCTCCACAACCCCAGCGAGGAGTGCTGCGTGCCCGTCACCGGCGTCACGTCCCGAGGCGTCACTCCCTGCTCCGCCATGTCCAGCGCCTCGACGAACTTGCCCGCCGACCGGAACCGGTCTGCCGGCGCCTTCTCCAACGCCTTCGCGATCACCGACTCGATCGGGCCCGTCACCGTCGAGCGCGCCGACCCCAGCGAGGGCACCGGGTCCTTCGAGTGCCGCGTCAGGATCACCTGTGCGTTCGAGCCCGAGAACGGCGGGTGACCGGCCAGCATCTCGTACAGCACGCACGCCAGCGAGTACTGGTCCGCACGGCCGTCCAGGCGACGACCCTCCTGGCCCTGCTCCGGCGACATGTAGGCCGGCGTCCCCATCGCGAGGCCCGTCTCCGTCAGCCGCTCCCCCGCGTCATCGATCGCCT
>CAZZFT010000224.1:0-6291 GCA_964653555.1 uncultured Spirochaetales bacterium | reverse complement strand
TCCGGATGGAGATCTGGAACGCGGACGGCTCCCAGGTGGAGATGTGCGCCAACGGCATCCGGGCCTTCTACAAGTACCTGCGCGATCACGGACACTGCGATCGCGACGAGATCGGGGTGGAGACGCTCTCCGGTGTCGTGCGGCCGCGCTGGGCCGGAGCCGACCGGGTCACCGTCGACATGGGCCGGCCCGTGCTGGCGCCGGCGAAGATCCCCACCACCTTGGCCACCGGAGAGGGGCCCGTGCTGGATGTCCCGCTCGCGATCGGCGGCGAGACGCTCGATGTGTCTTCGGTGTCGATGGGCAACCCCCACGCCGTGGTGTACGTCGAAGATCCCGAGAGCGCCCCGGTGGAGCGCTGGGGGCCCGCGATCGAGCACCATGCGGCCTTCCCGAACCGGGTCAACGTCGAGTTCATCCGCGTCCGGGACCGCGGGTGCATCGAGCAGCGCACCTGGGAGCGCGGCACCGGGGAGACCCTCGCCTGCGGGAGCGGTGCTTGCGCCGCGGCCGTGGTATCCATCCTGCGCGGGGTGGTCGACCGCGCGGTCTCCGTCGAGCTGCGCGGCGGCACTCTCGAGATCCGCTGGCCCGGCGACGACGGCCACGTCGAGATGACGGGCCCGGCCGCGGAGGTCTTCGTCGGGCGGATCTCCGTGCCGGAGGGTCTGGCGGGCTGAACGATCCGGAGGGGCGCGATGTTCGAAGGAGTGCTGACGGCGCTGGTGACCCCGTTCCGCGACGGCGAGATCGACGAGTCCGCGCTGCGCGCTCTCGTCGAGATGCAGATCGAGGCGGGGATCGATGGACTCGTCCCGTGCGGCTCCACCGGCGAGTCGGCGACGCTCTCCCACGGCGAGCACCGCCGGGTCGTGGAGATCGTGGTGCACGCGGCCCGCGGCCGGGTTCCGGTGGTGGCCGGCACCGGATCGAACAACACGCTCGAGGCGATCGAGCTCACCCTCCATGCCAAGGCCGCCGGGGCAGACGGGGCGCTCCTGATCTCGCCCTACTACAACAAGCCGACCCAGGAGGGGATCTACCTCCACTACGCCGAGATCGCCCGCCGCACCGCGTTCCCGCTGGTGCTGTACAACATCCCGGGGCGCACCGCGTCGAACGTTTCGCCGGCGACGGTCGCGCGCCTCGCCGACCTCGAGCAGATCGTGGCGATCAAGGAGGCGTGCGGCGACCTGGGGCAGATCTCCGAGGTGATCGACCGCTGCCCCGAGGGCTTCCGCGTACTCTCGGGCGACGACGTGATGACGCTCCCGGTGCTGGCGGTCGGCGGCCACGGCGTCATCGCGACCTCGTCGAACGTGGCGCCCTCCGAGATGATCGCGCTAGTGCGCACCTTCCGAGCCGGCGACATCGAGGCCGCCCGTCGCCAGCACCGGCGTCTGCTGGCGCTGTTCGACGCGCTCTTCGTCGAGACGAACCCGATTCCGCTGAAGGCGGCGCTCCACTTCATGGGCCTGATCGGCCCCGAGATCCGCCTGCCCCTCACGCCTCTCTCCGAGGTCCATCGCGAGCGGCTGCAGGTGGTGTTGAAGGAGCTCGGTTTCACCCGCTGATGGCAGATCCGAAACATCGCGTGCTCGTGGTGGGCGCCCTCGGGCGGATGGGTGCGTGCGTCCGCGAAGCGATCGGGCGTGAGCCCTCGCTGGTGCTGGGAGCCGGCCTGGAGAGCGACTCGCATCCGCGCCTGGGGTCGGAGCTGGAGGACGGGGTGCGCGTCACCTCCGACGTCACGGCGGCGGTGAAGGCCTGCGACGTCGCGATCGACTTCAGCGTTCCCGAAGCGACCCTCGCGATTGCCCGGGCCGCGGCCGACGCGGGAACGGCCTATGTCACCGGGACCACGGGACTCTCCCCGGCGCAGGGCGACGCCCTGGACGCGCTCGGGGCGCGGATCCCCCTGGTGCGCGCCGCCAACTTCTCGCTGGCCGTGAACGTGCTGGCGTGGCTGGTGCGCGAGGCCGCGCGGAGACTGGGCCCGGACTTCGACGCCGAGATCGTCGAACTGCACCACGGGTCGAAGCGCGACGCGCCGAGCGGCACCGCCTTGCGTCTCGCCGAGGCGATCGCCGAAGGCGGCGGTCTCGAGGAGCGCCTCGTGCTCGAGCGATCGGGAGAGATCGGCGCCCGCCCCGCCCGGGCGATCGGGATCCAGACGCTGCGCGGAGGCGACAACGCCGGCGAGCACACGGTGATGTTCATCGGCCGCGGCGAGCGCTTGGAGCTCGTGCACCGATCGCACACGCGCGACCACTTCGCGACGGGAGCCGTTCGGGCCGCGGCCTGGCTGGTGGGAAGAGAGCCCGGTCTCTACCGCGTCGAGCAGATCTTCGAGCTCGAATAGCGCGCGCGGCGGGTCGCGGAGTCGAGTGGGAACGCGCCCGTTTCCGCCTCCTCGTGCGCAGCCGCTGGGCAGCCCATGCCCAACGCTTCGGCAGCGCAGGCCACGGCGAGCGCCCGAAAATGGGAAGAGACGAGCTCTCGTGCGAGCGCGCGGTCGCGACGCGATGGTACGTGGGTTGCTTTGTGGAAGACCAATGGCCGCCGAACTGCGCTCCGATCGAATCCCCCGACACCCCTCCCCCGTGGCCGAGCTCGGCCTCGACGAGCTCGCCCGGACGGCGGAGACGCTACCGCTCCGCGACTTCCTGGCGATCGCCGAAGCCTGGCGGATTGCCCGCGCCCTGCGCGACCACCGCGGCAACCGCTCGGCAGCCGCGCGCGCCCTGGGCATCGGCCGCCGCACCCTCTACACGAAGATGGGGAAGCTCGGCCTCGCGCCCATCTGGACCCTCGACGGCCTTCCCGCGCGCGCAACGGACGGCAACGGCCGCTAGGAGGCCGACTCTCCGAGTCGGCCGACGCGCAGCGAGCCGTCAGCCCCTGCGCAGTCGCTCCCCGAACGGAGAAGGGCGCGACGCCGGAGCCCGGCGCCGCGCCCTTCGATCGTTCAGCAGAACCAGCTAGAAGGCGTAGACGACCTGAGCCAGGCCCACGACCTGGTCCTGATCGCCAGCAGACGTGTTCGTGAAGAACTCGTTGCTGGTGCCGGGGGGAGCGCTCTCCACCACGCGGTCGTAACGCACCTCGGTGCGCAGCGTGAGGTTCTCCGCCAGCTCGTAGGCCAGTGTGCCCGTCGCGCCGTAGATCGAGCTGCTCCTCGGGCCGACCAGGCCGAAGAAGTCGCCCTTGTCGCGGGCGTACTCGAGCCGCAGGGCGGCCGAGAACACCTCGGTCAGCGGCACGCGGCCCGCCACGGCGATGCCCCAGGCGCTCGGGCGGGAGCCCTCGATCCAGGTGTAGTCGCCGTTCAGCCAGGCCTCGAAGCCGTCGCCCGAGTAGGTCAGCACGCCGTCGACGATCCCGGACTTCTTCGAGTTGTTGCCCAACGCCGTGTTCCCAATGGGAAGGCCGTCCGCGGTGTAGAGGACCGTGACGGCGCTGCCGAAGTCGCCCTGGTTGAAGCCGACCTGACCGATGTAGCCCTTCTCCTTGTTGATGTCGGGCGAGCTGATCGAGAGGGTGCCCTCGTTCACCACACCGCCGGTGAGGGAGATCGGGCCGACCTCGGTGGACGCCAGGATGCCCACGTGGTCGATCGGCTGGAACAGGTTGTAGATGTTCCCCATCGTGATGTTGAAGTTCTGCGACGTGTCGGCCACTTCGGCGCCGATCAGCGTCGCGAACTTGCCCGCGGTGAACTCCACGTCGATACCCAGCGGAGCCAGGTAGCTGATGTAGGCCTGGTGGATGTAGTAGTCGCTGGTCGAGTCACCGAACGAGCGGCGGCTCTGGGGCGCTGCAAGTACGACGTCCCCGGTGGTTGTACCGACGCCCGGGATAGTGGTGCCGGACGGAATCGTCACCGTCGCCGCACCCAGGTTCCCGCCCTGGCCCAGGAAGGCCGCGGTGTTGCCGTAGAGGATCGTGAAGCCGAAGCCGGAGCGGCTCTCGTCCGTGGCCTCCTTGCTGATGTCGAGCATCACTTGGTCGACCTGGAAGCTGTTGTGGTCGCCGTGGAACGGATAGAAGAGGCCGCTCGTGCCCTGGTTCGCGCCAACGCCGGGGAAGCCGCCACCCGTGTTCAGGTCGGGCTGGCGGAAGTTCCAGGCGTAGCTCGCGGCCATGCTCATACTGACGTCGACCGCCTCCCAGTACTCGCTGAGGGCCGACTTCGCCGAGTCATCCTTCTGCTGTTCCCGAACCACCTTCTGAGCATCCTCGAGGAGTCCGCCCTGGTGCTGGAGCTGCTCCTCCTGAGCCTCGACCTTCTGCTTGAGCCCCTCGACCATCTCGCGCATCTCGGCGAGTTCCTTGTCGACATCGGGGCTCGCGAACGCCGGCCCGGCAACGAGCAAGCCCGTCACCGTCAGGCCGACCAGCGTCTTTCCCACCATCGTCATCTTGTCCTCCGTGAGACCATTTCTTGGCCCCCCGCCGCGAAGCCAGACGAATCCTGGAAAACCCGGGTAAAGCCTGGATTCGCATCAGATGGAGCCGGTCTGTCGGGGGGACGCGGCGGATGTAAGCATCGTCTTCGCGGACTGGCAACGGGCACGCGGGCGTCTTTTGTGGGTCCTTTACGACACATGTGATTCTTCACCGTTGACTCATTTCGGTGTCGTGCGGAAGCGCACACGGGCGCGCTCCGAGCGTTGCCCGCTCTCTAGGCGTGCTGCCCGGCGGCTGGGCATCCCGCGTGCGGAGGCGGTGGGCTGCACCCGGCACAGGGGCACCCGGTACCTCCGAGCGGACCCCTAACGAGTGTTATGGAATCTCATGAGCTGTGCGCGTGTTGGCACGGACGTTGCGCTAGGGGCGGCGGAACACCAGAGACCGCGCGCTTCCGAGCGTGCTGCGGAAACGCGGGGGGACACCGCGCGCTCGGCAGCAAGCGGCCTCCGGTGAAGCCCTCTCGCCCCCGCCGGATGGATGGGTGGCGGACACCCCATGAAGGAGGAAACGAGAATGAGCCGATGGATTTCGATGGTGCTGCTGGCAGGCGTACTCCTGCCCTGCGCCGCCCTTGCCGACGAAGTGACACCGGGTCAGTTCGCCGCCAACAACTCCTGGATGATGCTGTCCGCAGCCCTGGTGTTCATCATGCACCTGGGCTTCGCGACGGTGGAGTCGGGCCTCACCAGGGCCAAGAACACGACGAACATCCTGTTCAAGAACACGTTCATCCCGTGCATCGGCATCCTCACCTACGCCCTGTGCGGCTTCAACCTGATGTACCCCGGCGATTTCAACATCATCGGCGGCTTCCTCGGGTTCAGCGGCCTGGGTATCGGCACCGACGCGGCGGGACTGACACCGGAGTACGCCAGCGGCGGCTACACCTACTGGACCGACTTCCTGTTCCAGGCGATGTTCGCCGCGACCGCCGCGACGATCGTCTCGGGTGCCGTGGCGGAGCGGGTCAAGCTCCCGTCGTTCATGGTCTTCTCGACCTTGTTCGTCGGTCTGGTCTACCCGATCGTCGGCTCCTGGACCTGGGGTAGCGGCTTCCTCGGCGAGGCGGGCTTCCACGATTTCGCCGGCTCCACGCTCGTGCACTCGGTGGGCGGCTGGGGCGCGCTGGTCGGCGCCTGGATGCTCGGCCCGCGCATCGGCAAGTACGTGAACGGTCGGCTCAACCCGATTCCGGGCAGCAACATGCCGATGGCCACCGTCGGCGTATTCCTGCTCTGGCTGGGCTGGTTCGGATTCAACGGCGGCTCGGTGCTCTCGGCCGATCCCGGGGCCACGTCGTTCGTGCTGGTCACCACCTGCCTGGCGGCGTCCGCCGGCGCGGTGGCGGCAATCGCGGCTTCCTGGATGGTGGCCGGCAAGCCCGACCTCTCGATGGCGCTGAACGGCATCCTGGCCGGGCTGGTCGGCATCACCGCCGGCGCCGACACGGTGTCGATCCACGGCGCCGTGATCATCGGCCTGGTCGCCGGTGCCCTGGTGGTGGGCTCGGTGCTCTTCTTCGACCGGATCAAGATCGACGATCCGGTGGGGGCGGTGTCCGTGCACCTGAGCTGCGGCATCTGGGGAACCCTGGCCGTCGGCATCTTCACCACCAACCCCGACTACACCTTCCTCACCCAGCTCTACGGCGTGGTCTGCTACGGCATCGCCACGGTGGTCTCCGCCACCGCGATCTTCGCCGTGGTGAAGGTCCTGATGGGTCTGCGCGTGAGCGAAGAGGAGGAGATCGAGGGTCTCGACTACGGCGAGCACGGCATGCACGCCTACGACCTGGGCTCCGGTCCCGGCTGGCAGGAG
>CAZZFT010000223.1:0-6338 GCA_964653555.1 uncultured Spirochaetales bacterium | reverse complement strand
GCCGCGGGCCGATATTCCAGCGGCATCGCGGCGGTTTGGCGTGCCTGGACGCTTCCGCTGCGGCTCGCACGCGCCACGGCGCATGGTGTCGGAGGGGGATCGTGAACGAGCGGATCGGCGAGCTCCTGGTCAAGGAAAACCTCCTGACCGCGGAGCAGCTGCGCGAGGCTCGCGACGAGGCGAAGGGCACGGGCGACCGGCTCGGGGCCCAGATCACGAAGCTCGGCTACCTGGACGAAGGCGAGCTCGCCGAGTTCGTCGCGAAGCAGTACGGCGTGCCCTCGATCAATCTCGACGAGTTCGAGATCGATCGGGCCGTGATCGAGCTGGTGCCCGAGGAGGTGGCGACTAAGCACGGCGTGGTGCCGGTGAACCGCGCCGGCTCGACGCTGATCCTGGCCACCAGCGACCCCTCGAACATCTTCGCGCTCGACGACATCAAGTTCCTCACCGGCTACAACATCCAGCCGGTGGTCGCCTCCGAAGAGGCGATCCGCCGCTGCATCGACCAGTTCTACGACGCCGCGTCTTCTCTCGAAGACGTGATGGGCGACTTCGACGACTCGGACATCGACCTGATCACCGATCACGACGAGGTCGACGCAGCCGAGCTGGCCAAGGCCTCCGAGGACGCCCCGGTCGTCAAGCTGGTCAACCTGATCCTGACCGACGCGGTCAAGAAGAGCGCCTCGGACATCCACGTCGAGCCCTACGAAAAGTCATTCCGCGTCCGCTACCGCATCGACGGCGTGCTCTACGAAGTGATGAAGCCGCCGATGAAGCTCAAGAACGCGATCACCTCGCGCCTGAAGATCATGTCCGAACTCGACATCGCCGAGCGCCGCCTTCCCCAGGACGGTCGCATCAAGCTCAAGCTGGGTCGCGGCCGGGAGATGGACTTCCGCGTCTCGGTCCTCCCGACGCTGTTCGGCGAGAAGATCGTCCTCCGCCTCCTCGACAAGTCCAACCTCCAGCTCGACATGACCAAGCTCGGCTTCGAGCAGCCCCAGCTGGACGTGTTCCAGAAGTCGATCCACCAGCCCTACGGGATGGTGCTGGTCACGGGTCCGACCGGTTCCGGTAAGACGACCACGCTCTACTCGGCGCTCTCGGAGCTGAACAAGATCTCCGAGAACCTCTCCACCGCGGAGGACCCGGTCGAGTTCAACCTCGCCGGCATCAACCAGGTGCAGATGCACGAGGAGATCGGACTCAACTTCGCCGCCGCCCTGCGCTCGTTCCTGCGCCAAGACCCGGACATCATCATGGTCGGTGAGATTCGCGACTTCGAGACCGCCGAGATCGCGGTGAAAGCGGCGCTCACCGGTCACATGGTGCTGTCCACGCTTCACACCAACGACGCGCCGTCCACGATCAACCGTCTGCTCAACATGGGCATCGAGCCCTTCCTGGTCTCCTCGTCGGTGAACTGCATCGTGGCGCAGCGCCTGGCGCGCCGGATCTGCGAGGAGTGCAAGGATCGCGACGACGACGTGCTGACCGAGGCCCTGGTCGAGGCCGGACTGGACGCCGAGGTTGCGAAGGGCGTGGTGCCGGTGAAGGGACGCGGCTGCCGCACCTGCTCGGATACCGGCTACAAGGGCCGAATCGCGCTCTACGAGGTGATGGACCTCAAGGACGAGCTGAAGGAATTCGTGCTCAACGGGGCCTCGGCGCTCGAGCTGAAGCGCGAGGCCATCCGACTGGGCATGCAGACGCTTCGGCAGAGCGCGCTGCGCAAGCTCACGGAAGGTACCACCACGCTGTCGGAAGTCGTCCGCGTCTCGGCCGCGGATCACTAGGAGTCGTCGCCGAATGGCCAACATGCACCAGCTGCTGAAGGCGATGATCGAGAAGGGCGCGAGCGACCTTCACATCACCACCGGCACCGCGCCTCAGCTGCGCATCGACGGGAAGCTGCACCCGCTGCGGATGCCGCCGCTCTCGCCGCCCGAGACGAAGCAGCTCTGCTACTCGGTCCTCACCGATTCCCAGAAGCACCACTTCGAGGAGCGCAACGAGCTCGACCTCTCGTTCAGCGTGCAGAAGCTCTCGCGCTTCCGCGGGAACGTCTTCGTCCAGCGCGGCAACGTGGCCGGGGCCTTCCGTGCCATCCCCTTCAAGATCAAGACCTTCGAGGAACTGGGGCTGCCGAAGATCGTGACCGAGCTCGCCCAGAAGCCGCGCGGGCTGGTTTTGGTGACGGGCCCTACCGGCTCCGGCAAGTCGACGACGCTCGCGACGATGATCGACAAGATCAACAACGAGCGGAACGAGCACATCATCACGATCGAGGATCCGATCGAGTACCTGCACCACCACAAGGGCTGCGTCGTGAACCAGCGCGAGGTGGGAGCCGACACCCAGAGCTTCAAGAACGCGCTCAAGTACATCCTGCGGCAGGACCCGGACGTGGTGCTGATCGGCGAGCTCCGGGACCTGGAGACGATCGAGGCGGCGCTGACCGTGGCCGAGACCGGCCACCTGGCCTTCGCGACGCTGCACACCAACTCGTGCGTCCAGACGATCAACCGGATCGTGGACGTGTTCCCGCCCTACCAGCAGGCCCAGGTCCGGGCGCAGCTCTCCTTCGTCCTGGAGGGGGTGATGTGCCAGTCGCTGCTGCCGCGCGCGAACGGTCCGGGCCGCGTGATGGCGCTGGAAGTGATGGTGCCGAACGCGGCGATCCGGAACCTGATCCGCGAGGACAAGATCCATCAGATCTACTCCGCGATGCAGGTGGGTCAGGAGCGTTTCGGGATGCAGACGATGAACCAGTCGCTGGCCGCCGCCTACCAGAGGCGGCTGATCACGCTGGAGGACGCGTTGGGGCGCAGCTCGGATGCGGACGAGCTGCGCAACCTGATCGGGAAGGGTCCCCAGCCGGGCGCGCCGGCGGCTCGCGCCGGCAAGGGCTGAGGGGAACCGCGCTCGTGAAAGGCAAGGAGTAGAGCGATGGCGATCTTTCAGTGGAAGGCGCGCACGCGTCAGGGAAGCCTGAAGAAGGGCGAGATCGAGGCGATGAACGAGGCGGCCGTGATGGCGCAGCTTCGCGCCCAGATGCTGCTCCCGCTAACCATCAAGGAGAAGTCGAAGGACGTAAGCGAGTATCTGCCCTTCCTCAAGGAGGGCATCAAGACCCGCGAGCTCGTCATCTTCACCCGGCAGTTCGCGACGATGATCGATGCCGGTCTGCCGCTGGTGCAGTGCCTGGACATCCTCGGTGAGCAGCAGCCGAACAAGACCTTCAAAGGCATCATCCGCGATGTGAAGAGCGACGTGGAGCAGGGCTCCACCTTCGCCGACGCGCTGCGCAAGCACCCGAAGCCCTTCGATGACTTGTTCGTCAACCTGGTCCAGGCGGGTGAGATCGGCGGAATCCTCGATACGATCCTCAATCGCCTCGCCGTCTACCTGGAGAAGGCCGACGCCCTGGCGAAGAAGGTGAAGGGCGCGATGGTCTACCCGAGCACCGTGATGGTGGTCGCGATCGGCGTCGTGGTGCTGATGCTGACGAAGGTGATTCCCACCTTCGAGAAGATGTTCGAGGACTTTGGCGGCGAGCTCCCGGGCCCGACGGCCTTCGTGGTGGGGCTCTCCCACTGGATGCAGGAGTGGATCGGCCTGATCCTCGCCGTGATCGTGGCGGCGTTCGTCGGGTTCGGGATGGCGCGCCGGAGGAGTCCCCGCTTCCGGCGCTCGACCGATGCGCTGGCGTTGAAGCTCCCCGTGTTCGGCGGGCTGCTCCAGAAGGTCGCCGTGGCGCGTTTCACGCGGACCTTGGGCACGATGATCGCCTCGGGCGTGCCGATCCTCGACGGTCTGGACATCGTGGCGCGGACCGCGGGCAACATGGTGATCGAGGAGGCGCTGCGGGACGTGCGCGCCGCGATCTCCGAGGGAAAGACGATCGCCGAGCCGCTCTCGGAATCGGAGGTGTTCCCGGGGATGGTCACCCAGATGATCGCGGTGGGCGAAGAGACCGGCGCGATGGAAGCGATGCTGTCCAAGATCGCCGACTTCTACGACGAGGAGGTCGATGCGGCGGTGGATGCGCTCACGGCGATGCTCGAACCGCTGATGATGGTGTTCCTGGGCGGCGCGGTCGGTGGACTCCTGATCGCGATGTACCTGCCGATCTTCAAGATCGCCGACACGATCGGCTAGGGGAGTCGTCGCGGGATCGGCGCGTCGTCGAGGGGTATCGCAGCGGTGACGCCGCGCGTCGGGGAGCACCGCGAGGGGCAGGTCGATCGCCTGCTGCTCGTGCTGATGGGTGCGCGCCTGGCGCTGGCCCTGGGCAGCCTGTGCATCGGCGTGCTGCTCGACGCCCTGGGTCGGGAGGTGCCGGCCACCGAATGGCCGGGGTTCTACGTCACGGTGGCGCTGTGCTTCGTGGCGACGCTGATCTACCGGCCCTTCGTGGGCCGCATCCAGCGGCCGCGCGCGTTCGCCGCGTGCAACGTCGGCACCGACCTCGCCCTGGTGACGGCGCTGGTGATCTTCTCCGGCGGGAAGGAGTCGGTTTTCACCTTCCTGTACGTGGTGGTGGGCCTCTACGGCGGCGTGCTGTTCCCGGGCTGGGGAGCGCTCTCCTGCTCGATCGCGGGCAGTGCGGCCTACGGTCTCGTGCTCGGCCTCGGGCACGGGGGCTGGTTCGGGGTGGGGGAGGCCTGGGCGACCGAGCCCGCGGCGGTGCTGGTGACGAGCTGGCTCGTCCACGCGTCGGCGATGATGGCCGCCGGCGGCCTGTCGGGATTCCTGGCGCGCGAGCTGGTGCGCACGGGCAACGCCCTCGACGAGCGCACCCAGGATCTCGCTCACCTGCGGACGCTGCACCAGCGGACGGTGGAGAGCCTGAAGAGCGGCCTGCTCACCACCGACCTGGATGGGCGGGTCACCTCCTTCAACCTGGAGGCGCAGCGGATCACCGGGCTCACGAGGAGCCAGGCCCTCGGCCGCGATCTGGAGGAGGTGCTGCCGGGCATCGGCGCCCTGATGAGCGACGGCCGCGCGAGCGGCCTGCGCGGGCGCGCCCGGATGCCCTACGCGGGATCGCAGGGTCGGACCATCCATCTGGGCATCGGGCGCTACGTGTTGCGCGACGCCTCCGGTGCCGCGGGCGGCGAGGTGGTGATCTTCCAGGACGTCACCGCGGTGGTGGCGATGGAGCAGGAGCTCCGGCGCGCCGAGCGGCTCGCCGCCATCGGCGAGCTGTCGGCGAGCATCGCCCACGAGATCCGCAATCCACTGGCGGCGATCTCGGGCTCGATCCAGATGATGCGCGACCCGGTCGACGTGCCGCCCGGGGAGTCGAAGCGCCTGATGGGGATCGTGCTGCGAGAAGTCGACCGGCTCGACCGTCTGATCGGCGACTTCCTCCAGTTCGCCCGACCCGGCGAGCCCCAGGTGGAGTGGATCCAGCTCGCCGACGCGATCGGCGACGTGCTGGAGATGGCGGAGGGATCACGGCCCGCCGGGGTGACCCTCGAGAGCGCCGTGGAGCCGGAGCTGGCGGTCCAGGCCGACCCGGGACAGCTGCGGCAGGTGCTCTGGAACCTGCTGCTCAACGCGATCCAGGCGATGCCCCGAGGCGGCCAGGTCCGGATCGAGGCCCGGGCGGACCGCGGCCCCCGGCCTTCTCAAGAGCCCGTCTCCGGGGACCGAATGGACGAGGAGAAGGCGATCGGGGCGGAGATCGTCGTCATGGACCAGGGAGCGGGGATTCCCGCGGAGGTCGCGGACCACGTGTTCGACCCGTTCTTCACCACCAAGCCCGGCGGGACCGGGCTGGGGCTGGCGATCGTCCACCGCACGATCGCGGAGCACCGCGGCACGGTGCGGGTCGGTCCCGGCGCCGATGGCTACCGCACCGCGATCCGCGTCTGGCTACCCCACGCCGAGGTGGGCACATGAGCGGGCACGGCCGGGTGCTGGTCGTGGACGACGAGCGCAGCATGCAGGAGTTCCTGGAGATCTTCCTGCGCAGCGAAGGCTACGAGACGGTCACCGCGGGCGACGTGGCGTCGGCGCGCGCGCACCTCGAAAACGACGACTTCGATCTGGTGATCACCGACATCCAGATGCCCGACGGCAGCGGCCTCGACCTGCTGCGTGCCGTCCAGGCCCGGGAGCCGGGCGCGAGCGACACGGTGGTGATCGTGATGACGGCCTACGCGAGCACCGAGACCGCCATCGCCGCGATGAAGGAAGGCGCCTACGACTACATCAGCAAGCCCTTCAAGGTGGACGAGATCCGGATCATCCTGGAGAAGGCGATCGAGAAGAAGGCACTCTCCAGCGAGAACCGGCGCCTGCGCACGGAGCTGCGCAGCCAC
>CAZZFT010000222.1:0-6357 GCA_964653555.1 uncultured Spirochaetales bacterium | reverse complement strand
CCGCTCGACTTCATGGGCGTGACCGACCACTCCGAGTACGTCGGGGTCACCAAGGAGGCGAACACTCCGAGCTCGCCGACGAGCAAGCTGCCCCAGGTCCAGGGTCTGATCATCACCGACCCGAACAGCAAGGAGCAGCAGCAGCGCGCCTTCCTGGCGCTCCTCAAGATGATGGCTGGCCCGCCCATCAAGGAGCTCATGACCCCGGAGGTGGCCGGCACGATCTGGAAGGAGAACGTCGACATCGCCGACGCGGCCAACGAGCCCGGCAAGTTCACCGCCTTCTGCTCCTACGAGTGGACCTCCCAGTTCGACAATCGCAACCTGCACCGCAACGTCTTCTTCCGCGACTGCGCCAAGGTCCCGGAGATGCCGTACAGCGCGCTCGACTCCTGGCATCCCGAGGAGCTGTGGAAGTGGATGGACGTGCAGCGCAAGGCGGGCAACGAGCTGCTGGCGATCTCGCACAACGCGAACCTCTCCGACGGCTGGATGTATCCCACCGACGTGGACAGCCTGGGCCGGCCCATCGATGCGGCGTGGGCCGAGTCGCGCATGCGCAACGAGCGGCTCGTCGAGATCAAGCAGATCAAGGGACAGTCCGAGACCCACCCGCTGCTCTCGCCCAACGACGAGTTCGCCAACTACGAGATCCTGAGCGTGCTGCTCGGTCTGCCCCCGGAGTCCGGGCGCGTCGACAAGATCGTGGGCAGCTACGGGCGCCAGGCCCTGAAGGACGGCCTGACGATGCAGGACGTCCGCGGCTACAACCCGTACAAGTTCGGCTTCGAGGGTGCGTCCGACTCGCACAACACCGGGAGCCCCTATCGCCAGAACAACTTCTACGGCGGGCACGGGCAAGAGGACGGGTCCGTCGAGACGCGCATGTCCGGCCACAACTTCGCGGGCATCGACGTGCGCTACGAGAATCCCGGCGGACTCACCGGGGTGTGGGCGGAGGAGAACACGCGCGCGTCGATCTGGGACGCGATGTACCGCAAGGAGACCTTCGGGGTCAGCGGCCCGCACCTCAAGGTGCGCTTCTTCGGCGGCTGGGAGTACGGCTCGGGCACGATGGGCCAGCGCGACTGGGTCGAGACGGGCTACGCGAAGGGCGTCCCGATGGGCGGCGACCTGCCGCCGATGAAGTCCAAGGCGCCCAGCTTCCTGGTGTGGGCCGTGAAGGACCCGACCTCGGGCAACCTCGACCGCATCCAGATCGTGAAGGGCTGGTCGAAGCACGGCCAGAGCTTCGAGAAGATCTTCGACGTCGCCTGGGCGGGAGACCGCAAGCCCGACAGGTGGACCGGCCGGGTGCCGGCGATCCAGAGCACGGTGGACATCGACAACGCGACCTACACGAACAGCGTCGGCTCGGTGGAGCTGAAGACGGTGTGGACCGATCCGGACTTCGACCCCGCCCTGCACGCGTTCTACTACGTGCGGGTGCTCGAGATCCCCACGCCGCGCTGGACCACCATCCAGGCCCACCAGCTCGGGATCGCGCCGCCTGACGTGGTGCCGCCCATCGTTCAGGAGCGCGCCTGGAGTTCACCCATCTGGTACACGCCGAGCGCCGAGGCGCGCAAGGGCGCGAAGCCGGGGCTGACGGTCGCCGAGCTCTCCAAGAAGGGCGCAACGACCCTGAACCAGGCGCAGGTCGAGAAGCTGCTCGTGGGCAAGGCCGTCTGGGTGCGCAACGACGTGACGGGCGAGCAGTTCAAGGCGAGCTACAGCGCGGACGGCCAGAGCATCGTCTGGCACGTCGGGAGGGACGTCCCGCAGCCGAGCGAGGTCGGCGACGTCGCGGCGAACGGCTACCACGGCATGACCCAGGCCTACTCGATCAAGGACGGCAAGCTGATGACCACGCTCCAGGAGGCCCCCTTCGAGGTCGCCTTCTACAAGGTGGGGAACACGGTCTACGGAGCGCGGAGCAACGAGTTCGGCTACGCCAACTACGAGATCCTGCCCAAGCCGCCCTTGTTCCTGAACCCGCTGGAGAAGGGCGAGGCGGCGCCGGAGCACGCGCCCGTACCGCCGGGGCCGCCGGGCAAGGGCTAGGCGAGCCGGCGAGAGGAACCGAGCTCGATCGCACGGAGTCGGATGAGCGCCGAGACGCAGCCGCTGGGGAAGACGCTCCGCCGCGGTCGGCCCCTCCCCTTCCTGCAGTACGCGAAGCGCTGGCTGCGCGAGCCGCTGCTGCACTTCCTGGTCCTCGGCGCCGCGCTCTTCGCCGGGTACGCGGTTCTGGAGCCCGGCGGCGGGGTCGCGTCGTCCCGGCAGATCGCGCTCACGCTCGACGACCTGCGCCAGATCGACGTGTATTTCGAGTCGCAGTGGCGCCGCCAGCCGACCCCCGAGGAGTTCTCCCACCTGGTGGAGAACAAGGTCCAGGAAGAGGTCCTCTATCGCGAGGCCCTGGCGATGGGCCTCGACAAGGACGACGAGATCGTCAGGCGCCGCATGGCGCAGAAGATGCAGTTCCTGGCCGAGGACGTCGCCGCCGCCCACGATCCCACCACGGACGAGCTGAAGGCCTGGTACGCGAAGAACCGTGGCAAGTTCGCGCTGCCGAGCCGGGTGGGCTTCCGGCACCTGTACTTCTCTCCCGACCACCGGGGAGCGCGGGCGCGCGACGATGCGCTGCGCGCGCTCGCCAAGCTCGCCGGCCAGCCCGAGGACTCGAAGCTCGCCGAATCACTGGCCGATCGTTTCATGTTCCAGGACTACTACGCCGACCGGACGTCGGAGGCGCTGGCCAAGGACTTCGGGCCCCAGTTCGCGGTGGCCATTCCGAAGCTCGCGCCCGGCTCCTGGCAGGGACCGATCGAGTCCGGCTACGGCTGGCACCTGGTCTTCGTCGACTCCGTGGTTCCCGGCCGCGTCCCTGCCTTCGAGGAGGTCGAGCCGGACGTGAAGACGGCGTGGCTCGGCGACCAGAAGGAGCGCGCCTGGCGCAAGGCCTACAGCGAGATGCGCGCGAAGTACACGGTGCTCCTGCCCGCCCCCCCCGACGAGAGCGCGCCCACGCCGCCGCCCCCAACGCGGATTCCCACTTCGTCGGGCGAGGGCGAGGGAGGACTGTGATCCGCTGCGAGAAGCGGATGGGGTGGGCGCTGGCGGCACTGATGCTGGCGATCGGATCCGCCGCCCCCGCCGCACGGGCCCACGAGGCGCGGCCGGCCTATCTGGAGCTCGAGGAGACGAGGCCCGGGCACTTCGACGTGCTCTGGCGCGCGCCGGTGCTCGCGGGCAGGCGGCTGCCAGTCGTGCTGAAGATGCCCGACGACGTGCGGAACGTGAAGGCACCCCTCGTCCAGGTGTTGGCGGACTCGGTCGTCGAGCGCCGCTGGATCGACGCCGGGCCGGACGGCCTCGCCGGCCGGCGCATCGGGTTCGTCGGGCTCGAGCTGACGATCACCGATGTGCTGGTGCGCGCCGAGATGCTCGACGGCCGGCAGTGGACGGCGATCGCGCACCCCTCGCGGCCCTGGGTCGAGGTCGCCGCGGCGCAGACCGCCTGGCAGGTGACGGGGACCTACGTCATCCAGGGGATCCGGCACATCCTGTTCGGCGCCGACCACATGCTCTTCGTGCTGGGTCTGCTGCTGATCGTCGCCGACCGCTGGATGCTGCTGAAGACGGTGACCGCCTTCACCGCCGCCCACAGCATCACCCTCGCGATCGCGACGCTCGGCTACGCGGAGGTGCCCGTCCTTCCGCTGAACGCGGCGATCGCCCTCAGCATCCTCTTCCTCGGGCCCGAGATCGTGCGCTGCTGGCGCGGCGAGACGAGCTTCACGATCCGCCATCCGTGGGTCGTGGCCTTCGCCTTCGGGCTGCTGCACGGCTTCGGCTTCGCGAGCGCGCTGACCGGTGCCGGCCTGCCCCGCCACGACCTGCCGCTGGCCCTGGTGAGCTTCAACGTCGGCGTCGAGATCGGGCAGCTCGGCTTCATCGGGCTCGTCCTGGCGCTGGAGCGTTCCTTCCGCGTGCTGGAGGTGCGTTGGCCGCGCTGGGTGCAGGCCCTGCCCGGGTATACCGTGGGCTCGCTCGGGGCGTTCTGGACGCTGCAGCGGGTGGCGCTCCTGCTGGGAGGCGTCCGTTGAGCGCGGCGCGAGCGCTGGCGGTGCTCGCGGGGCTGCTCGCGTGGCCGCAGGCGGCGTTCGCGCACGTCCAGAAGGGCGAGGCCGTCGGCTTCCTGACCGGATTCCTCCATCCGATCTCGGGGCCCGACCACGTGCTGGCCATGGTCGCCGTCGGCCTGTGGGGCGTCCAGCTCGGGGCACCGGCGATCTGGATCCTGCCGGTGGCGTTCCCCATGGCCATGGCGGTGGGCGGGATGCTGGCGCTGATGGGCGTGCCGCTTCCCGGCGCCGAGTACGGAATCGCCGCCTCCGGCATCTTGCTGGGCGCGGCCGTGATGTTCGAGGCGCGCCCACCGCTCGCCCTGGCCGCCGCGCTGGTCGGGTTCTTCGCGATCTTCCACGGACACGCCCACGGAACCGAGCTCCCGGCGGGCCAGAGCGCCCTGCTCTACAGCATGGGCTTCGTCGTCGCGACGGGCTGCCTGCACGCGGCGGGGATCGGCATCGGCACGGTCCACCGCTGGTCGTGGGGGCGGAGCTTGCTGCGCGCGGCCGGCGCCGCGATCGCGCTGGGAGGGGTCCTCTTCATGGCGCAGGCCTGCGCGTGACGGGCCGGGCGGCATCCCGGTTGCCGACCTGGCCGATCGCGGCGCTCGCGGTCGCGATGGCCCCCGCTTCCGCCGAAGCCCACCTGAACTCCACCGGCATGGGCCCGCTCTACGACGGGCTCGTGCACTTCCTCACGAGCCCCGAGGATTGGGTCCCCGCCCTCGCGCTCGCGTTGTGGGCCGGATCGCGCGGAGCCGGCCACGGACGCAGGGCGCTGTTCGCGCTTCCGAGCGCGTGGCTGTTGGGCGGTCTCCTCGGTCTGACGGCTCCCGCGACGACCGGCGGCGCCCTCGTCTCGTCGCTCTGGTTCCTGTTGCTGGGTGGCTTGCTGGCCGCCGACGCCAGGCTCTCGCTGCGCGTGACCACCGCGCTCGCGATCGGCGTCGGCTTCACCCACGGCTACCTGAACGGAGCCGGGATGGGTCCCCCCGCGTTCGCGGCGGTGGCCCTCGTCGGGCTGGTCTTCGGGGTCTTCGCGCTGGTAGCGATCGCAGCCGCGTTCGTAGTGCCGCTGCGCGCCGCCTGGGCGCGCAGCGCCGTGCGCGTGGCGGGAAGCTGGATCGCCGCCAGCGGCCTGCTCCTCCTGGGCTGGGCCGTGCGCGGGGGCTGAAGTGGGGCTCGTGCACGGTCCTACTCGCGCTCGTGTCAGGTCGGTCGCCCTTCGAGGGGAATCTCCAGCGGCGTAGGTCGAAGCGCGGTGCCGCGGGCCGGCGCTGGTCGACGTTTGCTGTTGGCGCTTCTCGACGGGGCGATCCGCCTCGGCGCGGAGCGTCGCGCTACGGCGCAGCGACGGAAGGCCGCTGTTGCCGCGCCGCCGGCACGGCACTGGATTTGCCGTCCTAGTCGCCGGAGCAGGATGCCGTCGATGACGTAGCGAATGCCAGCATCCACGAAGAGAGGCCTGCCGTGCATACCATGATTCGTGGCAGCGTTGTTGCTGTCGCACTGGCTTGTCTGTTCGTCGGTGACGCGAGCGCGCACTGCTCAGCGGGAAGCCAGTGGACCCGCAGTACGAGCCCTCGACCCCGATACCGCCGGGAATCAGCGGCCGCCTCGACGATGGCATCCTGTCGCTGCTGGAGCTGAATCCCTGGTGAAGGCGATGTCCGACCCGTCGACCCGGGGATCGCCGAATTGCGAGAAGGTGTGATCCTGCGCGCCCGTCAGGGGGAGACGAGCTTCACCCTCCACCGTCCCTGGGTACGTGGCCTTCGCCTTCGGGCTCCTCCATGGGTTCGGCTTCGCGAGCGCCCTGTCGGCGGCGTCCCGCTGGCGCTCGTTTCGTCGGCGTGGAGCTCGGCCAGCTGGCCTTCGTGGCGCTGGTGTTGCTGCTGGCCCGCGCCGTCCGGCAGCTCGGGATCCGCTGGCCTCGGGCGGTCGAGGTGCTTCCAGCCTACGTGGTCGGCTCCCTGGGCGCGTTCTGGCTGATCCAGCGCGTGGTCCTGACGTACTAGTCACCTACGGTCGCTCCAGCGTCCAGGGGTTCGGGCTCCCCAGGGTCAGCAGCTCATGGGCGCCCCGCATCCGGCTCGGGATGTCCACTCCGACCGGACGGCTGCCGAGACAGGGGCCGCTGCAGTTCGCGCACACGCTCGCGTTAGCTCTGCACGCGACTGCCCTTCCACCCCTCCTTCCACTGCGGGTGGGTGAAGGGCAG
>CAZZFT010000221.1:0-6368 GCA_964653555.1 uncultured Spirochaetales bacterium | reverse complement strand
GCGCGCAGGTCGCGCGCGGTCTGCAGGGCGGACTTCGGATAGGCGATCGCGCCGGTGCGCACGGCCTCCTCGTCGAGATCGAACACGCCCTCGATCACCTCCCGGTGGATGACGCGCACCGTCAGCTCGGCCTCGGACCGGCGCGGTCGCGAGAAGATCCGCAGCCGGCCGGAGGCGTCGTCGGCCGCGAACGCGTGCCGGTCGCGCAGCGGCTCGAGATGGCGGGCGAGCAGAGCGGGAATCTCGCTCGCGTCGCCGACCGGTACTTCCCGACACTCCCAACCGGGCAGACGCTCGCGCAGCCCTGCCTCCGTGGGCAGGGTGCCCTTCAACACCAGACGGTGGATCGGAAGCAGCAGGCT
The DNA here is from genome assembly GCA_964653555.1 of uncultured Spirochaetales bacterium. GTDB lineage: Bacteria > Myxococcota_A > UBA9160 > UBA9160 > SMWR01 > JAHEJV01. The sequence continues at coordinate 6,006 of CAZZFT010000221.1, read as the reverse complement.
GCCCGGCGCGAAGGCGTTCGCCAGATAGACCAGCAGCCACTCGTGGGGCGCGCCGCGTCCGTCTCCGTCGCCCGCCGCGCGCCGCTCGTCGCGATAGGTGAGCGCCGTCTCGTAGCGGTGGTGTCCGTCTGCGATCACGACGGGACGGTCGGCGAGGAAGCGCGCGATCGTCGCCACCGCGCCGGGGTCGGCGAGTCGGGCCAGGCGGTGCTCGGCCCCGGTCTCGTCGCGCGCGGTCCCGAGCGGCTCGGCGTCCAGGGCGCGGGAGAGATGGGGTGCCAGCTCACCCGCGCGGTCCTCGTAGAGCAGGAACACCACCGACAGGTTCGCCCGCGTCGAGCGCAGCATCTTCAACCGGTCGGCCTTCGGTCCCGCCAGCGTCCGCTCGTGGGGTCGAACGATCCGCTTCGCGTAGTCCTCGAGGTGCACCAGCGCGAAGAAGCCCTCCCGAGCGAGGGGGGTGCCGTCGGGGGCGGTGAAGCTCTGGCGCAGCGGATACAGGGCGGCCTCGGCGTCGCGAACGAGCACCCGCTCCTCGGTCCAGCGCTCGAGCGTCTCGCGGACGTCGCCGTAGTCGGTGCTCGCCTCCTCGGCCACGTCGCGCGTGAGCTCCAGGCGGATCGCGTTGTGCGGGTCGCGATCGTAGAAGGCGGCGCGGTCCTCGGCAGCGACGACGTCGTAGGGGGGCACGATCACGCGCGAGAGGTCGACGCGCTCGGGGTCGTAGCGCAGGGCGCGGAACGGGCGAACGTCGGTCATGCGGCGGCGAGCTCCTCGAGCAGCGGTGTCAGGATGGCTTCCGGAACGGCGCCCCAGCGCAGCACCGCCGGGCGCGCGCCGCACAGGTCCACCACGGTGCTCTCGGCCGCGCCCGCGGCGTCGGGCACACCGGCGAGCACGCGCGCGTCGGGGGTGTCGCCGCACACGCGGCGCGCCTCCACTCGCGTGGACGCGGCGGGGTCACCGCTCGCGTTGCAGCTGGTGGCGGTCAGCGGTCCTACGCCTGCGCGCGCGCAGTGCTCGGCCAGGGCGCGCGCCAGCGGATGGGAGGAGCAGCGCACCCCGACCGCGCCGTCGGCGCGCGCGACGCCCCGCGCAAAGCGGCCCCGGCAGGGCAGCACGAGCGTGAGCGGCCCCGGCCAGAAGGCGTCCGCGAGGCGGCGCGCCGCCCCGCCCGGCCGGAAGCCGAGCGTCTCGAGCGCAAACGCGTCGGCCACCAGGATCGAGATCGGCGCCGACGGCCCGCGTCCCTTGAACTCGCGCAGCCGCTCCACCGCCCGATCGCTGCGCGCGTCCGCTCCGAGCCCCCAGACGGTCTCCGTCGGATAGGCGAGCAGGCCGCCCCGCGCGATCCAGTCGACGGCGTCGACGAGCGGAAGGTCGGTCACCGGGCCAGGGCCCGAGCGGCGATGTCGCGTCGGAACTGCGCGCCTTCGAAGGAGATGCGCTCGACTGCGGCGTACGCCCGCTCCCGCGCGCGGGCCACGTCGTCGCCGCGGGCCGTCACACCGAGCACCCTGCCCCCGTCGGTGACGAAGCCCCCGCCCTCGCCCCGGCGCGTCCCGGCGTGGAAGACCACGACGTCCGGAAGGTCCGAGAGCGCGTCCAGGCCCGTGATCGCGCGACCCTTCGGGTAGGCGCGCGGGTAGCCCTCGGAGGCCAGCACCACGCAGACGGCGCTGCCGCGTCCTTCCGGCGGCGCCACCCGACCGAGCGCGCCGCGCGCGGCGCCGTCGAGCAGCGGAACCAGGTCGCTCGCCATCTGGACCATCAGGGGCTGCGTCTCGGGGTCGCCGAAGCGCACGTTGAATTCGATCACCCGCGGATCGCCCGCCGCGTCCACCATCAGGCCGACGAAGAGAACGCCCCGATAGGTCATGCCCTCGGCGGCCAGCCCGCGCACCGTCGGGTAGACGATGCGCTCGAGGATCCGCTTCTCCACCGCCGCGTCCACCACGGGCGCCGGGGCGTAGGCGCCCATGCCGCCGGTGTTCTCGCCGCGATCGCCGTCCAGGGCGCGCTTGTGGTCCTGGGCGGCGACCAGGGCGACCACGTGCTCTCCGTCGGTGATCGCGTAGTAGGAGGCCTCCTCGCCGCGCAGGCGCTCCTCGATCACGACCGAATCCCCGGCCGCGCCGAAGCGCCGCTCGCCCATCACCTCGTCGAGGGCGGTGAGCGCCTGTTCGGGCGAGTCGCACACCGTGACTCCCTTGCCCGCGGCGAGGCCATCGGCCTTGACGACGCACCCCTGTGTCTGGTTCCGGGCGAACGAGCGCGCCGTGGAGAGATCGTCGAAGGTCGCGAAACGCGCGGTGGGGATCCCGTGCCGGCGCATGAACGCCTTCGCCCAGGACTTGCTGCCCTCGAGGCGCGCGGCGGCCGCCGAGGGTCCGAAGGTGGCCACCCCCGCCTCGCGCAGGCGATCGGCCAGCCCGGCCACGAGCGGATCCTCGGGACCGACCACGACCAGGTCGACGCGCTGCTCGCGCGCCAGGGACACGACCTGCGCGACGTCGTCGGCGCGCACCTCGGGGTGACACTCGGCGAGCTCGGCGATCGCATCGCTGCCGGGAGCCGCGAGCACGGAGGCGACGAGCGGACTCCGGGCGATCTTCCAGACCAGCGCGTGCTCGCGCCCGCCCGAGCCCACCACCAGCACCCGCATCGAGCCCTCCGTTCCCCGTTCGCGCTCCGCCACCCGCGCCGCGCGCGGCGCGACCGCCGGCTAGTGCCGGAAGTGCCGCTTGCCGGTGAACACCATCGCCGCACCGAGGCGGTCGGCCGCCGCGATCACCTCGTCGTCGCGCACCGACCCGCCCGGCTGGACGAAGGCCGTGGCCCCGGCCGCGGCGGCCACCTCCAGCCCGTCCGGGAACGGGAAGAAGGCGTCGCTCGCCAGAGCCGAGCCGGCGAGGTCGATCCCGACGCGGGCCGCCTTCTCGCGCGCCTGGTGGATGGCGTCGACGCGGGAGGTGGCTCCGCCGCCGATCGCCAGCGTCCCGTCGGCGCAGGCGAACACGACGGCGTTGCTCTTCACGTGCTTCACCACCGCCCAGGCGAAGGCGAGCGCGCGCAGCTCCTCCTCGCTGGGCTTGCGCTGGGTGGCCACGCGGCACGCGGCGACCTCCTCCAGCGCGAGGTCGGACTCCTGCACCAGCACACCGCCGAACACGCGCCGCAGATCGAGCTCCGCCGCGGGCACCCGCTCGGGGTGGAAGCGGAGCAGACGGCGGTTCTTCTTGCGCTGGAGCAGCGCGAGCGCGTCGTCCTCGAAGCCCGGCGCGATCAGCACCTCGGTGAAGATCTCGTCGACCGCCTGGGCCAGGGCGAGATCGAAGGGCCGGTTGGCGACGATGATGCCGCCGAAGGGGGAGTCGGGATCGGTGGCGAAGGCGCGCCGATAGGCCGCCTCGGGCGAGTCGCCGAGCCCCACGCCACAGGGGGTGTTGTGCTTGAGGATCGCCACCGCGGCGCGCTCCGCGGGGGAGAACTCGGCGATCAGGGCCAGGGCCGCCTGCACGTCGACGATGTTGTTGAAGGACAGCTCCTTGCCGTGGAGCGGCTCCGCGACCTCGAGGAAGCGGCCGTAGAGGGCCGCGCGCTGGTGGGGGTTCTCCCCGTAGCGGAGCGTGGCGGCGCGGGCGAGCTGCACCTCGAGCCGCGCCGGGAACGGATCCCCAGCGTCGGCATCACGCGCGGCGAGCCAGCCGTGGATGGCGCTGTCGTAGCGCGCGGTGCGCTCGAAGGCCTTGAGGGCCAGCCGCGCACGCGTCGCGTCGGTGAGGCCTCCGTGCTCGCGCAGCTCGTCGAGCACGGCGCCGTAGTCGCCGGGATCGACGACGACACCGACGTACGCCTGATTCTTCGCGGCGGAGCGGATCATCGACGGCCCACCGATGTCGATCTTCTCGATCGCCTCGGCCAGCGTCACCTCGGGATTCGCGACTGTCGCCTCGAAGGGATAGAGGTTCACCACCACCAGGTCGATCGTCGCGAGCGACTGGCTCCCGAGGTCCGCCCGGTCGCCCTCGTGATCGCGGCGCGCCAGGATGCCGCCGTGGATCCGTGGATGGAGCGTCTTCACGCGGCCGCCCAGCATCTCGGGGCTGCCGGTCAGGGTCTCCACGTCCACGACCTCGAGGCCGGTCTCGCGCAGCGCCGTCGCCGTGCCACCCGAGGCGACCAGCTCGACACCGAGCGCTCGCAGCCCGCGAGCGAAATCGACGAGTCCGGCCTTGTCGGAAACCGAAAGCAGCGCGCGCCCGACGGGGCGCGCGCCGCGCCCTTCGGGCGGGCGCGACGTGGGGGTCATGGGCGCATCTCCTCGCGCGGCGACGGCGGGAAGGCGGTCTGGAGGGGATCGCGCGGAGGTTTACCGAGGGAGACCGCCGCCGTCAAACCTCGTCGTCCCCACCGACGAACACGCGGCGCACCCGGCTACCCACACGCACCAGCAGCTCGTAGGCGAGCGTGTCCGCCGCCTCGGCGGCTTCCTCCACCGGCAGCACGGCGGCAGCACCGGGAGCCTCGCTGCCGAACAAGAGCGCCGAATCGCCCAAGCGCACCGGCGCATCCCCGATCTCCACGCCGACGTAGTCCATCGAGACCCGGCCGACGATCGGCCGGCGCGCTCCCGCCAGCCACACGCTGCCCCGACCGCTCGCCGCGATCGGAACCCCGTCGGCGTAACCGAGACCCAGGGTGGCCACGCGCGTGTCCGCCGGTGCCCGGTAGCGCGCGGCATAGCCCACCGCCTCGCCGCGACGCACCGCGCGCACTGCCACCACGGGGGCGCGCAGGCTCATCACCGGCCGCAGCGCTGCGGGGCGCTGCGGCGTGGGCTGGGCCCCGTAGAGCAGGAGCCCGGGTCGAACGGCGTGCTGCTCCGGCCCCTCCCCCTTCAGCTCCGCCAGTGCCACCAGGCCGGCGGAGTTCGCGGCGTGGACGATGCCGGGATCGACGCCGCGCTCGCGCAGCGCCGCGAGGCACGCCGAGAAGGCGCGCAGCTGGTCGCGGGTCGGCTCGAGCTCCTGCTCGTCGGCGCGCGCGAAGTGGGTCAGGACCCCCTCCAGGGCGAGCCCGGGATCCCCGGCGACGGCCGCCGCGAAGTCCGGCGCCCGGTCCGGGGCAACCCCCATCCGCCGCATCCCCGTGTCGATCTCGACGTGGACCGCAGCGGGCCCGCGACCGCGCCGTCGCGCCGCGTCGGCCAGCAGGGCGCGTCCCTCGCCGTCGTGAAGGACGCAGACCAGGCCGCGCGCGAGCGCCTCCGCGGCCTCGGCGGCGTCCCGGGGCCCGGCGAGGACGAGCAGCGGGGCGTCGATTCCGCCGTCGCGCAGCGCCGTCGCCTCTCCCACGCTCCAGGTGGCCAGGGCGGAGCAGCCCGAGCGGACGAGCAGCCGCGCCACCGGCTCGGCCCCGTGTCCGTAGGCGTCGGCCTTCACGACCGCGATCACGCGCCGGCCGTCGGCGAGGCGCGCCGCCTCGGCCGCGTTGGCGCGCAGGGCGCCGAGGTCGATCATCGCGATCGCGGGTCCCCGCGACGGTTCCGGATCCGGCCGAGCTCCCAGTGCCCCATCCCCCCGAGCGAGGCGCACGGACCGTGCGCGCCGCGTAGCCTATCATCGTCGACCCATGCCCCGAGAGACCCCCTCCCCCGTCCTCTCCGTCACCGTCAACGGAGAGCCCCTCGAAGCGCCGGGCGGTGCCACCGTGCGCGTCCTGCTCGAGCGGCTCGGGCTCGACGGCCGGCGGATCGCCGTGGCCGTCGAGCGCGACGTCGTCCCGCGCTCGGAGTACGCCCGGCGGCGGCTGTGCGACGGAGATCGGGTGGAGATCCTCGAGGCGGTCGGAGGAGGTTGATCTTGCACGCCTATACCCTTGGAAGCCACGGCTTCTCGTCCCGCCTGATCATCGGCAGCGGGAAGTACGCCTCGTTCGAGCAGAACCTCGCCTGCGCCGAGGCCAGCGGCGCCGAGATGGTGACGGTGGCGCTTCGGCGCACGA
>CAZZFT010000220.1:0-6405 GCA_964653555.1 uncultured Spirochaetales bacterium | reverse complement strand
CCATCGATGCCAGAAGGCTGGTCTTCATTCTGTTTACTCCTCGGTTGTACGGATTCGTCGCATTAGGCCTGAATTACAGGCTCGTGTCCAGTGTCATTTGGGCTGCGCCCGGCCCCCTGCGGGGATAACCCCCGCATCTCCTCGCCTGGGCGCCTCCCGGATCCTCTTGCTGAAACCCGGTCGACGATAACGCCCCGTCCGTTCCGAGCCGCGCACGAAACCGTGGAGGTTGTGCGCAGGATCGATGACCTCGCGGCGGCTCTCCCCATCGTCTTCCGGGACTCCTCGCTCAAGACAAGACGCGGGTAAGTGGTGACCACCCGCGTTCTGTGGCATCGCCAAGGTGCAATCGACGTGCCTTCCGGGGGGTCGCTCTCAACTAGCTGTTTTCCAATGGATCCTGGCTCTGGCACCGTACTGGATCGGCGGAAAACGGTTTCCTCGGCCCTCCAAATTGAGAAAAGCCTTTCCCCGACGTGCCTACCCCTGGGGGAATATCAGGTCGTCCAGGCCGGGTACGAGTCGCTGGGCGACGCGCTCCAGGCGATTTCGGCCTCGCCGCACGGCCGCAGCCCGGGAGCTGCGCAGCGGCGTGGAGACGCGAACCGCGAGGGGGACCCGGTCGCGCGCCAACGGGCTGGCGTCGAGGGCGAAGAGCCCGCGGACGCCCTCCGCGAGCCACCCGGGCGATGCCTCGAACCAGTGCGCCGAGAGCACGCGGGATTCACCCTTGCGCAGGACGCGCAGCGTGGCCTCGCGACCGGCGATCCAGGTGCGCTGCTCGGACACGATCTCCCATCCGCTGTCGGGGAACGCGACCTTCGGCGAGAGATAGCTGCGCGGTCGGCGGCCGGAATCCGCCTGGCCGAGGAACACGTCCACCGAGCTGCCGCCCAGCGCATAGCGCACGTGGTCCGTCTGCCCGAAGACGGCGGTTCCCAGGAATAGCCAGTCCGTGGCTTCGCGGGTCCCCTCCCAGCCCGCAAAGCGCTCGTCCAGCACGTCGTGGGGGGTCCGGGTCTGCGGCGCGTGTGTCTGGAAGGGAGGCAGGAAGGAGAGGGCGAGCAGCAGGCTCGAGAAGCCGGCCACGCCGACGACGCGCGCGCCCAGCGGACGCGGTGCGGGGCCTGTGCGGGCTCGGCGCTCGAAAGCCGTCACCGGGTCGGGCGACGGGAGCCAGCGCGCCAGCCACCCGTCGATGAAGTAGAGCAGCAGAACGCCCCCGAGCAGCATCGCGATTCCCTGGAGGCTGTGAATGCTGGCCACGTCGGCGTGCGGGTTGAAGATCAGGCCCACGCAGCGGAACCCGTTCACCAGCAAGGCGACCAGGGGCGCCACGACCAGCAGCGCGACGGCGTGCCAGCCACGCCGTCCGAACAGGTCGATCATCAGCACGGTGAGCAGCGCCAGGGTCTCGAGCGAGCGGAGCCCGCTGCAGGTCTCGATGATCGCGAACAGACCGTCGTTCAGGAGGATCCGCTCGCCCGACACGACCACCGGAAGCCCGACCAGCCGCAGCACCTGGCCCGTGAACGCGGCCGTTCCGATCTGGAGCGCCCAGACGACCTGGTTCAGGATCGCCCCGGGCAGCGGAACGACGAACAGCAGGACCGCCGTCGGCGGCGCCATGACCCGAAGCGCCGACGGTCCTCCGAGCAGATTGCCCGCGCCCAGCAGCGCCGGGATCAGCGCCACGCCCTGGAGATCCGGCGCCCCGGTCCGGATCGACCAGGCGAACAGGCCCGCCGCCAGCAGCCAGCAGGCGACCGTGACCCACGGCGAGCCGCTGCGACCCCAGAGCGCGGCCAGGCGATGACGCCTCCGCCACAGCAGCCAGCCGCACAGCAGCAGCACCGCGAGCGGCGACGAATCCGAGGGCTCGAAGAAGAAATCCTCGACCCGGCCCGTGAGGGACACGTGCATGTGGGTGAGGGGCTGGAAGTGGAGCAGCTCGCGGCAGGCGACGCCGACCGCGACCAGGCTGGCCGCGAGACCGAGGGAGAGGCGCAGGTCGGGCGCCCACGCCTTGCGGCGTGCCGCGTCGTCGGCCGAGCGCGCGGTCACGGCGGCTCGGCCCGGTTGCTCTGCGGTCACGTGGTCGCGTCCCTACGGCTGGGGCTCCGGAGCCTCGGAGCATGCCCGTCCGAAGCGCGATGGCAAGCCGAGCGGCCTCCGGGTCGGGCGGGCTCGGCGAGCGCGCGCGAGTCCCTCAATCTCTAGAATCGCGCCTCATGGCGGACCTCGTCGCGGATCTGCTCGACTTCGTGGATCGATCGCCCACCCCCTATCACGCCGTGGCCGAGTGCGTCCGCCGGCTGGAGGCGGCCGGCTTCCGCCGCCTCGACCCGACGGCGTCCTGGTCGCTGGGGGCCGGCGATCGGCGTTACGCGGTGCGCGAGGAGGGCAGCCTGATCGCCTTCGAGGTCGGGCAGGTCCCGCCCTCCGAGGCGGGATTCCGCTGGATCGGCGCCCACACCGACTCGCCGAACCTTCGCCTCAAGCCCTGCCCCGACGACACGGCGTGCGGCTACCGGCGCCTCGGCGTCGAGACCTACGGCGGTGTTCTCCTTCACACCTGGTTCGACCGGGACCTCTCCCTCGCCGGTCGCGTCGCGCTGCGGGGAAGCGGACCTCCTCGCATCGCACTGGTCGACTTCGAGCGGCCGCTCTTGCGCGTACCGAACCTCGCCATCCACCTCCAGCGGGAGATCCACACCGACGGGCTGAAGCTGAATCCCCAGACCCAGGCGATTCCGGTGCTCGGCCTCGACGACGGTCCGTCGCTGCCGGAGCTGCTCGTCGCCGAGCTGCGTGCGAGGGACGTCGACGCGCGCGCCGAGGACGTGCTGGGCTTCGACCTGATGGCCTATGACACGCAGCGCGCGGTGGTTGCAGGTGCCCGGGGCGAGTTCGTGCAGTCGTCGCGCCTCGACAACCTCGCGTCCTGCCACGGCGCGGTGGCCGCGCTGATCCGCGCCACGTCCTCGGGCCCCGGCCGCCTCACCCGCGGCGTCGTCCTCTACGACCACGAGGAGGTGGGCAGCCGGAGCGCGAGCGGAGCCGGGGGTCCGCTGCTCGGCGAGACGCTCGATCGGATCGCCTCGGGCTCGAAGGATGCGGGGCACGACGCCCTGCCCCGCGCACTGGCCCACAGCCTGCTCGTCTCGGCCGACATGGCCCACGCAGTCCACCCGAACTTCTCGGACAAGCACGAGCCGGGACACCGGCCCGTGATCGGTCGCGGTCCGGTGATCAAGAGGAACGCCAACCAGTCCTATGCGACCGATGGTCGCACCGCCGGCCTGTTCGCCGACCTGTGCCAACGCGCGGGCGTCGAGCCACAGCACTTCGTGGCGCGAAACGACATGGGCTGCGGCTCGACGATCGGACCGATCAGCGCCGCCCGCGTCGGGATTCCGACCGTGGACGTTGGCAATCCGATGCTCTCGATGCACTCGTGTCGCGAGATGGCGGGGGCCGCGGACGTCGCCCCGATGATCGACGTGCTCTCGCTGTTCCTGGGCGAGGGCCGGGAGTGAGCCAAGGCTCCGCGGGCGACCGCGCCTTCATCGATCGCTCGATCCGCATCGCCATCGTCGGGGCCGTCGTGATCGCCGTGGTCTTCGCAGTCCTGTGGCTGCTCAAAGGCGCCCTTACCCCGCTCGCGACTGCGCTGGCGATCGCCTACCTCTTCGATCCGCTGATCGATCGGTTCGAGGCGCGGGGCGTACCGCGCGGACTCGCCATCCTGCTGCTCCTCGCGCTGACCGGCGCGGCCCTGTTCGGCGTGGCCTTCGTGCTGATCCCGGCGATGCAGCGGGACATCGCGGAGCTGTCCCGGGACCTCCCGAACTATCTCGAGCAGACGCTCTCCGCCCTCGGCCCGCGCCTGGAGGGCCTGCTCGGAGTCTCGCTGCCACGCTCGGTCCAGGAAGCGATCGAGAGCATCCGGACCGGCGAGCTGCAGATCCCCTTCGAGACGGCTCGGGGCCTGCTCGAGCGCGTGCTGCACGGCGTCACCGGGACGGTCGGCGCGCTCGTCTCGCTGCTGCTCATCCCCGTGCTCGCCTACTACCTGCTCGTCGAGTTCGACCGGATCCGGCTGGGCGTGCTCGACCTGGTTCCGCGCGCCTACCAGGAGCGCGTCGCCGCCGAGGCCGCGCGCGTGGACGCCCTGATCTCCGGCTTCATCCGAGGCCAGCTCACGGTGTGTCTCCTGCTCGGCGTGCTCTACGGAGTGGGGTTCGCCGTGATCGGGATCGATCTGGCGATCGTGATCGGCGTCGCGAGTGGTCTGCTCGCGATCATCCCCTACGTCGGCGGCGCGGTGGCGCTGACCTCGGCTGTCGGGATGACGCTGCTCCAGTACGGCCTCGACGCACGACTCGCTCTCGTCGTCGGCTGGTATCTCTTCGTGCAGGTCCTCGAGGGCTTCGTGCTGACGCCGCGGATCGTCGGTGGGAACCTGGGCATGCATCCGGTCACCGTGATCGTGGCGCTGTTGATCGGCGGCGACCTGCTGGGCTTCCTGGGGCTCTTGATCGCCGTCCCCGCCGCCGCGGTGCTGCAGGTGTTCGTGCAGGAGCTGGTCTCGCGGTACCGGGAGTCGCCGCTCTACGCGGATACGGGCCGGGTCGAGGTTCCACCCGAGCGGTCCCTTCGCTAGGGTCCGCGTCCATGGCAGAGCGAGATCCCGAGCCCGAATCGATCGAGACGAAGGCCGAGGAGCCGGGTGCCGAGGCCGAGCCGGAGGATGCGTCGAGCCCCTTCGACCATCCGGCCTTCCTCCCCGTCCTCCTGTGGGGCCTGGCCGCGTGGTTCGGCTACGACGGCTGGTTCAACGAGAACATCGAGGCGGTGAGCTTCAACCGCTACGGGTTCGCCGGACTGGTCGTGGCCGCCACCTACTTCACGTTCCAGTCGGTCCGCGAGATGCGCGCCGCCCGGGAAGACGGATCCGACTCCTGATCAGCCCGCCAGCAGGCTGCGGCCCACCACCTTGAGCTCCAGGATCGGCTTGACCCCCTCGAAGATGGGCAGCACCTGGGCGTCGACGACGTAGCGGCTGATCGCGTACTCCTCGGCATAGCCCCAGCCGCCGTGCATCAGCTGGCCCTGCTGGGTGAGCTCCACCGCCATGTCGCAGGCGAGGAGCTTCGCCTGGGCGGCGAGGGGCGCGGCAGCGCGCTCGTCCTCGTCCATCGCCAACGCGGCGGCGTAGGTGATCGCACGCGAAGATGCGAGCATCGCGGTCATGCGGCCGAGCGTGTACTGGGTGAGCTGGAAGGCCGAGAGCGGCCTGCCGAACTGGACCCGGTCGACGACGTACTCGGCGGTCTTCTCGAGCGCGGCCTGGGCGAGGCCACAGGCGCGCCCTCCCGTCTGGAGACGGCCTGCGGCGAAGCCCGCCATCTGCAGGTAGAAGCCGCGGCCCAGCCCCTTCTCGCCGCCAACGAGGTTCGCGCCGGGAACGAGATAGTTCTCGAAGTTCAAGGTGAAGGAGTGCATTCCCCGGTAGCCCGGCGTGGCGTCGGCCTTGCCGACGAGTCGGCCGCCACCGGGCTGCTTCATCTCGAATTCGTGTCCATCGAAGGTGTCCTTCGGCACGATGAAGAGCGACAGCCCCTTCGCTCCAGCACTCGGGTCCGGATCGGTGCGCGTGAGCACGGCCAGCACGTTGGCGCGACCGGCGAACGTGCACCACGACTTCGGACCGTTGATCACCCAGTCGTCTCCGCGTCGCTCGGCCCGGCACTTCACACCCGCCACGTCGCTGCCGATGTCCGGCTCGGTCACGGAGATGCCGACCATGATCTCGCCGGCGGCGATCTTCGGGAGCCAGTGGGCCTTCTGCTCCTCGGTCCCTCCCTGGACCAGAGCCTTGGTGAGGATCTCGGGGCGCGTGATCAGGGACCCGGCCGCCGCCAGGGATGCGCGGGAGAGCTCTTCGGTGGTGAGGATCATCGCCAGGTTGCCCATCTCCGAGCCGCCGTACGCCTCGGGGATGGCCAGGCCGAAGTAGCCGAGCTCGGCCATGTCGCGGATGAAGGACTCGGGGACGAGCTCGTCGTGGCGATGGATGCGCTCGGCCTGGGGCGCGACCTCCTTGTCGGCGAACTCGCGCACCGCCTCGCGCACCTGCTCGTGGATGTCGTCGAGCGGCCACTCGTTGCGACCGCGCGACTCCGCGACGTGGCGTCCGAGCGCGCGGAAGACGGACTCGCCGCCCGCCCGGCGCCTCAGCGCGCGCACCTCGGCCGGGAAGGCCGCCTCGAGGTCGTCCTCCGCGAGCCCCAGCTCCTCGAGGCTGGCGTCGATCCGTCCAAGCAGTCTGCCGTCTCGCTCCTCCCCCGCCGCCGCCGCTGGATTCTCGAAGGGGACGGGGGCGCTGCCCTCGAGGCGGGC
>CAZZFT010000219.1:0-6542 GCA_964653555.1 uncultured Spirochaetales bacterium | reverse complement strand
TTGTTGACGCAGAAGGCGATCCGGTCCGGGTAGACGCGGATCACGTTCTTGACCGGACTGTGGGCCACCTCCTCGAGCGGGTCGGCGAGCCCGGCCGGGTCGGAGAGCTCGTCGGCGTGGGGCACGACCTGGCGGCGGATCGGACAGCTCGAGTCCTCGGGATCCATCAGCGCCGCGTAGTACGGAGTGATCACGAAGTGGAAGCGCTGAGCGAGCTTCTCGATGCCCTCGCGCTCTGCGGCGGTCGGAGCCAGGAACGGCTCGAGGTCGGCGACCGTGCGGATGCGGTGGCGCATCTGCCAGGTCCAGTCGGTCCACTGCGGGTCCCTGCGCAGAGCGGCGGCGGAGCGCGTGCTCACCGGCCCGGCCCCGCGGCGAGGCCCAGGCGCGCCAGCCCGTCGCCCAGCACCTCCGCCACCAGGTCGACCGTCTCGCGCCCCGCGATCTCGGCGAGGACGCCGAAGGAGCCGTCGGGCGCGAAGGTGGGCAGCGGGTTCATCTCGAGGAAGCGGGGCCGGCCCGCTGCGTCGAGGCGGAAGTCGGCGCGCGCGAAGTCGCGGCACTCCAGCGCCGCGAAGGCCCGCAGCGCGAGCCGCTGCAGCTCACGCTCGAGAGGGGCGTCGAGGGATCCGGGCGTGTGGGCACGCCAGCCGCCCGGCGGAGCCGGGTGCCGCTCCAGGGCGTGCACGCCGATGCCGGTCGTCGCCTCGAGCGCGCGCTGGAGCACGGGCAGCGCCCGGGCTGGTGCGTGCCCGACCACCGTCACCGTGTACTCGGGCCCGGGCAGGAATCGCTCGACCAGAGCCGGCTGATCGTAGTCGCGCTCGACGCGCGCCACGGCGCGGGCGAGCTCCGCGGCGTCTTCGACCCGCGAGCGGGGTCCGATCCCCTTCGCCGTTCCCTCCCATCTCGGTTTCACGAACAGCGGGAAGTCCAAGCCCTTCAGTCCGTTTCCGAGATCCTTCGCGCAGAGGACGCGATGCCCGGGGACGGCCACCCCCGCGGCCGCGACGACGCGGTGGGCCCAGGCCTTGTCGAGGGCGAGCGACAACGTGAGCGCGTCCGAGCCCAGGCACGGGATGCCGGCCATCTCGAGCAGGACGGGTGCCCAGGACTCCCGGTTCCGGCCGCCGTAGCCCTCGGCGATGGTGAGCGCGACGTCGAGCGGCGGCAGGTCCCCCTTGCCGAGGTGAGCGAGCAGCGCGTGCGCGCTGCCGATCCGGACCGGTCTGTGCCCGAGCCGGAGGACGGCGGCCTCCAGCAACTCCACCGTCGCCTCGGGCTCGTATTCCGCGTCGAGGTCCGGCGGCGCGTCGGGGCGGGGCGGATGCGTGCCCAGCAGGTCGAAGGCGATTCCGAAGCGAAGGGGCGGCACGCGCCGCAAGATACCGTTCCCCCGACTTCGGTCCGCGCCGGGAGCTAACGTCCCGCCGTGCCCGGATCCGGATTCACGCACGAGCCCGATTCCCTGCTCCAGCGCGCATCCGTGGCTTGGCTGGCGGTGGCCGCCTGGGCTTCGCTGATCTGGTGGCTCGGCAGCGCTGCCTTCGGCGCCGCCTCGACGTCGCGCTTCCTGTTCCCCCTGATCAGCTGGCTGTGGCCCGACGCCAGCTTCGAGCAGCGCTTCGCGGTGCTGCTGGCGATCCGCAAGCTGGCGCACCCGACCGTGTACGGCGTGCTCGCCGCCCTCGCCTGCCGCGCCCTGCGCCTGTCGGGCGTCGCCAAGCCGTTGCAGGCGATGGCGATCGCCTGGGCGCTCGCGGTGTCCCTCGCAGGCTTGGACGAGATCCGCCAGTCGACCCTGGCCTCGCGCACCGGGTCCCCGTTCGACGTGGGCCTCGACGCCTGTGGCGCGGCCGCCGCGGTGGTCCTCTACAACGGAACGAGACCCGCGCGCAGATCTCGAAGGAGCTCAAGGTGAGCGAGCCCAAGCCTTCGGGATCTCTCCTGAACTGGATCGAGCGCGTCGGCAATGCCCTGCCCGATCCGGCGACCCTCTTCGCGCTCGGGGCACTGGTCGTGGCACTGGGGGCCCAGGTCGCCGTGGCCACCGACTGGGCCGTCGTGAAGAGCGAGTCGCGTCCGGTGACGGCGCCCGTCCTGGACGCGTCGGGCGAGCCGATTCTCGGCGCCGACGGCGCGCCGCTGGCGCGGCCGGTGCTCGACGCGTCCGGCCGTCCGGAGATGGCGCGCGTCGAGACCCAGGTGCGCGCGCACAGCCTGCTCTCGGCGGACGGGATTTACTGGATGCTGGAGAGCCTGGTCGAGAACTTCACCGCCTTCCCACCGCTCGGCGTGGTGCTCGTCGGCATGCTCGGGATCGGACTCGCGGAGCGCACCGGATTCATCGGGACGCTGCTCCAGGCGGTACTGGTGGGGGTGCCGGCCGGGCTGCTGACCCCCGCGGTGTTCTTCGTGGGGGTGATGTCGTCGATGGGTCTCGATGCCGGCTACGTGGTGTTGCCGCCGGTCGCGGCGGCGCTCTACGCGGCGGCCGGGCGCTCCCCGCTCGTGGGAATCGCCGCCGTCTTCGCCGGGGTCTCGGCCGGGTTCAGCGCCAACCTCTTCATCACCAGCCTGGACCCGCTGCTCGCCGAGTTCTCCACGGCGAGCGCCCGCCTGGTCGACCCCGGCTACGAGGTCGCGGCGTCGGCCAACTGGTGGTTCATGATCTTCTCCACCTGGCTGCTCACAGCCGTCGGGTGGGCGGTGACGGCCTGGTGGGTCGAGCCGCGCTTCGCGCGCAAGTCCCCCGCGGAGGGCGGTCCCGATCCCGCCGCCGCGCGGAGCGCCGACGCCTCGCTCTCGCAGTCCGAACGCCGCGGCCTGCGCTGGGCGGTGCTGGCGGCGGTCGCGGCAGCGATCGTGTTCGTGGCCGCGACCTGGCTTCCCGGTGCGCCACTGCACGGCCTCGACGGCAAGTTCCCGCGCTGGGTGCGGGTGATCGTGCCGCTGCTCTTCCTGGGCTTCCTGCTGCCGGGCGCGGTCTACGGCTTCGTCACGGGACGCTTGAAGAACGACCGCGATGTGGCTGTCATCTTTGGAGAAACGATGGCGGCAATGGGTCCGTACATCGTTCTGGCGTTCTTCGCAGCGCAGTTCATCGCCTGGTTCGCCCACTCCAATCTCGGCGAGATGCTCGCGATCTCCGGCGGTCGGATGCTGGCGGAGGCCGGTCTGCCGACCGCGCTGCTGGTGATCGCGTTCATCGGCGTGGCGGCGGTCGGCAATCTCTTCATCGGCTCGATGTCGGCGAAGTACGCTTTCTTCGCGCCCGTCTTCGTGCCGATGTTCATGCAGGCCGGGGTCAGCCCCGAGCTCACCCAAGCCGCCTACCGGGTCGGCGACTCGGTCACCAACGTGATCACTCCGCTCAATCCCTACGTGGTGATCATCCTGACCCTGGCCCAACGCTACCTGCCGCGCGCGGGCATCGGGACGCTGGTGGCCCTGATGCTTCCCTACGCCGCGGCCTTCACCCTGGTCTGGAGTGCGGCGCTGGCGCTCTGGGTCTCCGCGGGCCTCCCGCTCGGTCCCGAGGGTCCGCTCGTCTACGCGGCTCCGTGAGGCCCTCCGACCCCGGAACGCGTGGTAGCGTGTACCGCTCACACCCCGCCGCCGAGGCCCGATGACCCAGAGCTACCATGAGATCGTCCGCAATCTCACGGGACCGGGCGGACCCTTCGAGGTCGTCGAGGAGACGGTGAAGGGCCGCCCGATGAAGTGCTTCCGGAAGCGCGAGCGCTCGTTGCGCGAGAAGGTGGCGGCCGCCGCGGCGCGGGGCGACGTCGACTTCCTGGTCCAGGGCGACCGGCGCATCTCCTACGGCGAGTTCGGCCGCCAGGTGTGGGGTGCCAGCGCGGCTCTGCTCGAGGACCACGGCCTCGCGAAGGGCGATCGCGTCGCGATCCTCTCCTACAACTGCCCGGACTGGATCATCGCCCTGTTCGGCGCGAGCTCGGCTGGGGCGATCGGCGTCGGGCTGAACGGCTGGTGGGCCACCGAGGAGATCGAGTACGGCCTGGCCGACTCCGGGAGCCGCTTCCTGGTCGTGGACGAGCGGCTGTACCCGCGCGTCGAGCCGCTGCTGGGCCGTATCCCCTCCCTCGAGAAGGTCTTCTTCATCGGCGACACCCCGCCGGCGGGCGCGCTCCCGATCGCGGAGCTGCGCGAGCCGCGGGACGACCCGCCGACGGTCGAGATCGACGAGGACGACCCCTTCGTGATCCTCTACACCTCGGGCACCACGGGGCGCTCGAAGGGCTGCATCACCACCCACCGCGGGACGATCGCCCAGGTGACGGGAATCGTGTTCGCCAACCTGGTCAGCGCGGCGCTCTCGGGCCGCCCGCTGCTCACCCCGGTCGGGAATCAGCCCGCCGCGCTGCTGACCTCGCCGCTCTTCCACGTCGGAGGACTGCACTCGTCCTTCTGCACCCAGATGACGATCGGCGCGAAGCTCGTGTTCAACCGCGGCCGCTTCGATCCCGAGGAGGTGATGCAGCTGATCGAGCGGGAGCGGATCTCGGTGTGGGGAGCGATTCCCACCATGCTCCACCGCGTCGTGCACCACCCCAAGGTGGGGGACTACGAGCTCTCTTCGCTCAAGGGCATCTCCTTCGGCGGTGCGCCGACGCCTCCGGAGACGATCGACAAGGCCCACGAGGTGCTGCCGATCGAGCCCTCCTTCGCCAACGCCTACGGACTCACCGAGACCCACGGCGTGGCCACGGTGAACGGCGGCCGGGACGTGCTGGACCGCAAGACGTCGATCGGACGCCCGCTGCCCATGCTCGACATGAAGATCGTCGACCCGGACGGAGAGGAGTTGCCCGAAGGTCGGCTCGGCGAGCTGCTGATCTACGGCCCCACGATCACCCCGGGCTACTGGAACCGCCCGGACGCCACGGCCGAGACGGTGCGCGAGGGCTGGCTGCACACCGGCGATCTCGGCTACCGCGACGCCGAGGGCTTCTACTTCGTGGTGGATCGCGCCAAGGACATGATCCTGCGCGGGGGCGAGAACGTGTACTGCACCGAGATCGAGAACTGCCTGGCGGACCATCCGGAGATTGACGAGGCCGCTGTGGTCGGCGTGCCCGATGCCGAGCTCGGCGAGCGGGTGAAGGCGATCGTGCGCCGCGTGCCCGGCTCCACGCTCGGCGACGCCGCCGTCCGCGCCCACGTGGCGGCCCACCTGGCGCGCTTCAAGGTGCCCGAGATCGTGGAGTTCACCGACGACCCCCTGCCGCGCAACGCGGCCGGGAAGCTGCTCAAGAACGCGCTCCGCGGGAAGGGCGCCGTGCCTTTCGACGCGGCGAACCTCGGCTAGAGGGCAGCGACGTGAACGCGGCCTGGCTGGCGGTGGGGGTCATCGCGCTCTTCGCGCTGGGCTACCGCTTCTACGCGAAGTTCCTGTCCGAGCGCGTGTTCGAGCTCCGGTCCGACGAGCCGGTGCCCTCCCGGGAGTTCGAGGACGGCGTGGACTTCGTGCCGACGCCGGCGAGCGTCCTGTGGGGCCACCACTTCACCTCGATCGCCGGGGCGGCGCCGATCGTCGGTCCCGCGATCGCGGTGATCTGGGGATGGCTGCCCGCGCTGATCTGGGTGGCGGTGGGCACCGTGTTCATGGGGGCGGTGCACGACTTTGCGTCGCTCGTGATCAGCCTGCGCAAGCGCGGCTCCTCGATCGGCGAGATCGCCGGCGGCGTGATCGGTCCGCGCACCCGCACGCTCTTCCTGGTGATCATCTCGGTGCTGATCTGGATCGTGCTGGCGGTCTTCGCCTACATCATCGCCACCCTCTTCGTCTCGAATCCGGGCTCGATCTTCCCGATCTGGATCCAGATCATCGCGGCGGTGGGCCTGGGCTGGCTGGTGTACCGGCGCGGCGTCGGCCTGTTCGCACCGTCCCTGGTCGCCTACGTGTTCCTGCTCGTCGCGATCTTCTACGGCGACGCGGTCGCGGAGACCTTCCCGGCTCTGGGCGCGATCTCGGTCGAGGCCTGGGTGTGGATCCTGCTGATCTACTCCTTCGTGGCCTCGGTGTTGCCGGTCTGGCTCCTGCTCCAGCCCCGCGACTACCTCAACGCGCACCAGCTGATCACCGGCCTCGCCCTGCTCTTCCTCGGCCTGCTCGTGCTGCACCCGGCGATCCAGGCGCCGATGGTGAACGCGGCGCCCGCCGGCGCGCCGCCGATGATCCCCTTCCTCTTCATCACGATCGCCTGCGGCGCGATCTCCGGCTTCCATGGCCTGGTCTCCTCAGGCACCACCTCGAAGCAGGTCGGCTGCATGACCGACGCCCGCCCGATCGGCTACGGCGGCATGCTCGGCGAGGGCGCACTCGGCATGCTCGCCGTGCTCGCCGCCACGGCCGGCTTCGCGAGCCCCGCCGAGTGGCACCAGCACTACGCGAGCTGGGGCGCCGCCGACAGCCTGGCGGCGAAGCTCGACGCCTTCGTCTCGGGCGGCGCCGCCTTCGTGGCGAGCCTGGGCATCCCCGTCGCCACCGCCCGCACCTTCATCGCGGTGATGGTGAT
>CAZZFT010000218.1:0-6678 GCA_964653555.1 uncultured Spirochaetales bacterium | reverse complement strand
TGGCCTGGATCGAGAAGGAGGTCGGCGACAAGCCCTACGGCGTCGACCTGCTGCTGCCCACGCGCTTCGTCGGCAGCGATGGCGCGCTCTCCGACGCCGATCTCGACGCGCGCATTCCCGAGGGCCACCGCCGCTTCGTCGACGAGCTGCTGGCGAAGTACGACGTGCCGCCGCTGCCGGCCGACGCGCCGGTGCCGCGGGAGTTCAGCGTCGGCTACGAGCAGCAGCGCGAGCTGATCGAGTTCCTGTTCCAGCACCGGATCGCGCTGATCGCGAGCGCCCTCGGCCCGCCGCCCTCGTGGATGATCGAGGAGGGAAGGGCGCGCGGCGTGAAGGTGGCGGCGCTCGCCGGCACCGTCGACCACGCTCGGCGTCACGTGGAGGCGGGGGCGGACATCGTGGTGGCCCAGGGCTACGAGGCGGGCGGTCACACGGGAGAGATCGCCACGATGGTGCTGGTGCCCGAGGTGGTGGACGCGGTGTCGCCGGTGCCCGTGCTCGCGGCGGGCGGCATCGCCAACGGACGCCAGCTCACCGCCGCGCTGGCGCTCGGCGCTCAGGGGGTGTGGACCGGCTCGGTCTGGCTCACCACCGAGGAGGCCGAGACCCACCCGGTGGTGAAGGAGAAGTTCCTGCGCGCCAGCTCGCGGGACACGGTGCGCAGCCGCTCGAAGACGGGCAAGCCCGCCCGTCAGCTGCGCAGCGCCTGGACCGAGGCCTGGGAGGACCCGGCCAACCCGGACCCGCTCCCGATGCCGCTCCAGCCGCGGCTGGTGCGCGAGGCCGAGGCGCGGATCGCCCGGACCGCCCACAAGTCGCCGGGCGCCCAGCAGCTGATCAACTACTTCGTCGGCCAGGTGGTAGGCAGCCTCGACCAGATCGATTCCGTCCGCCACGTCGTGGAGTCGTTCGTGCAAGAATACGCCGACACGATGGAGCGCCTGGAGGGCTGGACGGAGGACTGAAGGCCGCGATGGAGAGCCACTACGCCACGCTGTGGGAGGCCGTCGCCGATGCGATCGGCGATCGGGAGGCGATCGTCTTCGGGGACGTTCGCCGCACCTGGAGCGACTACGAGGACCGCGCGGCACGCCTGGCGGCCGCCTTCGCGGCGGCGGGTCTCGGCCCCGAGGCGAAGATCGGGCTCTACCTGTACAACTCGCCCGAGTACCTGGAGGCCCAGTTCGCGGCGTTCAAGGGGCGCCACGTCCCGGTGAACGTCAACTACCGCTACCTCGACGACGAACTGCTCTACCTGCTCGAGAACTCCGACGCCCAGGCGCTGTTCTTCCACCGGAGCCTGGGCGACCGCGTCGCGCGCGTGATGGAGCGCGCCCGCAACGTGAAGCTGTGGGTCGAGGTGGACGACGACGGGGAGCCGGTGCCCGGCGCCGTCGGCTACGAGTCGCTGATCGACGCCCACGACCCGGCGCCGCGCATCACGCGCTCCGAGGACGACGTCTACATGCTCTACACCGGGGGCACCACCGGCATGCCCAAGGGCGTGATGTACGACATGGGCAGCATGGTGCGCGGCTTCGTGGCGATGGGCTTCCCGGTCTTCGGGCTCGGGGTCCCGGACACCGACGAGATCCCGGCGCTCACGGCGACGCTGTGGAAGGAACGGGGCGGCCTGACGTCGATCCCGGCCTGCCCGCTGATGCACGGCACGGGCGTCTGGCTCGGCGCCATGATGCCGCAGATGGCCGGCGCGCGGATCGCGCTGCTGACCGCCCGCTCCTTCGACGCCCACGAGCTGTGGTCGGTCAGCCAGAGGGAAGGGGCGACCCAGATCGTGATCGTGGGCGACGCCTTCGCGAAGCCGATGCTGCGCGCTCTCGACGAGGCGCGAGCCGAAGGACGCCCCTACGACCCGAGCAGTGTGCGCTTCCTCGTGTCCTCGGGCGTGATGTGGACCACCGAGGTCAAGCAACAGCTCCTCGACTGGAACGACTGGGTGCTGATCGACGCGATGGGAAGCACCGAGGGGAGCATGGGCACCCAGGTGACCACGCGCGGGAACGTCGGGCAGACCGCGCGCTTCGCGATGAACCCCACCACCCGCGTGTTCACCGAGGACGGCTGCCCGGTGCAGCCCGGATCGGGCGAGGCGGGCATGGTCGCGGCGGGCGGCCTGGTCCCGATCGGCTACTTCAAGGACGAGAAGAAGTCGCGGGCGACGTTCCGGACGATCGAGGGAGTCCGCTACTCCTTCCCGGGCGACTGGGCCCGCGTCGAGGCCGACGGCAGCCTGACCCTGCTCGGCCGCGGCTCGAACTGCATCAACACCGCCGGCGAGAAGGTGTACCCCGAGGAGGTCGAGGAGGCGGTGAAGCAGCACCCCGACGTCCTCGACTGTCTGGTGGTCGGGGTGGCCGACGAGAAGTTCGGGCAGCGCGTCACCGCGGTGGCCTCGCCGCGTCCGGGGCGCAGCCTCGATCCCGAGGCGCTGCGCTCCTTCGCGCGCACGAAGCTCGCCGCCTACAAGGTGCCGAAGCAGCTGTTCGTGGTGGACCGCGTGCAGCGCGCGCCCAACGGAAAGGCCGACTACCCCTGGGCGCGCAAGGTGGTGGAGGAGCGCGCCGGAGCGGCGTAGTGGACCAGGCGACGGACCGCGACCGGACGACGATCCTCGTGCACTACTACCGCGCGACGGTCGGCCGCGCCGACGTATGGCGGACGCGGATGGACACCGCCACGAACTGGGCGATCGGCGCCACCGCCGGCATCGTCACCTTCGCCGTGGGCGACGCCGCGGTCCCGCCCTACGCGGTGTTCATCGCCTCGCTCCTCACGCTCTGCTTCCTGGTGCTGGAGGCGCGGCGCCTCACCTTCTACGACCTGTGGCAGCGCCGGGTGCTGCTGCTCGAGGAGGCGCTGGTCCGCCCGGCGATCGCCGGCGCTGCGGAGGGGCCGGGCGCGGAGCGGCTCGCCCGGGAGCTGGCGCCCGAGCTGGGGCGCACGGTTCCGACGATGCCGATCGCTCGGGCGATCGCGCGCCGCCTGCGCCGGATCTACCTGTACCTGTTCGCGGTCCAGATCGGGATCTGGGGGCTCAAGCTGGCGAACCACCCGGCGCCGGCCGCCTCGCTCGGCGAGGTGGTGCCGCGGGCCCACGTCGGACCGCTGTCGGGCGCGGTCGTGATCGGGATCGTCGGCGCGTGCTTCGTCGCAACGGCCGGTCTCGCGCTCGTCCTGGGAGGCGCGCGGAGCGAGAGCCGGTCGCCGGACTAGAAGATCTCGTGCTCCTCGGTGAGGAAGACCGCGGAGCGCGCGAAGTCGATGAACTCGGCCTCGTCTTCGTAGAGGCGGCGCGCGGCGGCGAGGCCCTCCTCCCCGGACGCCCCCAGCGCCTCGATCGAGTCGAACCACACCTCGGTGATGCCGTCGTAGGCCTCCGCGGCGCCGCGCGAGGCGCGCAGCATCTCCGAGGGCGCGCCCGGGATCGTGTGGCTCTGCACGTAGCGCCTCATCTGCGGCAGCTGCTCGCGCAGCTTCCGCACCAGCGGTCCGTGGACGTCGAGCCAGCGGGTCTGGAACTGCTCGAGCGTCAGGCCCGCCTTGCGGCGGCAGCAGAACACCAGCTTCACCATCGCGGACCTCCTGCGTCCGACGCGCGCTTCACAGGGGGATCTCCAGGCGCCGGAAGCGCGCCACCAGCGCGGCGGTGACGAGCGCGGCCCAGGCCAGCGCCCGCACCAGCGGCCAGGGCGGCGGCCCCGGCAGTGGAGACGCGAGCCAGGGCGCGAGGGCGTCGACGGGCGCGGCGATCCAGGCGGGTCCCCACTGCGCGACCAGGCCGGCGAAGCCGTCCGTCCGGGCGCCGAGCAGCGCCGCGACCTCGATCCCCGACACCGCCGCGCCGGCGACGATCACCAGCAGCAGCGTGGCCGGGCGCGGGAGCGACAGCGACGCCAGCATCGCGGCGGCCACGACGCTCCAGGTTCCCAGGCCCAGGGCGACCAGCGCGCCGAGCCCCGGAGCGAGCGGAACGTGCTGGCGAGCCACCGCCAGCCCGACGGCCAGCGCCGCGAGCGCCGCGCCGAGAGCGAACGAGCCGAGCCAGATCCCGGCGAGCCGGGTCAGCACGAAGGTGTCGCGCGCCACGGGCCGCGCGAGGACCGAGGCGGCGGAGCCGTCCTCGAGCGCGGTCGCCAGGCCGTCGGAGGCGAGCAGGGTGGACACGGCGTAGGTCCACGCCGCGATCCACGCGAGGCCGGTGACCGCGACGAGCGCGCCCAGCTCGCCTCCCTGGAGCGTCACCGACCGGCCCTGGAGCGTGACCGCCGCGTCGCAGCTCCCGCAGCGCTGCACCGCGAACGCCGCGAGTGCGCTCGCGACCAGCGCCGCGATCAGCCCGCGGCGGCGCAGGCCGTCGCGCAGCGTCTCGAGCGTCAGCGCGGTGAAGACGCTCATCGCGCCACCCGACGCACGAAGACGTCCTCGAGCGACTCCCCGGGGCCGATCAGCGTGGAGAGCGGTCCCTCGGCGGCGATCCGACCGCGGTCGAGGATCGCCGCGTGGTCGCAGCTGCGCTCCACCTCCGAGAGCTGGTGCGAGCACAGGATGATCGTGGCTCCGCGCGCGCGCTCCGCCTCGATCCAGCCGCGCGCATCGCGGACGCCGAGCGGGTCGAGCCCGCTGGTGGGCTCGTCGAGCACGAGCAGGCTGGGCGCGCCCAGCAGCGCGATGGCGAAACCCACGCGCTGTCGCAGCCCCTTGGAGAGCCCCCCGATCGGCTCGTGGGCGCGGTCGGCGACCCCGGTGCGCTCGAGCGCGGCTCGGATCGCGCCCGCGGCCTCGGCGCGTTCGAGGCCGATCAGCCGCGCGTGCAGCCCGAGCCAGTCTTCGACCGCCGCGTGCGCGGGCAGGGCCAGGCGCTCGGGGAGGAATCCGAGCCCGACCCGCGAGCGCGCGTCGGAGGGCGGCAGGCCCTGCAGGGCGACGCGACCCGAGGTGGGTCGCGCAAAGCCGAGGGCGAGTCGCAGCGCCGTGGTCTTGCCCGCGCCGTTGGGTCCGAGCAGTCCCCAGCAGGTCCCGGTCGGAATCGCCAGCGCGAGCGGCTCCAGGGCGACCCGTTCGCCGTAGCGCTTGCTCGCCCCCTGCCACTCGATCGCTTGCACGGCGCCGCCTCCGATCGATCAGGCGTGCTGGCTGCTCACCGCGACCACCTCGCCCGTCATATACGAGGCGTAGTCGCTGGCGAGGAACACCATCACGTTCGCCACCTCCCACGGCTCGGCGGCGCGGCCGAAGGCCTCGCGGCCCACCAGCTCCTCGAGCAGGCCGTCGGGCGTCACCTTGGAAAGGAACTCGTGCATCGCCAGGCTGGGAGACACCGCGTTGATGCGCACGCCGGCCTCGGCCGCCTCCATGGCGGCGCAGCGGGTGAAGGCCATCACGCCCGCCTTCGCGGCGGCGTAGTGGGACTGGCCCTTCTGGGCGCGCCAGGCGAGCACCGAGGCGTTGTTCACGATCGCGCCCCGGCCGCGCGCCGTCATGTGCGGCAGCACCGCCCGGGTCATGCGGAACACCGAGGTCAGGGTCACGTCGAGCACGGAGTGCCACTGCGCGTCGGTCATCTCCACCACCGGCGCGAACCCGCCGAGACCGGCGTTGTTGATCAGCACGTCGATGTGGCCCAGCTCCTCGATCGCCGCGGCCACGAGGGCGTCCACCTGGTCCTGGCGCGACACGTCGCACACGCGCGAGGGGGCGGGGCGCCCGCCGGCGTCGGCGAGCTTCGCGGCGGCCTCGCCGAGGCGCCGCTCGTGCAAGTCGCTGATCATCACGCGCGCGCCTTCCTCCATGCAGCGCCTGGCGACGGCGAAGCCGATCCCGGTGCCCGCGGCAGCGGTGACGACCACGGTCTTGCCCGCGAGCAAGCCGTGGCCCGAGGGCGGTGTCGGCGCGGAGGGGGACATCGCGCGCTCTCCCGCCCTAGGCCCGGGGCTCGCGCGGCAGCCCCAGGGCGCGCTCGGCGATCAGGTTGCGCTGGATCTGATTCGAGCCGGCGTAGATCGTCTCCGCGCGCGTGAACAGGAACAGGCGCTGGAGCGATCCGAGCCGGTAGGGGAAGTCCTCGCCGATCTCCGCCTCGGGCCCGAGCACGTCCATCGCGAGCTTGCCCAGGTTCCGGTGCCAGGTGGCCCAGTAGATCTTGGTGACGAAGGCGGCGGGCGGCAGCTCGCCGCCGTGGCCCGTATCCGAGAGGATGCGCAGCGCGTTGTAGCGCATGATCTCGAGGCCGATCCACGCGTCGGCGAGGCGCTGGCGGATCAGCGGATCGTCGGCGGCGCCGTTGCGCTTCGCCAGGGCGAGGATCTCGGCCAGCTCGTTCTGGAACAGGATGTTCTGCCCGAGCGTCGAGGCGCCGCGCTCGAAGGCGAGTGTTCCGTTCGCGACCTTCCAGCCGTCGCCGGGCGCGCCCACGATGTTCGCCGCGTCGGTGCGTGCGCCGTCGAAGAAGGTCTCGCTGAACTCCGCGGTGCCGGTGATCTGCGGGATCGGGCGGACCTCCACGCCCTTCTGCTTCATCGGCACGAGCAGGTAGGACAGGCCGCGGTGCTTCGGGGCCTCGGGGTCCGTGCGGCACAGCGCGAAGCACCAGTGCGACCACTCGGACCAGGAGGTCCAGACCTTCTGGCCGTCGATCACCCACTGGCCGCCTTCGAGCCG
>CAZZFT010000217.1:0-6712 GCA_964653555.1 uncultured Spirochaetales bacterium | reverse complement strand
CGGGCACGGCCACCACGTGTGCATCGGGAAGAGCCTTGCCCGCCTCGAGACGCGGGTGGCCCTCGAGGAGATCTCCGCCCGCTTCCCGCGCTACGAGGTGGACGAGTCGGGCCTCACCCGCACCTACCAGGCGCACGTGAAGGGCTACGTGAACGTGCCGATCGCGACGGGGCGCTGACGCCGGGCAGGCCGGGCACCGATCCGCAATCGAGCGGTTCCAGACTGCCCCAAGGCCCCGTCCGTTCAGCTCTTTCGGGGCCGTCGCGCCGGCCTGCAGAACGTGACTATACGGTCAAGTGGGGCCGACGATCTTCCGATCTCCAGGTACAGCGAATCACTCGCAGGGGGCTGACGATGCCCGGTGAAGAATCGGTCAAGGGAACGCTGGTCCTGGGCGCCGCGGTGAAGGTGCGCCGCCTGCGGGACGGCGGGGATGTCGGGCCGGGTGTTCTCGAGGCGCGCCTCTCGAAGCGGGCGCTCGAGCTGCTCGACGAGAAGATCGAGAGTGCGCGCTGGTACCCGATCGGCGCCTTCTGCGAGCTGCTGGACTTCGACTGGGAGCACTGCGGGCACCGCGAGCCGGGCTACATGGAGAACCAGGGGGCCCGCTCCGCCGAGAAGATGTTCGCGACGGGCCGCTACCAGCAGCTCGATTTCGCCGATCGCTCGCGGAAGGTGGAGTCGCGCGACAGCCTGCGCCGGCAGTCCCGGCTGATCACCTCGATCACCGCCTCGCTCTACAACTTCCTGGAGTACGAGGTGAAGCTCTCGCCCCGCAGCCTGGACATCATCTACTCCAACGCGCGTTCCTTCGGCGATGCCCTGATGCACACGACGGTCGGCTTCATGAACCACATCAACGCCCGGCAGGGGTCGAAGCGGCGCTGGCGGGCCGGGCGCGTCGACGCCGACCACGTGCGCTACGAGATGCTGCTCCCGGAGCGCCTCTCCGAAGAGGGCTGAGCCGAGCCGCAGCGCCTGCCCCTCGCGAGCGTATCCCCGCGGCGGCGCTGGTGATAGGATGGGCTCCGCGCATTCCGCGCCGAGAGGCCCCCCGATGCGACGCACCGCGTCTTCCTTCGTGCTGGCGTTCCTGCTCGCCGCCGTGGCGCCGGCCGCCGCCGACGAGACCTGCCAATCCCCCTATCTGCCCAAGATCGTCGGGCAGGAGGACTACGTCTACGTCTGGACCCTCGGCGTCGAGGGTCTCGGCGACGGATCCGACAAGCTCGTGACGGTGGGAGCGAATCCGGCTCGCGACGACTACGGGAAGGTGGTGGGCTCCGTGTCCGTCGGCGGCCGTCACGAGGCCCACCACGGCGGCTTCACCGACGATCGCCGCCATTTCTGGGTGGGCGGCCTCGACGACAGCATGATCTACGTGTTCGACGTGGCGAGCGATCCCGCGCACCCGGCGCTGGTGAAGACGATCGACGACTTCACCGAGAAGAGCGGCGGCGTGGTCGGACCGCACGGCTTCTACGCCCTGCCCGGACGCGTGCTGATCCCGGGGCTCTCGAACGCGCGCGACGGCGGGGGGCGCACCGCCCTCGTGGAGTACTCCAACGAGGGCAACTTCGTCCGCACCGTCTGGATGCCCGACGCGGCGCCCTACGGCTACGACGCACGGGTGAACGCCACTCTCAATCGCATGCTCACCTCGAGCTTCACGGGCCACCGCAACTACATGCGGCCCCTTCCGGACCTGATGTCCGACGCCGAGGCGATGAAGGCGTTCGGCGACACCGTGGTGGTGTGGGACTTCCACGCGCGCAAGCCGCTCCAGACCCTGCGCGTTCCCACGGCGCCGCTCGAGATCCGCTGGGCGATCGATCCGCGACACGAGTACGCGTTCATCGAGGCCGCGCTGACCGGAGAGCTCTGGGGCGTCTTCCGCAAGGAAGACGGGAGCTTCGAGGCGGCGAAGATCGCCGACATCGGAGGCCGCGAGGAGCAGCCCCTGCTGGCGGTGGACATCAGCCTCTCCTCCGACGACCGCTTCCTGTTCGTCGACACCTTCATGGACGGGAAGGTGCGCGTGTTCGACGTGTCGGAGCCGCGCAGCGCGAAGCTCGTGTACGAGCGCGTGATCGGATCCCAGGTGAACATGGTCTCCCAGTCCTGGGACGGAAAGCGCCTGTACTTCACGTCGTCGCTGCTTGCGAACTGGGACGGGACCGGACACGAGGACGAGCAGTTCCTGCGCGCCTTCACCTGGGACGGCAAGTCGCTGCATCCGAGCTTCGATATCGACTTCCGGGCCGAAGAGCTCGGGCGTCCGCACCTGATGCGCTTCGGTCAGGAGGGCTTCTGGGCCGGCGGCGACGGCGCGCCCGGCAGCCGAGTCGCCGTCCGACCGTGACCCCGCGAGCGGCCGCTCGCCGCGCTGCGATCGCAGCCCTCGCGGCCGCGGCCGCGTTCGCCGGCGGATCGGCGTCCGGCCACGGCGACGAGCACCCGCCCGCGCAGCCGCCGGGGTCGCCGCGCTTCGAGCCGCCGCCTCCTGGCAGCTACGCCCTGCCCCCGATCCAGCGGGTGAGCGAGGCGCGGCTGCTCGGCTCCGACGGCGAGCCGGCGCCGCTGCTCGGGCTCGGCTCCGGGGAGGTGGCGGTGATCTCCTTCGTCTACCTCTCGTGCGGCGAGGCGTGTCCGCTGGCGACGGCGACGCTCCACTCGCTCGACGCGGACCTCGCCGCCGATCCCGACCTGGCGCGGCGCGTGCAGCTGGTGACGATCAGCTTCGATCCGGTGCGCGACACGCCCGAGGCGATGGCGCGGCTGGAGCGCGGCCTGCATCCGAAGGGGCGCTGGCGCTTCCTCACGGCGCGCGACGCGCAGCAGATCGCCCCCGTCCTCGCCGACTTCGGTCAGGACGCGGTATGGCTTCCGAGCGAGGGCGACGCGGCGGCGCCGGACCGCCTGCGTCACGTGCTGAAGGTGTTCCTGGTGGACGACACCGGCGCCGTTCGCAACATCTACAGCACCGGTCTCCTCGACCGGCGGCTGCTGGTGAACGATTTGAAGACCGTACTGGGTGAGAACTGACGATGTCCGAGCCCCGCTACCGCGACGCACGCACCGTGGCCGCGGCCGTCGAGCGGGTGTCGGAGCTCGAGCCGGAGCGGCTGCTCGGGGCGATCCGCCACGTCCACGACGCTACCGTCCGGGGCATGAACGCTGGGGCCGATGTCCACACCTCGATGCGCGAGGTCACCCTGCCTCCCGAGCTGGAGGTCGGCGAGGGCTATGGCAAGGTGTCGCGGAGCGTCCGCGCGATCCGGGAGCACCATGCGGGCCGGTTCCACTTCTGGCTCGACGCGTGGCGGCGCGGCCGGATCGAGGCGCTCGAGTCGCCGTGACGGGCGTCCAGCGGTCGAGGGCGGAGAGGCAGGTGGCGGACGAGCTCGCGGCCCGTGGTCTGCGCGCGACGCGCCAGCGCGTGGGAATCCTGCGCATCCTGCGTCGCGCGCGCGCGCATCCCACCGCCGCCGAGGTGCACCGCACGCTCCTGCGAGACCAGCCGAGCGTCAGCCTGAAGACGGTCTACGAGGCGCTCGATTCCCTGATCGTCTGCGGCCTCGCCGGCTGCGTCACCGACGGCGGCGAGCCCTATCGCTACGAAGCGCAGAAGGAGCCCCACTACCACGCGCGCTGCCGCGGCTGCGGTCGTCTGATCGACGTGGCCGCGCACTCGGACGCCCACATCCGGTCGCGGACGCCGATCCCCGCCGGCTTCGAAGTCGAGCGCATCGCGGTGACGATCGTAGGGCTTTGCCCGCGTTGTCGTTCTCATCGCCCGCAGCAAATCGATTCCCGTTGACGCTGGCCGCTCCCTCATCTGACACTGATTGTTGATCCGTGGGAGAGGCGCGGGAGGGCGGCGCGATGACGACGGGCACCGGGACGAGGAGCACCGGGACCGGCACCAGCACCGGGAAGGGCAGCCGCCGCGCGGGTCGATCCCGCGCTCCCCGGGTCGTCCTCCTGCTGGCGGTCGGAGCCGTCGTCGTCGCCTTCGGTCCGCACCCGGAAGGCAGCCTGCCCTCCGAAGAGCTCGGCGACCACGGCGCGATGGCCATGGACGCTCAGCGCGACCGCGTCCGGGAGCTGCTGCCCCAGCGCGACGTCACGCTTCCGCCGCCCGAGGTCGACGCGGAGCTGTGGGAGTTCCTGGTCCCCGGTGACAACGCGATGAACGCCGAGCGCGTCGCGCTCGGCGAGGCGCTCTACTTCGACGTGCGGCTGTCCCGGGACGGCACCGTCGCGTGCGCCACGTGTCACGACGTCAGTCGCGGCTTCACCGATCAGCGACCGGTGTCGGAGGGGGCCGGCGGCGCGCTCGGCCGGCGCAACGCACCCACCACGATGAACGCCTTCTTCTACCAGTCGCTCTTCCTCGACGGCCGGGTGCCGAGCCTCGAGAGCCAGGCGGGGTTCCCGCCGATCAACTCCGTCGAGGGCGGACACCCCGACCGCGCCTCCGTGATCGCGGCGATCGCCGACGACCCGAAGCTCCAGCAGATGTTCCGCGCCGCCTACGGCTCCGAGCCCAACTACGAGGACATGGAGCGCGCCATCGCCGCCTACGAGCGCACGCTGGTGTTCATGGACTCGCCCCTGGACGCTTTCCTCGCCGGGCAGAGCGACGCCATCTCCGACAGCGCCAAGCGCGGCTGGGCGCTCTACAACGGCAAGGCGCGTTGCGTCGGCTGCCACCAGATCTTCACCTCGAACTCGATCGGCACCGACAACCTCTTCCACAACATCGGTGTCGCGGCGCGGACGCAGAACTTCGAGCAGCTCGCCGACCAGGCCCTCGAAGCCCTACGCGAAGGAGGCGGCGCCGAGGCCGTCGACGAGCTGGCGCTCAAGACCAACCTCTCCGAGCTGGGCCGCTTCCTGGTCACCAAGGACCGCGCCGACATCGGCGCCTTCAAGACCCAGGGAATCCGCAACGTCGGCGTCACGGCGCCTTACATGCACGACGGATCGATGCGCACGCTCTGGGACGTGATGGACCACTACAACAAGGGCGGCGAGGCCAACCCGTTCCTCGACGGAGGGATCGAGCCGCTGGCGCTCAGCGAGCAGGAGATCGACGACGTCGTCGCGCTGCTGTTCAGCATGACCGACCGGCGCTTCGCCGAGCAGAACCAGGCCGAGCTCGAGCAGCAGCGCACGATCGCCGCCGAGCGCCGGCCGTTCCGCGACGAGGCCCTGGCGATGCGGCGCACCCTCCCCTTCGAGCAGCGCGTGATGGGGGGCGGCTCCGCGGGCGCATCGGCGGAAGAGGGATCGGAGTAGCCATGGCGAGCAAGCGCACGAAGCGTCCCGGTGTGAAGAGCGTGGAGACCCGGTACTACGAGGAGCGCGAGTCCGTCCTGCGCGGCCTCCACAACCTCGATCGCCGCAGCTTCCTCCGCCTGTCGGCGGCCGCCTTTGGCGCCGCGGCGGGCGCCGGAGCCCTGCGCTTCCCGCACTCCTTCCAGCCGATCCGGGTCGCCCACGCCGCCACCACCGAGCCCGGGTTCCGGATCGCCTACATCTCCGACTCGCACCTCTACGAGCAGGAGGTCAACGACCGCTTCGTGCGCCAGCTGCTGCGCGCCGTGGACGACGTGAACCGCCTGGATCCCCAGCCCGACTTCGTCCTCTACGGGGGCGACCTCGCCCAGCTCGGTCAGGCCAAGGAGCTCGAGCTGGGCGCCGAGATCCTGAAGGAGGTGAAGGCGCCGGTCCGGATGATGGTGGGCGAGCACGACTGGTTCTTCGACATGGGCGAGAAGTGGCGCGATCTCTTCGGCGAGCCGACCTACTCCTTCGACCACAAGGGCGTCCACTTCGTGACGCTCTTGAGCGTGAACGAGGAGGACTTCTGGACCGAGCGCGGCATGACGCCGATCGAGCGGATGCACACGGTGGCCGGGCTCGACAACGGGATCCAGAGCCGCTTCCAGGTCGGCGCCGAGCAGCGCGAGTGGCTGCGCAAGGACCTGGAGGCCGTGCCCAAGACGACGCCCGTGATCGTCTTCTCCCACTCGCCGCTCTACCACTACTACAAGCCGTGGAACTTCTGGACCGAGGACGCCCCCGAGATCCAGGCCCTGCTGCGTCCCTTCCAGAACGTCGCGGTGATCCACGGGCACACCCACCAGCTGCTCACGAACCGGATCGGCAACATCCGCTTCCACGGCATGCTCTCGACGGCCTGGCCCTGGCCCTACGCGCCCGAAGGCCTTCCCGAGCTCACGGTGCAGATGAATCGTCCCAACCCCTTCGATCCCAACGACGGGCTGGGGACCGGCTCGGCGCGGGTGCACCCGGACGGTCAGGTGGACAAGATCTACGACCTCTGGAACCGCAATCCGATCGAGGTTCCGGCGAGCTACCTCGCCTCCGGCGGCAAGAAGGACGCCCCGCCGAAGCCCGGCCTGGCCAGCTACTGATGGAGGTGCCCGTGCGCCGAGCAGCCACGATCTGGACCGCGGTCGGAGGCCTCGCCCTCGCGCTCGCCTGCGGTCGCGAGGAGTCGCCGACGCCGCCCGCCGACGAGTCGGCGGCCTCCGATCAGGTCGAGGTGGAGCTGTGCGACGGCGAGACCACGACCACGGTGCCCTCCCGTGCCTCCTACAGCCACGAGGAGGGCCTGGTGATCGCGGACGAGCTGATGGCGCAGTGGAAGCGCAAGAACCCCGACCTCGACTGGGTCGAG
>CAZZFT010000216.1:0-6722 GCA_964653555.1 uncultured Spirochaetales bacterium | reverse complement strand
CAGGGAGTGCGCTTCGTGACCACCTCGGCCGGCAGCCCGACGGTGTACACGCGCGCGCTCAAGGACGCCGGTCTCACCGTCTTCCACGTCGTGCCCACGCTGCACGCGGCCCGCAAGGCCGTGGACGCGGGCGTGGACGGCCTGGTGGTCGAGGGCGGGGAGGGTGGCGGCTTCAAGAACCACCGCGACGTCTCGACGATGGTGCTGCTGCCGCGCGTGCGCGAGAAGGTGGACGTGCCGATCATCGCCGCCGGCGGCATCTGTGACGGAGTCTCGATGGCGGCGGCCTTCGCCCTCGGCGCCGAGGGCGTGCAGATGGGCACGCGGATGGTGTCGGCCCTCGAGTCGCCGATCCACGTCAACTGGAAGAACGCGATCGTGGCCGCGGCCGAGACCGACACCGTGATGCTCAAGCCCGAGAAGGGGCCGGCGCTGCGCGCGCTGCGCACCGAGCGCACGTCGCGCCTCGAGCGCGACCCGGCGAACGCAATGGCCGAGCTCGGCGCCGGCGTGCGCGAGGTGTACTTCGGCGGGAATCTCGAGGCCGGGGTCGCGCTCTCGGGCCAGGTGGCGGGGCGGATCGAGGCGATCGTCCCGGTGGCCCAGGTGATCGAGTCGACGGTGCGCGAGTTCCACCGCACGGTGGAGGCGCTGGCGAAGGCGCACCTGAGAGGCTGATCCGTCCCGGCTGGCGCCGGTCTCGAAAACGGCCGCCTTCCCGGGCCACGATCCGGCGCGGGAGGACGGCGCGCTGCTGCTCGGTCGCAGGGCGCCGTCGCCGAGGCCGGGGTGGAGATCCGGTCGCCCGCCTACGCGGCGCTGCGCGACGGCAACGCGAGCACCGTCCCGAAGAGCGGAGACGACGCAGCGGAGAGCGGTGCCTGGGACGGCCGGAACGTTCCGGCTTCCCTAGCGAAACGCTACGGGGAATCCGGGCTCGTCACCGGACCTCGACCACGACCTCTTCGATCTCCCCGGTGAACGGGAACGGTGGGGCGTAGTCGAAGACGACGGGCTGGCCCGTGTCTTCGCCGACACCGAACGTGTCGATCCCGAAGCGTCCGCCGACGGTGGCGTCCATCCGGCCCTCGGCAACCGTGGCCCCGTTGATCTTGAGCCGCAGGTCGGCACCCTTGCCGACGCCACCTCCCGCATTAGCTCGACGGTGGACTCGCCGGCGGGAAGAGGCTCCTTCCCTTTCACGAGGGTGTGATCTTCGAAGTAGTTGTAGTCGAAGACCGGCACGCCCTTGTCGAGGTAGAGCGTCATGCCCGCAGCGACGCCGCCGAAGGCCATGATGACGCCGTCCGTCTGCTCGCCTTCAGTATTCACCCTCGCGGTGAGGGTCCAGGAGCGGTTCTTCATCGGCGGTGCGGCGGGCTCGGCAATACGGGTCGCCCCCGCATGGTAGGTATAGGTGCTCGAGCTGTCGTCGGCACCGGGCACCGGCGGCTTCGGAAGCGCGAGCCGCGCCGCGCCGCGGTCATCCAGCGGGTAGACGTGATACTTCTCGGCCGCCGCGTCGAACTGGCGCTTCATCTCGGCGAGCTTGTCCGGCATCTCGGCCGCCAGATCGTTCGCCTCGGAGAAGTCCTCATCGAGGTGATAGAGCTCCCACCGGTCCTTGTCCCAGTCGCCGGGGGCGAGGTCCTGGCGCCAAGGCAGGGTGTGCTGGGCGTTGGCCTTCCAGCCGTCCTCGTAGATCGAGCGGTTGCTGAAGATCTCGAAGTACTGCTCGGAGCGGCCCGCGAAGGTCGGGTCGCTGAAGCTCGCGAGGAAGGACTCTCCGGCGAGCGGGTACTGCTCGACTCCGTCGACCGTGTCCGGCATCGGGACGTGGGCCGCTTCCAGGATGGTGGGGACGACGTCCACGAGGTGCAGGAAGGCGTCGCGTGGCTTGTCGTCGTGGTGGATCTTCGCCGGCCACCAGACGACCATCGGATTGCGGGTGCCGCCGAGGTGGGACGCGACCTGCTTGACCCACTGGAAGGGAGTGTTGCCGGCCCAGGCCCAGCCGACGGGATAGTGGGGCTCGGACTCGGGGCCTCCGAGCTTGTCGATGTGCTTCAGGATGTCCTCGATCGGGGTCTGCAGGCCGTTGAGGCCCTTGATCTCGTTGAGGGTGCCGTCGGGACCGCCCTCGGCGGAGGCCCCGTTGTCTCCGACGATGTAGAAGACGAGCGTGTTGTCGGCGTCGGGCAGCTCCTTCACCGCGTCGAGCAGGCGGCCGACCTCGTGGTCGGTGAACGCGAAGTAGCCGGCGAAGTTCTCCATGAGCGCGGTGTAGAGCTTCTTCTGCTCGTCGGAGAGGGTGTCCCAGGCCGGCACCCAGTCGGGCCGCGGCGTGAGCTTCGTTCCGGGCGGGAGGATCCCCATCTCGAGCTGCCGCTCGTAGACCCTCTCACGGTACTCGTCCCAGCCCATGTCGAATTGGCCCTTGAACCGGTCCCGCCACTCGGCGGTGACGTGGTGGGGCGCGTGCATCGCGCCCGGGGCGAAGTACATGAAGAAGGGCTTCTCGGGGGCGACCGACTTGGAGAACTTCATGCGCGCGATGGCGCGGTCGGTCATGTCGGTCATGAAGTGGTAGCCCTGCTCGGGAGTCTGGTCGGGCTCGACTGGCACCGTGTTCTCGAAGAGGACCGGGTAGTACTGGTGGGTCTCGCCGGCGTTGAAGCCGTAGAAGTAGTCGAAGCCCATGCCCGTGGGCCAACGGTCGAAGGGCCCGGCGACGGTCGTCTCCCAGTCGGGTGTGTTGTGGTTCTTGCCGAACCACCAGGTGGTGTAGCCGTTGTCCTTGAGGATCTCGCCGATGGTCGCGGTGGAGCGCGGGATCATCGTGGAGTAGTTGGGGAACCCGGTGGCCCACTCCATGAGGAAGCCGCTGCCGGCGTCGTGGTGGTTGCGGCCGGTCAGGAGCGCGGCGCGCGAAGGCCCGCAGATGGCGGTGGTGTGGAAGCGGTTGTAGCGCAGACCCTCGGAGGCGAGCTGGTCGAGGTTCGGAGTGGGGATCAGGCCGCCGAAGGTCGAGGGCTGGCCGAAGCCCACGTCGTCGAGCAGGATGACGAGCACGTTCAGCGCGCCCGCGGGCGCCTCCGGGGGATGCTGCCAGGCCGCTTCGGACTGGTCGTAGGTCTCGGCGATCTTCCCCTCGAACTTCGAGAGCGGCATCGGCAGGGCACTGCGGTCGCCCGACCGCGCGTCCTGGACGGCGAAGGGCGAGTCGGGCGCCTCCGCCTACTGCGACTCCGCCTGCTGGGTGGGCGTCGGCTTGCACGTCACCAGGACCAGCGCGGCCGCGATCGAGGCGACCACCGTCGGCGATCCGCTTCGAAGCGCTGCCAAGGTCTGCACAGGGCGCATCTTCGACCTCCTCGTCACCAGGCGATTCCGGCAAAGCGCAGGAATGCCGGCTCACTATAGGGAGGCCGCCGAGCCCTGCCCGCGACGGTGGATCACGGCTCCAAGCGGATGCGCGCGATCGCGATCTCCTCACCGAGGAAGTCGAGCTGGTCGCTGCGCAGGCCCGTTCGTGGGTCGAAATCCACGCGAAAGACGCGGCGCATCCAGGGCACGCGACGCAGCGTCCGCTCGGCGAGCGCGCGGAACTCCTCGGAGCCCGGCGCCACCAGCTCGGCGCGCCCGGTGCGGTCGACGCCGCGCATCCGCACCGCCACCTGCGCGGGCTCGTAGTAGTTGCGCCACCACTGCTTCTTCTTCGCTTCGGAGACCATCACGACCAGGTCCTCGCCGTCGCGCTGGTAGCCCACCGGGATCGCGTAGCGCCGGCCGCTGTGGCGCCCGGTGACGGTCAGCAGCACGAGCCCACGGGAGAGCAGGAAGTGGAGCGGCGAGCGCAGCACCGCGGCCACCAGCGGGTTGAGGCGCGACGCCCACGCGTCGACGGACACGCTCAGTCCCGAGGCGGGCGCGCCGCGGCCTGGGCGGCGGCGTTCTCCGCGAGCAGCGCGGCCGTCGTGACGCAGCGCTCGCCGTTCTTGAGCTCTCCGGTGGCGTGTACCGGACGCAGCACGCGGTCGAGATAGCCGGGGCCCTCGGCGGTGGGCACGAACCAACCGGTCGGGCACATGGTGAGGATCTCCACGAAGGAGAAGCCCCGGCCCTCGAGCTGCGCCTCGAAGGCGCGTCGCAGCATCGCCTTGGTCTTCACGACCGAAGTCGCGTCGTGCACGCTGCCGCGGGCGACGTAGGCGGACCCTCCGAGCGGCGCGAGCAGGTCGGCGATCCGGATCGGGTGGCCGTGATAGGCGGCATCGCGACCCTCCAGCGTGTTCTTGGTGCGCTGCCCGAGCGCGGTGGTCGCGGTCATGTGACCGCCCGTCTCGCCGAACACGCCGTTGTTGAGCAGCACGCACGTCACCACTTCGCCGCGCGCCGCCGTGTGCACCACCTCCTGTAGGCCCTCGTTCACCATGTCGCCGTCGCCCTGGAGGGTGAAGATCAGCGCGTCGGGACGCATGCGCTTCGCCCCGGTCGCCACCGACGGCGCGCGCCCGTGCAGGGCCTGCACCAGGTCCACGTCCATCGCGCTGGTGAAGGCGGTGTAACAGCCGATGCCGACGACACCGATCGCACGCTCGGCACAGCCCAGCTCCTCGATCACGTCGAGCAGCAGGCGGATCGCCACCGGCTCGCCACAGCCGGGGCACAGGTCGTGGTCGGTGTCGAGGAGCAGGCGCGGCTTGAAGTGCCCGAGGCGTCGCGCGGGCTCGGACGGCGGGCGGTCGATCGGGACGGTCGGGCTGCGGTCGCTCATCGGGCTCCTCCTGGGGCGGGCAGCGCGCCCTCGACGCGCCGGCGCACCTCGTCGGGCGCGTACAGGTCGCCGACACCGAAGCCCGCCTCGTCGCTCGAGATGCCGCCGATTGCCTCCACCGGGACCGCGCCGAGGAGCGCGAGCCGCACGTCGTCGATCATCTGCCCGGCGTTCTGCTCGAGCACCGCGATGCGACGGGCGCCGGTGGCCGCGCGCGCCAGGGCCTGTGCGGGAAAGGGCCACAGCGTCACCGGGCGGAACAGACCCACGCGCGCGCCCCCCACGCGCAGCGCCTCCACCGCGTGGCGCGCGAAGCGGGCGAGCGAGCCGAAGGCGACCACTACCAGGTCCGCGTCGTCGCAGCGGTGAGCCTCCCAGCGCGCCTCGGCGGCGGCGATCGCCTCGTGCTTCGCCGCCAGCCGCTTCCAGAAGGCCTCGGGCTCGATCCCCTTCACGCCCTTGCGCATGCCGATCGGATTCACGTTTCGCGAGTGACCGCTGCCGCCCAACGACCCGTCGACTGCCCAGTCCTTCTCGGGCAGCGCTCCGAACTCGAGCGGCTCCACCGCCACCGACTCGAAGGTGTGCGCCAGCAGGAAATCACCGTAGAGCTGCACCGGGTTGCGCCAGCGGTCGGCGAGGTGGAAGGCGAGCTGG
This sequence comes from uncultured Spirochaetales bacterium, assembly GCA_964653555.1. GTDB lineage: Bacteria > Myxococcota_A > UBA9160 > UBA9160 > SMWR01 > JAHEJV01. The sequence goes on along the minus strand of CAZZFT010000216.1, from coordinate 1,288 downwards.
GTGAGCGCGACGGCCTCGCGCAGATCCACCGGCGCCAGGACCACGTGGCGGTAGTCGCCGTGCCCGCCGCCGCGCGTCGCCTGGGTGTAGTCGTACTGACCGCGCGCCATGTGGAAGAGCACCAGCGGCAGCTCCGCGCGCGTGATCTCGGAAAGGGACTCCTGCATCAGCGCGATGCCCTGGCCGGTGGAGCCCGTGGCGGCGCGGGCGCCGGTGGCGAGCGCTCCCCAGGCCATGCCGATCGCCTCGAGCTCGCTCTCGGCGTTGATGCACACGCCTCCTCGCTCGGGCAGGAGCTCCGCGAAGTGCTCGAGCAGCTCGGTGAAGGGCGTCATCGGATAGCCCGCGAAGAAGCGGCAGCCCGCCGCCAGGGCGGCGCGCGCGATCGCTTCGGATCCCTCGAGCAGCGCCCTCGTCACGGGGTCCCCGGGTGGGAGACGGGGGTCTCGTACTGGTAGATCTCGAAGCAGAAGTCCGGGCACACCAGCAGACAGGCTCCACAGCCGGTGCAGCCGGGCAGCAGCTCGGGGACCGCGTAGCCGTTCGCGTTGCGGGTCGTCGACATCCGGAGCACCCGCGGCGGGCACGCCGGAATGCACAGCTCGCAGCCCTTGCAGCGCTCCGCATCGAGCACCACCGTGCCGCGACTCACGAGTGCGCTCACGCGGTGCGCGCCTCGCGCGGCCAGGCCTGTGCTGCGCCCTGGGGCACCGCCTCGAAGCCGGCGCGGAGCGCGCGCTCGTTGCGCTCGCCGTGCTGTCGACGGCGCTCGGGCAGGGACGCTTGGAGGGCCGCGACCAGCGAGTCGAAGCGGACCAGCTCCGTGAGGCCGACGAACGCCCCGAGCAGGACCATTGCGGCCGACAGCGGGCTTCCCTGCTCGGCGGCGATCCCGGTCGCTGGCACGGCGAAGGCGCGCCGACCCTCGGCGGCGACGGGCGCCTCGAAGAGCGACGCGTTGAGTACGGCCACTCCCTCCGGCGCCAGCTTCGCACACACCGGCGGCCAGTAGGCGGGGTGCATCGCCAGCGCCGACCAGGCCCGCGACACGATCGGCGGCGCGCTGACCGGGGCGTCGGCCACGACGAGCGTCGCGTCGGTGGGTCCGCCGCGCATCGTGCCGCCGTAGGACCCGAACAGCAGCACCTCGCGTCCCTCGGCGATCGCCGCGCGCGCGAGCACCGAGGCGGCGAGCTGGACGCCCTGGCCTCCGATCCCGGTGAACAGGACCTCCCGCTCCATGCTCGGCGGCCGACCTGCAGGTCGGCCGACGCGCAGCGAGCCGAAG
>CAZZFT010000215.1:0-6775 GCA_964653555.1 uncultured Spirochaetales bacterium | reverse complement strand
GCTCGGCGCCCTGCTTCCGACGGCGGCACTGGCGAAGGCGCATCTCTGGCGCTTCTCGGAGTTCTTCAGCAACGCGAACGGCTCGATCCAGTTCATCGAGATGCAGGAGTGCTGCGGCGGCAGCGCGGAGCTCAACGTCACCACCTGGGACGTGAGCAGCATCGCGAACGGGAACACCTACCACTTCCCCTACAACCTCACCGGCGACTCGGCGTACCAGCACCTGCTGCTCGCCACCCAGTCCTTCGCGAACCTCCCCGGGGCCCCGACACCGGACTTCATCCTCCCGCCCCAGTTCTTCGACCCGCAGGGCGACGCGCTCGTCTACGGTGCGGTCGACGCGGTGACCATTCCCTCGGGCGCCATGCCCTTGAACGGTACGGACTCGATCGACCGCTCCCTGGCCGTGCAGACCAACGATCCCACCAACTTCGCCGGCACGACGGGGAGCGTAGTGGCCCCCGCCTCGGTCCCCGCGCTGCCGCCGCTGGCGGTCGGCGGGCTGCTGGTCCTGCTGGCGACCGCCGGCGCGCTCCGCTCGCGCCGCGCCGCCCAGGCGACGCGCTAGTCCATCCACTCCGCGACCTGGTCCAGGATCGGCAGCACCGTCTCGCGGTCCGCCGGCGGAAGGCCGAGGACCGTGCGGTCGAGCCCCGCCTCGCGGTAGCGCTCCCAGACCTTCTGCTGCGCCGCCACGCCGTAGGCGGACACCTCGATCGACGCCGGATCGCGGCCGGCCTCCCCGGCCATCTCCCGGAAGGCCGGCAGCTGGTTCGCGATGTCGTCTTCGCGTCCGCCGATCGGCAGCCAGCCGTTCCCGTAGCGGACCGCCCGCCGCGCGCCGCCGGGGAACGCCCCGCCCACGTGGATCGGAGGGTGTGGCTTCTGCACCGGCTTCGGCCACATGTAGATCGGGTCGAAGTCGACGTACTTGCCGTGGTACTCGATCTCCTTCCCGGTCCAGATCGCCACCATCGCCTCGACCCGTTCGCGCAGGAGGCCGAAGCGCCCCTCGAAGGTCGTGCCGTGGTCGGCCATCTCCTCGGCGTTCCAGCCGGCCCCGATTCCGAACAGGAAGCGGCCGCCCGAGATCCGGTCGAGCGACGCCACCTCCTTGGCGGTGTGGATCGGATCGCGCTGCACCACCAGGCAGATGCCCGTGCCGAGCTTGATGCGCGAGGTGACCGCGGCGGCGGCGGCCAGCGCGACGAAGGGGTCCAGCGTGTCGTAGTACATCTTCGGCAGCTCGCCTCCGCCCGGCCACGGCGATCTGCGCGAGGTCGGAATGTGGGAGTGCTCCGCGACCCAGAGCGATTCGAAGCCGCGCTCCTCGGCGGCCAGGGCGAGCTCCGGGAGCGGGATCGCGTAGTCGGTGGGGAAGATGGTGAGCCCGGTGTGCACGTCGTTTCCTCCGATGGATGCCGCTCCATTCTACTGCGCTGCGGCGTCGCGCTGGCGGCGCACCGGGCGCCGTCGGTAGAGTCGGCGGCCGAGGAGGAGCCCCCCTTTGGCGCCCCGCGACCCCGTGATCGTCGGCATCGGGCTCTCCGACTATCCGAAGGCGCCCCAGCTCTCCGCGGTGCAGCATCACGCCCAGGCGATGCAACGCGCCCTGGCCGACTCGGGCCTCGAGAAGTCGGAGATCGACGGCTACTGCACGGCGGGGGGCATGGCCGCCGGCGACGATCCGGTCACGATGGCCGAGTACCTCGGCATCCGACACCGCTACATCGACGGAACCATGGTGGGCGGCTCCTCCTTCGAGTTCCACGTCCAGCACGCCGCCGCGGCGATCCGCGAGGGCCTGTGCGACACGGTGCTCGTGACCTACGGCTCCGACTACCTCTCGCGCATGGGGCGGTCGCTCGGCACGGGCGGCTTCGGGAGAGGTCGCCGCATCGCGGGGCCGCCGCAGTTCGAGGCGCCCTACGGCAACTCCCTGGTCGGGAGCTACGCGCTGGTGGCACGCCGGCACATGCACGAGTACGGCACCACCTCGGAGCAGCTCGCCGAGATCGCCGTCGGCGTGCGCGAGTACGCGGGACTCAATCCCCAGGCGCTCTACCGCGATCCGATCACCGTGGCCGACGTGATCGGCTCGCGGATGATCGCCGACCCGCTCCACAAGCTCGACTGCTGCGTGATCTCCGACGGCGGCGGCGCCGTGCTCCTGACGACCGCCGAGCGCGCTCGCGACCTGCGCCAGCCCCCGGTCGCCGTGCTCGGTTCCGCCGGTGGCATGACCCACTGGAACATTTCCCAGATGGGGGACTACACGACCTCGGCGGCCGCCGCGTGCGCCCCCGAGGCCTTCGCCCGCGCCGGCCTCACACCCGACGACGTCGACACGATCCAGTTCTACGACAGCTTCACGATCACGGTGCTCTTGCTGCTCGAGGACGCCGGCTTCTGCAAGAAGGGGGAGGGGGGCGCCTACGTCGCCGAGGGGCACCTGCGACGCGGCGGCCGACTGCCGCTCAACACCGACGGGGGAGGGCTGTCGAGCTGTCATCCGGGCATGCGCGGCATCTTCCTGCTGATCGAGGCGGTGCGTCAGCTCCGGGGCCAGGCCGGCCCCGCCCAGGTGCCCGATTGCGAGGTGGCCCTGGCGATCGGCTCGGGGGGGTGGCTCTCCTGCATCGGGGCGGTCCTGCTCGGGCCAGGGGGTGCCTAGCGTGGACGTGCTCAACGGACGCGAGTGGACGAAGCCGTTGCCCGATCCCGATCCGGTGGCCGCGCCGTTCTGGGAGGCGGCCGGCGAGGGCCGGCTGCTCTACCAGGAATGCCCCGCCTGCGGTCACCGCCAGTTCTATCCGCGCGCCGTCTGCACCGCCTGCGGCGCCGATCCGCGCTGGGCCGAGGCGTCGGGGCGCGGCGCCGTGCACACCTACACGATCGTACGTCAGTACGGGGCTCCGCCCTTTCGCGACGAGCTGCCCTACGTCGTCGCCGTGATCGACCTCGAGGAAGGCGTTCGGATGCTCGGCAACGTGACCGACTGCCCGGTCGACGAGGTGCGCGTCGGCATGGCCGTGGAGGCCTACGCGGTAGCGGCCGCACCCGGAGTGGGCATCCCCTTCTGGCGGCCGCGCGCGGTGCGCTAGCCCGGCGGCGCTCCGCTCCCGGGACGGCGGAAGCTTCCACTCGGCAATCCCGTCCCGCGCGGAGGATTCCCGCTCAAACCCGGCCGCCCGGCGGCCGATTGACAGGCGAACCCGTGGGCGGGGGAGCCGCGCCTTGACGAGCACGATCCAGCAGCAGCGGATCCTTCAGCGCATGCAGGAGCACTTCGAGGAAGGGCGCCTCGGCCTCCGGGACCTCACCGTGCGCCTGCCGCCCGAGCAGCTGCGCCTGTTGCGCGAGCAGTCCGCGGACGACGCGGAGCCCTGGTCCTCGGATGTCCTCGACCGGATGATGGCCCTCGTGGCGCTCGGCGACAGCCGACGCCTGACCCTGCGCGGCGCCGACGACGCGGGGGAGGAGCGGCCCCAGCGCGTGCTGCTGATCGGCTTCGACGCTGCGGAGCGTCGGCACGTGGCGTGGCTGCTCGGGGACGCAACCGAGGGCTCGTTCTCGGTGCGCGCTGTCGGCTCGGTGGAGGAAGCCCGGATCCTGCTGGAGCAGACGGGCTTCGACGCCGTCCTCCAGAACCGCATCCCCGGCGCCGGAAGCGGCGCCTCCCAGCTGGCGCGCGCCGAGGGGGTGTCGGGGGACACGCCCGTGCTGCTGCTGCTGCACCGGGAGGAGGATCCCGAGCTCGCCGACCTGGGCGGCCGCCAGTGCCTGGTCAAGAACGAGATCGACGCGAAGAAGCTCTCCGAGGCCCTGCGCGCCGCGATCGCCGACCGCAGCGCGGCCCGAGAGGTCGAGACCGCCCAGAGCCGCGGACCGGGGACGGAAGGGCGCGACGCCGTCACGGGCCTCGCCGATCGGGCCGTCTTCGTCGAGCAGCTCCGCTCCGCCCTCGACTACGCCCGGGGTCACGGCAAGGAGGTCGCCGTGGTCGCGCTCGACCTGGACGACTTCGGCGAGATCGATCAGGCGCTCGGGCGCGAGGTGGCCGACGGGGTGCTGATCACCGCCGCGGAGCACCTCCAGGGAGCGCTGCGCAAGAGCGATCTCGTCGCCCGCGTGGGTCGCGACGACTTCTGGGTGCTGCTCCGCGGCCGCGACCTGGGCGACGCGCCGGTGCTCGCCGCCGAGCGCCTGCTGGAGTGCCTCGCGCGCCCGGTCGTGGTGGCGGGCAGCGAGCGCACGCTGACCGCCTCGATCGGGATCGCGTGCCATCCGCGCAACGGAGACGACGCGGACGCGCTGCTGCGCTGCGCGAAGTCGGCCCTGGGGCAGGCTCGCGCCGCGGGCGGCAACGGATACCGCGTGTACGGCGTCGAGCCGGCGCCGAGCGGACCGCGCTCGCAGCGGGTCGCCGACCGGCTGCTCGGCGCTCTCGAACGCGGTGACCTGGCGCTCCGCTACCAGCCTCGCGTCGACGCGCGCGACGGCCGGATCGTGGCCGTGGAGGCGCTGCTGCGCTGGAACGACGCCGAGCTCGGCCCGGTGTGTCCGACCGAGTTCGTCCCGGTGGCCGAGCAGGCGGGTCGCATGAGTGCGATCGGGGCCTGGGTCATGCGCGAGTCGTGTCTCGCCCACCGGCGCTGGTGCGAGGCCGGATTCGGGGCGCTGCGCCTGTCCGTGAACGTGTCGAACGTCCAGCTCCAGTCCGCCTCGCTGCGCGACGACGTCGTCGAGGCGATGACGATCGCCCGGATGGCTCCGGCGCTGCTCGAGGTGGAGCTCAGCGAGGGCGCGCTCGCGGAGAGCGAGAACACGGCGTCGGCGCTGCTGCGCGAGCTCGCCGAGATCGGGGTCGGGCTCTCCCTGGACGACTTCGGTACCGGCCGCGCGGCGCTCTCCACCCTGCGCTCGTTCCCCGTGCGCACGCTCAAGATCGACCCCTCCTTCGTGCGCGAGCTGTCCGCCGAGCGCAGCTCGGCGCCGCTGGTCGATTCGGTCCTCGCCCTGGGCCGCACGCTCGGCCTCACCGTCGTCGCCGAGGGGGTGGAGACGGCGGTGCAGCGCGACGCGCTGCTCGCGCGGGGCTGCAGCGAGATGCAGGGCTACTGGTTCAGCCCGGCGGTCTCCGAGCAGGAGCTGCTCGGGCTGCTGCGCGCCGGACCGCTCGGCGCGGGGGTTTGACTCGGCCGCGCGCCCGGTGTAGTGGAAGGGGCGTCGCCAACCCGGAGGCCCCCCGATGACGCCCGCCGAGAAGCTGATCGAGATCGAGGAGATCCAGCGCCTGAAGTACCGCTACATGCGCGGCATCGACGAGAAGCGCTGGGACCTGGTCGAGGGGTGCTTCGTGCCCGAGGCCACCAGCTCCTACAGCGGCGGCAAGTACGCCTTCGAGGGGCGCGACGCGATCATGAAGTTCCTCACCGAGTCGATGGCGCGGCCCACCTTCCTGTCCAGCCACCGGATCCACCAGCCCGAGATCGAGCTCACGAGCGATACCACCGCCTCGGGAATCTGGGCGCTCGAGGACTACGTGATCGACGAGCAGCACGGCCTGACCATCCACGGCGCTGCGTTCTACCGCGACGAGTACGTCAAGCGGGAGGGCGAGTGGAAGATCCTCCACACCGGCTACACGCGCACCTTCGAGCAGATGCAGAAGCGCGAAGGGCAGAAGTGGCACGTGACCCAGCGGGGCTTCACCGCGGAATCCTGAGCTCGCTCAGGCGTCGGTCTCCCGGTTCAGCAGCCGCAGCAGCTCCTGGAGGAACTCGGTCTGGCGGGCAACGCCCTCGGCCGAGAAGGGGTCGATGCCGAGCAGCTCGCGGTGCAGCGGCGCCATCGTCGCGTAGCCGAGGATCAGGCTGTGGAAGCCGGTGATCACCCACGGCAGCAGGGCCGGGTTCTTCTGCACGATCGCGTTCTTCTCGGGCGCCAGCAGCAGGGCGCGCTCGAAGAAGGGCCGGTACCAGCGCTCCCGCAGCAGGGCGAGGGGCTCGCCACCGCCGAGCGTCGCGTACTGGAGGATGCGCGCCAGGTGGGGGTTGCGGGCGTGGAAGGCGATGTCGCGCGCCACCGACGCCCCGCTCTGGCCGGGGCCGATCGGGGCGTCGATCGCGTCGTCGAGCAGCCTCAGGAAGGGATCGAGCAGCCGCTCGAGCACCGCGACGTAGAGCTCCCACTTGCCGCGGAAGTGGTTGTAGATCGCCTGGGGTCGGACGCCGACCCGGTCGGCGATCTCGCCCAGCGACGCGGCGTCGTAGCCGCGCTCGGCGAAGACCGCCTCGGCGGCGTCGAGCAGGCGCTCGGCCGTGTGCCTGGGCATGCGCGCCAGGATAGGGGCCGCGCTCGGAGATTACTAGTTGACAACCATTCATACGATGCCCTATCCGTCTGCTCCCTCGACGGTTTCTGGAGAAGGCATGCCCCCGAGGCCGAACGCCGATCCCGCCACCCCGCTGCCCGAGGCCTCCGTACCGCGCTGGGACGCCGAGCTGGACGTCGTGGTGGTGGGGATGGGGGCGGCCGGCGCCTGCGCCGCCATCGAGGCGGCCCGGGCGGGCGCCCGGGTGCTGGTGCTCGAGCGCGCCGGCGGCGGCGGCGGCACCACCGCCGTGTCGGACGGGATGATGTACTTCGGCGGCGGCACGGCGCTGCAGCAGGCCTGCGGCTTCGAGGACTCGGTCGAGGAGATGACCAAGTACCTCATGGCCTCCTGCGGGCCCGAGCCCGACGAGGCGCGCATCCGCGTCTACTGCGAGGA
>CAZZFT010000214.1:0-7082 GCA_964653555.1 uncultured Spirochaetales bacterium | reverse complement strand
GTGCCTGGTCGGCGACTCGGGCCAGTTCCTGTTCGACCGCGGCCGCGTCACGGCGATCCTGGACGTCGAGCTCGCCGCCCTCGGCGACCCGCTGTGCGATCTGGGGGCGCTCCTCTCCCGCGATCTGAGCGAGCCGCTCGGCGACCTGTCGCGCGGCATCGCGCGCTATCGCGAGCGCACCGGCGAGGCCTTCGACGAGCGCGACGTCCTCTACCAGGCGGTGCGCTTCTGCATCTTCACGCCGATGTCGGTCTGCTTCCTGTGTGCGGCGCCGCCGCCGGGACTCAACCTCGCCCAGTACGAGAGCTGGAACCTGGTGTACGGGCGGATTCCGCTCCAGCTGATCGCCGAGCTCGAAGGCGTCGAGATCGAGCCGCCCGGGCTCCCGCCCGCACGCGACCATCGGCACGCACCGGTGTGGGATGCGCTGCTGGACCTGCTGCGCGCGCCGGGCGGCGCCGATCGCTACGCGCTGGACACGGCCCGGCGCGTGGCCGAGTACGCGCGCGAGATCGACCGACGCGGCGCGCGTCTCGAGCAGCAGGACCTGGAGGAGGCCGGCGCCCTGCTCGGCCGTGTCCCGGGCGACTGGCGCGAGGCGGACGCCGCGCTCGAGCGCCGCGCCATCGCCGCCGGCCCGGCGGAGCGGCCCGCCCTGATCCGCTTCCTGGTCCGCCGCAGCCTGCGGCGGGAGGCGCTGCTGGGGCCCGCGATGCGCGAGCTCGAGGGGGCCGCAGCCCAGGCACTCCGATTTTGAACGGGAGCCAGGGAGCGCTATAACAACGTTACCCATCGTCTAACGTTGTTAGACCGCCCTGCCGAACAACGTCGTGTGGGGATCACCCCGCTCCGGAGTCCCCGGACCCGCCGACGGTGAATCGACAATGTCCCGAACCACTCCCTCGACGCCCGCCTCGGGTGCCGCCACGGCTCGCGATCCGCGGGCCGAGATCCTCGAGGCCGCCACCGCTCTGCTCAGCGAAGGCGGCTGGGAAGGATTGACCATCCGCCGCCTCGCCCTGCGCAGCGGCTACACGTCGCCCGCCATCTACCACGAGTTCGGTGACAAGGCCGGGCTCGTCGACGCGATCCTCGAGCGCGCCTTCGACCGGCTCGTCGAGCGGCTCGAGCGGCTGCCCTGGTCCGACGACCCGCGCGAGCGCATGCGGCTGAACTTCCGGGAGATCGTGCGCTTCGGTCGGGAGCAGCCGACGCACTACCGGTTGATGGAGTCGCTGCACCCGGAGAAGGAGTCGAAGATCCGCTCCGCCGAGGCCGCCCGTCTGCGCTTGGAAGAGCCGCTGGACACGCTGGCCGCCGCCCTCGACGACGTCGAGCGGATCCGGCAGTCGATGTGGGCCCTGTTGCACGGGCTGATCTCGCTGCCCGCCTCCCGCCGCGACGTCGACTGGTGCGAGGGGCTCGAGGACACGGCCTTCGAGGCGATGCTCGTCGGCCTGCTGGGCCGATCGGGAGAGCCGCGATGACGGCGCGCCGCCTGGCCCTCGCCCCGGCTCTCGTGCTCGGCCTCGCGCTGGGCTGCAGCGATCACGTCGAGTCCGAGCGGGCCGGCACGCCGGTCACCGCCGAGCGGGTGGCGGGGCACCGGGTCGTCGAGCAGATCCAGGCGACGGGCGAGCTCCTGGCGGTCGACGAGGCGAACGTCGCCGCCGAGGTGAGCGGACGCATCACGGCGCTGCGGGTCGACGAGGGCGCGCCGGTCCATACCGGCGACGTGGTGCTCGAGATCGACCGCGAGCGGCGCGAGCTCGAGCTGGCGAACGAGAGGGCGAACGTGGCCGGCGCGCGCTCGGAGATCGCCCAGCAGAACCGCGAGCTCGATCGGATCCGCAGTCTGCACGAGAGCCAGGCCGCGTCCCAGGCCCAGCTCGACGCCGCCCGTACCCGTCTCGGCACGGCCCAGGCGAAGCTCGCGGCCGCCGAGGCGCAGCTGGGTCTCGCCGAGCTGGCCTTGCGCGACGCCAGCGTCACGGCGCCTTTCGACGGGCTGGTGGCCCGGCGCTTCGTCAGCGTCGGAGATCACGTGTCCGAGGCCGAGCCGCTGTTCGATCTCGTCGCCCTGGACCCGATCGAGGTGGAGTTCCACCTGCCCGAGCGCGACTCGGGCCGGGTGGCGATCGGCGACGAGGTGGCGGTGCGCGTGGCGCCCTTCCCGGACCAGGTGTTCCGGGCGAGCGTGCACGTCGTCTCGCCCCGCATCGATCCCACCACGCGCACGCTGCGCGTCAAGGCCCGGGTCGAGAACGCCTCCCAGATGCTGCGGCCGGGGCTGTTCGCCCGGGTCGAACTCGGCGTCGCGGTCCGCGACGAGGTGCCGATGATCCCCGAGCAAGCCGTGCTCCAGCGCTCGGACGGCTCGGTGGCCTTCGTCGTGCGCGAAGGCAATCGGGCCGAACGCCGCAACGTGCGGCTCGGCGTGATCCGCGAGGGGCTGGCCGAGGTGGTGTCGGGCATCGAGGTGGGCGACCACGTGATCGTGCGCGGCGGATCGCGCCTGGTCGACGGCTCGGTGGTCGACGTGCGGCGCGCCGACGGTACGCCCGTCGACGTGCTCCAGCTGGGCGGCGACTCCGAGATTCCCGTTCCCTCGCCGGTCGCGGGCAACTCGAAGCCCGCCCGCTCGCTTCCGTGACGCTCTCCGACGTCTCGATCGAGCGTCCGGTCCTCACCTGGATGATGACGCTCGCGCTGATCGTGTTCGGCGTGCTGGGCTTCGAACGCCTCGGCGTCGACCAGTTCCCGGACATGGAGCTCCCGGTGCTGACGGTGATCACCACCCTCGAAGGGGCGGATCCCGAGGGCATGGAGGAGGACGTCACGGACGTCCTCGAGGAGCAGCTCAACACGATTGCCGGGGTCCGCTCGATCCGCTCGACGACGCTTCCCGGCGCGAGCCAGATCGCCGTCGAGTTCGAGCTGGGAACCGATCTGGACGTCGCCGCCCAGAAGGTGCGCGACAAGATCGCCACGGTGCGCCGCGATCTTCCCCCCGAGATCGATCCGCCGACGGTCAGCGACTTCGACTTCAACGACCAGCCGATCCTGTGGATCCCGTTCCACTCCGAGCTCCCGGCGGTGCAGGCGAGCGAGTTCATCCGGCGCCAGGTGGCGCCGGTGTTCGAGACGATTCCCGGCGTGGTGGGCGTGGCCACCTTCGGGCGCAAGGACCGGGCCATCCGCATCTGGCTCGAGGGCGAGGCGCTGCGCGCTCGCGGGCTGTCGGCGGGCGACGTGCTGGAGGCGCTGCGGCGCGAGCACGTGGAGGTGCCCGGCGGCTACGTGGAGAGCCAGCGCATGGAGTACGGCGTCAAGACCGACGCCGAGTTCCGGACCCTGGCTGAGCTCGAGCGGATGGTCGTCGCCTACGCCGACGATGCACCCGTGCTGCTCTCCGACGTGGCCCGGGTCGAGGACGGCGCCGAGGACTCGCGCACCGCCCATCGCTACAACGGCCAGCCGACCGTCGGAGTCGGGATCCGCAAACAGTCGGGGGGCAACGCGGTCCAGGTCGTCGACGAGGTGTACCGTCGGCTCCACGAGGTCGAGAGGATCCTGCCCGAGGGTCTCTCGGTGGACGAGGACGTCACCTTCATCGACTTCTCGGCCGAGATCCGCCAGTCGGTGAACGAGACCGAGTTCACGCTGGTGTTCGGCGCGCTGCTGGCGGTGTTCACCGTGTTCGTGTTCCTGCGCCGGACCCGACCCACGCTGATCGTGGCCACCGCGATCCCGATCTCGTTGATCGCATCCTTCGGGCTGGTCTGGCTGCTCGACTACACGCTGAACACGATGACCCTGCTCGGCATGACGCTCGCCGTCGGCGTGGTGATCGACGACGCGATCGTGGTGCTCGAGAACATCGAGCGGCACCGGGAGAGCGGCGAGGACGCCGTGACGGCCGCTCGCCGCGGGACGCGGGAGATCGCGTTCGCGGCCACCGCGGCGACGGTCTCCGTGGCCGCCGTGTTCCTGCCGGTGGTGTTCGTCGAGGGCGTGGTCGGGAGCTTCCTGGGCGCCTTCGGCGTCACCGTCGCCGGGTCGGTGCTGATCTCCCTGTTCGTCGCCCTGACCCTCACGCCGATGCTGGCGGCTCGCATGAAGCCGCCGGCGCCGCGCGCTCACGGCAGCGTCTACCACCGCCTCGAGCAGGCGTTCGAGTTCACCGAGGAGCACTACCGGCGAGCGCTCGATTGGACCCTCGCGCACCGCGCCAAGACCGTCGGGATCGCCGTCGCCGCCTTCGCGGTGGCAATCGGCTTCGGCTACAGCCTCGACAGCGAGCTGTTCCCGAGTGCCGACGAGTCGCTGTTCTTCGCCCGCATCGAGACTGCGCCGGGCACGTCGCTGGAGGCGACCCTCGAGTACCTGGCCCACGACGAGGCGTGGTTCCTGGAGCAGCCCGAGGTGGCCGGCATGTTCTCGGCGGTGGGCGACGACGGCCCCGACGACATCGGCAGCGCCAACCACGGGATGATGTTCGGCTCGCTCCGCCCGCGCGCGGAGCGCAAGCGCACCGTCCAGGAGCTGCTGCGCGACGCCCGGGAGGCGCTGGGCCCGATCCCCGGCCGGACGATCCGTATCTTCAACCCGGCGGAGATGATGCGCGCGGGGGCCCAGGCCGGCGCGATGGAGGTGGAGCTGCGCGGCAACCTCCCGCTCGAGGAGCTGGCCCAGTGGTCCGACCTGCTGATCGACCGGCTCGCGCAGCACGGGGGATTCGTCGACCTGGATCGGAGCCTCAAGCTCGGTCTTCCGGAGCTGCGCGTGGTCCCGGATCGGGAGAAGGCCGCGGCGATCGGCGTCGACGGCCGCAGCCTCGCCGAGGCCGTGCAGATCATGATCGGCGGCATGGACGTGGGCGTGTTCAAGGACGCCGGCCGCCGCTACGACATCCGGATGCGCCTCGATCCCGCCGACCGCCAGACGCCCGGGTCGATCGAGCGGCTCTACGTGCGCTCGCGGGACGGTGGCATCGTGGAGCTGCGCAACGTGGTCCACACGGAGCTCGGCGCCGCGCCTTCGGCGATCACCCGCCACGACCGCCAGCGCAGTGTGACCGTGAGCGCCAACCTCGACGGCATCTCGATGGACGAGGCGTCGCGGGCGGCGCTCGCGATCGGAGCGGAGATCCTGCCGCCCGAGCTCGAGCTGTCGCTCGGCGGCAACGCCGAGCAGATGATGGAGAGCTTCCACCAGGCCGGGATCGCGATCGGGCTCGGCGTGCTGGTGATCTTCATGGTGCTGGCGGCGCAGTTCGAGAGCTGGGTGCACCCGCTCACCGTGATGCTGGCGCTGCCGTTGGCGATGACCGGAGCGCTCGGCGGTCTGTGGCTGTTCGGGCACACGCTGAACCTGTTCAGCCTGATCGGGATCATCCTGCTGTTCGGCCTCGTCACCAAGAACTCGATCCTGCTCGTCGACTACGCGCTCCAGCTCCGCGCCCAGGGCATGGACAAGGTGGAGGCGATGCGGATGGCGGCGCCGGTGCGGATGCGCCCCGTGCTGATGACCGCGCTCTCGATGATCTTCGGCGTGCTGCCGGCGGCGGTCGGCATCGGTCCGGGGTCCGAGACGCGCGCGCCGATGGCGATCGCCACGGCCGCTGGGATGTTGTCCTCGACCGTGCTGACCCTGCTGGTGGTGCCGGTGTTCTTCGTCCTGTTCGACGACGCCGCCGACTGGGTGCGCAGCGGCTTCCGGCGCTCGGGACGGCCCGACCCGCGTCCGATCGGCGTGGGCTCCGAGGCCCGATCGACCCGCGCGGAGGGAGAGGGCCTGAAGCCCGCGTGATCCCGCCGGCCCGGCCTACGGTTGGGCCCACCTCTTGCCGATAGGCCTCCCATCGCGGGAGGTGTCGGATGGCGAGCCGCCGGGAGCGACGGGCCGAGGAGGAGCTGCAACGCGCCTGCGAGGCCCACGCCGCCGGCGACCTGGCCGAGGCGCTTCGCTGGTTCACGCGGGCGGGCCGTCACGGCGATCCGCTCGCCCAGTGGAGCCTGGGAACGCTCTACGAGACCGGCGACGCCGGAGTCCGGGATCTGGAGCGCGCCCACTACTGGCTGCACCGCGCGGCACGCCAGGGCTTCGGCCCCGCCGAGTTCTCCCTGGGCTGGCTCTACGAGCAGGGCTGCGGCGTGGATCCGGACGTCGCCGAGGCGATCCGCTGGTACGAGCGCGCGGCGGTGCGCGGCGAGCGCGCCGCACAGCTCCACCTCGCTCTGCTGCTGCTCGACGAGGAGGCCGGCGCTCCCGATCCGGCGCGTGCCGTCGGCTGGCTCGAGCGCGCGGCGGCGGCGGGGATCGCGGAGGCCGCCTATCGGCTGGGGGTCCTGTACCGGGTCGGTCGCGGCGTCGAGCGCGACCCGCTGCGCAGCTTCTGGTGGACCAGCCGCGCGGCCCACGCCGGCCACTGCGGCTCCCAGGTCGATCTCGCCGTCATGTACGTGCGCGGCGATGGTGCCCCCTGCGACGCGGCGCGCGCGGTAGCGTGGCTGCGACGTGCTGCGGTGGCGGGAAGCGCAGCGGCCCAGCGACGCCTCGCGCTCAGCCACGCGACGGGCCTCGGGACCCGCTTCGACCTCACGACCGCCTACGCCTGGGCCACGCTGGCGGCCGACGCCGGCGACGAGGAGGCCCGTGTGCTCCGCGAGACGCTCGCGGCGTCGCTGCCCACGCGCGAGCGATGGCGCGCGCGGTCGCGCGCAGCGAGCTGGCGGGCGCGTCGCCCCACTTTCGAGTCGGCCTCCTAGCTCGGCAGGAGCCCGCCTTCGCTCGGCTTCGCCTCGCTGCGCGTCGGCCGACTCTACGAGTCGGCCTCCTAGCGTCGGCGCCAGCGGGTTCCCTGGGGCGAGTCGAGCAGCTCCACGCCGCGCTCGGCGAGCTCGTCGCGCAGCGCATCGGCGCGGGCCCAGTCCTTCGCCGCTCGCGCGGCGTCGCGCTCGGCCACCAGGGCGTCGATCTCCGAGTCGTCCTCGCCGCGGGGAGGCGCCTCGGAGAGCACGTCGAACACCCGGTCGAAGGCGCGCATCTGGGCCACCGCGCGCTCGGCGTCGGCGGGGCCC
>CAZZFT010000213.1:0-7297 GCA_964653555.1 uncultured Spirochaetales bacterium | reverse complement strand
GGAGATGCGGTGGTCGTCGAGCACACCGAGATCTGGCACTTCGAGACCGGCGAGAAGATCGTGAATCGCTTCGTCACCGTGCACGAGGTGCGGGGCGGCAAGATCACGCTGTGGCGCGACTACTGGGACCTCAACACGCTGATGTCCCAGGCGCCGAAGTGGTGGATCGAGCGCCTCGCCCAGTTCAGCGAGGCGGACTTCCGGTAGGCAGGTCCGGCCGGGTCTCGCGCTCGCGGATCCTCCCACTCGGGCCCCGGCCTCCGCTCGCCTGCGGCTCGCCGCGCGGTCCGTCGGGCTCCTTGCGATATCCTGTCGCCGATGTGGATCCGCCCGCGCCGCAATCGATCGCGTCCGGCCCTGCGCCGGCTGGTGCGGGAGACCCGGCTCGGCGCCGATGATCTCGTCCTCCCGCTCTTCGTCCAGGAGGGCGAGGACCTCGAGACGCCGATCCCGTCGCTGCCCGGCCACGGGCGCCTCTCGATCGATCGCGCGGTCGCCCGGGCGCGCGAGGCGGCCGAGCTCGATCTGCCCGGTGTCGCCCTGTTTCCGGTGGTGCCCGAGGCCGAGAAGGACCCGCGCGGCAGCGCCGCCGCCAAGCCCGACGGCCTGCTCCAGCGCTGCGTGCGCGCGCTGAAGCAGACGCTGCCGGACCTGCTCGTCATCACCGACGTCGCCCTCGACCCCTATTCCTCGGATGGACACGACGGCGTGCTGCGGGACGGGCGGATCGACAACGACGAGACGCTGCCTCTGCTGGCCGCGATGGCCGTCTCCCAGGCCGAGGCGGGCGCCGACGTCGTCGCCCCCTCGGACATGATGGACGGCCGGGTCGGAGCGATCCGGGAGGCGCTCGACGGGTCGGGCTTCGTGGACGTGGCGATCGGCAGCTACTGCACCAAGTACGCCTCGGCCTTCTACGGTCCCTTCCGCGACGCCCTCGACTCGGCCCCGCGCAGCGGCGACAAGAAGACCTACCAGATGGACCCGGCGAACGCGCGCGAGGCACTGCGCGAGCTCGCCCTCGACGAGGCCGAGGGCGCCGACTGGGTGATGGTGAAGCCGGGCCTCGTGTACGCCGACGTGATCCGCCTGGTCCGCGAGCACACGGCGCTGCCCGTCGCCGCCTACCACGTGAGCGGGGAGTACGCGATGCTGCGCGCCGCCGCCGAGAAGGGCTGGCTCGACTACGACGCCTGTCTGCTCGAGAGCCTGCTCTCGCTCCGACGCGCCGGGGCCGACCTGATCTTCAGCTACGGCGCCCTCGACGCCGCCAGGTTGCTGCGCGCCGGACGCGGCGGCGACTAGGCGCGCTACCCGCGCCGCAGCTCGGGCAGCACCCGCTCCGCGAACAGGCGCAGGCTCTGCTCGGCCAGCTCCACGGGCATCCCGCCGTAATGGACGATCAGCGACAGCTCGTAGTCGCCCAGCAGCGCGCGCCGCTGCCGCAGCTTGTCCAGGATCTGCTCGGGCGTTCCCCAGGTCTGGATCCCGCAGTAGATCCTCGCCGAGCTCTCGAGCCCTACCGCGCGGAAGGCGTCGGTGGCGCTGCCGTAGAACTCGTAGCCCCGGGTACTCTTGAAGTGCTCGCTCATCAGCTCGTAGTGCTGGATGATCGAGAGGTAGTAGTTCGACATGTACTCGAGGGCGAGCGCCTCCGCGCGCTCCGGATCCGGATGACAGAACATCAGGTCGCCGGTGAGGGGCGGCGGCGGCGGGACTTCCTGGCACTCGCTCCACTGCTTCCGGTAGGCGGCCAGGGCGCCATCCTTGAACATCTCCCAGGGCGTCTGCGAGAACACCATCAGCCGGGCGCCCAGCCTCGCCACCTGCTGCACCGACTCGGGGGAGATCCCGACGCAGTAGAAGCGATCGCGGAAGCCGCGCAGCGGGCGCGGACGGATCTCGGTGCGCACCTGCGGGTAATAGGGCCCCGACCCCTCGACGATCCCCTTGTCGAGGCCCTCGATGATCATCCGCGAGGCCTCGTCGAAGCGGTCGCGGGAGCTGTCCATGGCGATGCCGAAGTGCTCGTACTCGACGCGCGCCAGGCCACGACCGAGCCCCAGCACCGCGCGCCCGCCGGAGAGGTGGTCGAGGAAGGCCACCTTCTCGACGACGCGCAGCGGGTCGTTCCAGGGCACGATCACCGCGCCGGTCCCGAGCTCGATCCGCTCCGTGCGGCCGGCCATGTACGACAGGAACTGCACGTTGTCGGGGCACGCCGAATAGTCGGTGAAGTGATGCTCCGGAGGCCACAGGGAGTCGTAGCCCAGCGGCTCGACGAGCTCGGCGATGCGGATCTGGTCGCGCACCATCTCCGCGTCGGAGCCGCGGCCCTGGTAGTTCTGGAAGATGAGCAGGATTCCGACCTTCAACCGGGGACCTCGAGCGTGGGGTTGTGGGCCTTCCGGATCGCCTCCAGGCGCTTCTCGCAGGCATCGCGCCACGGATCTCCCGGCGGAGGCAGGACGTAGAAGCGCTCCTCCTCGATCGCGGCGAGGGTGCGGGTGGCGATCACCTGCGGATCGATTCCGGTCCGGGTTCCCGCCCGGATCGCGTCCTCCACCAGCTCGCGCTCGGCATGGGACGGTCCGTCGCTCTTGTGCCGCTCCGGGCGGTTGCGATCCGACTCGCCGATCCGCGTGTTCACCAGCTCGGGACAGACCACCGACACCCCGACCGCCGCCCCCTTCGCCGCCAGCTCGAGGTGAAGGGTCTCGGCGAGTGCCAGTACCGCGTGCTTGCTCATGTAGTAGGGCGCGCAGAAGGGAGCCGAGGTCAGAGCCGCCATCGACGCGGTGATCACCACGTGGCCGGGCTCGCCGTGAGCGAGCTGGAGGGGCGTGAAGGCGCGCACGCCATGGACGACCCCCCAGACGTTGACGTCGAACACCCACGCGTAGTCCGCGAGCGAGGCCTCCCAGGAGAGACCGGCGGCGAACACCCCTGCGTTGTGACAGACCACGTGCACCCGGCCGAAGGCCTCTTGCGCGGACTCGGCCAGCGCGCTCACCTCGTCGGCCACCGCCACGTCCGTCGGCACGGCGAGCACGTCGGCCCCCGCTCCGCGCAGCTCCGCCGCGATCGCGTCGAGCGCCGCGGCCTGGAGGTCCGCCAGCACGATCCGCATGCCGCGCTCGGCGAACGCGCGGACCAGCGCGCGACCGATGCCGCTCGCCGCTCCCGTCACCACCGCCACACGCCCTGCGAAGTCCCGCACGGGCGCCGATCGTACCGCAGGTCGGGGGCCTGGCTCGCGGCGGGCTCCTGCGAGGCTAGGGAACGAAGCGGGGCAGCGCGGCGAAGGCGGTCAGCGGGTCGAGCACCGCCGGGCTGGTGCCCAGGGAGCTGCCGGGCAGGACGGCGCCGAAGCGACCCACCTCGTCGTGCAGCGCCAGGTAGTTCAGCACCGCCGCCTCGGCCAGGGTCGTCACGTTGTCGCCGATCGGCGCGGCGCCGGTCTCCACCGAGCCGTTGCTGCGGTAGCGACCGACCTGGCTGCCCACCGCCGTCAGGCCCGGTCGTCCGTCGGGATCGAACACGAGCATCACCGTCGAGGACGTGTCGGAGCTGTCGCCGCGCCAGACACCCTTTCCACCGCCTTCGGCCGAGTTGTCGATCACGCCGTCGCTCGACACCGAGCCGTCGCTGATCAGATAGATCACCAGCGGCTGGTTGCGCAGGGCGGCGTACTCGAGAGCCGCGCCGATCGCCTCGCCGGCGATCTGGTCCTTGCGCTCGCCCGTGGCCCGCGTGCCGTCGTGGTAGTCGTAGCCACCGAACTCGATCGTTCCCGCGCCGGCGAAGCCGCCGAGCACCAGCTTCATGATCGAGGCCGTCTTGCGGAACTCGCTCTGGTTGAACTCGCCCGGGGTGAGGATCTGGTTGATCAGGACGTCCTGGGTCGGATCGAGCTGATTCGGATCTCCGAACTGGCCGATCAGCTCGCGGGCCTCCTGGTAGGCGCAGTTGATCAGCGACTTGACCAGGTTCGTCTCGGTGAGCTTCGCCACCTTGTCGTTGCTGATCGACTCGGCGGCGGCCATCACCGCAGCGGCGTCGGCCGGGTCGTCGAGCAGGGTCAAGAGCTGGCCCGTGTCCACCAGGCCGCGGGCCTCGCTCGGCTGCGACACGCGGGTCGGGCGCACGGTCGGGTCGAACATCGACATCGGGATCGTCGAGTTGCCGCCCGAGTCCGAGTTGTCCGTGCCGACCAGCTCCAGCAGGGCCCCTTCGGCCCCCGACGCGTAGATGCCGTAGATCGGGTTGTGGGGGTTGTTCCCGGTGTCGTTGTCCGAGCGCGCACAGAAGATCGTGCCGTTCACGCGGGCGAGCGTGGTCGGGGAGGCGCGCAGACGGATCCCGCGCAACAGCGCGCTCTCGCTGTGGAAGGCCAGCCCGGTGGTCGGGTCCGTGCCGACCACGAGATCGGTGACGAACGCCGGATCGACGAGCGGCGTGCGGTCCGGCGGGAGCCCCATCTTGACGTAGGCCGAGGCTCCCAGCGGGTCGAGCTGCGTGTTCGTGCCCACCAGGACGTTCGAGCCGGCGATGCTCGCGCCACCGCCGAGATCGAAGACCAGGAAGGGGAGCTTGCCGCCGGCCGTGCCGAGACCGCACGAGACCGCCTGAGCCTTCGCCGCCTCGCTCTTGAACAAGCCGAGCAGACTCGGCGCCGCGATCCACGCCGCACCCGAGATGAAGCCCTGCGCCAGGAACTGGCGCCGCGTCACGGGCCGAGGATGGTCCGGATGGCGGTACGGGGCGAGCTGCCCTTCGCCGTAACCTCGTTTCGACATGGGGATTCCTCTCTGGACCTCGCGGCGCTTCGGCCACCGCGCGCCGGCTCAGTGCAGGGTCACTGCTCCACTGCTCAGGACCGCAGCGCAGGCGCCCTTGACGATCGCGGTGGTTCGCGTGGCGTCGCAGGTGCCCGACGACAGGCACGACGCCACCAGCTGGTCGGTCATCGCGTCGAGGGCAGATCGCACCTCGGCGCGCGTCGGCTGCATCAGCAGCGCGTCGCCCACCATCCGGTCGAAGAGCGGATTGAAGACCAGATCGCGCTCCCCGACCGTGTCGAAGGCCACGTTCGCCGCCTGGGCGAAGTCGAAGCCGGGGAAGAAGGTCGCCCGGTCCGGTCCGTCGACCAGCGCCGAGCAGTAGTCGAGCGCGACCTTGGCGATCGCCACCTGCTGGGCGGTCGCGAAGGAGCGCACGTCGTAGGCCGGCGGGAGCTGCTCCTTCACCTCGGCGAAGGTCGATGCGGCCACGCTGCGGCTCTGACCCGTGACCGACGCGAAGGAAGCGTTCAAGCGCGCGAAGTCGCGGATCCCGTTGGCGGGACGCGGGTCGGGGTCGAGGGGGATCGGGGCCGGGTCGATCGGCCCCTCCACGACCACGTTCTGGTAGCCGCCGAGATGCTCGAAGATCAGCGTGAACTGGTCGCTCGTCGGCCCGCCCGAGCCCTTCGGGATCACGGTGCACTGGCGGGAGAGTTCCTGCTTGGTGCTGTTCGCCGTGGTGTCGACCGTCGCGAACCCCTGGCCGCTCGAGGCGATCTCGCCGTTCACCGCGATGCCGATGTTCGCGACGCGCGAGCCATTCGGGTTCGGCGTGCGCAGAGTCGGCTCGCAGAACAGGTAGCTGTAGGGATCGAAGTCCGTGACGACGAACTCGACCGCGCTGCCGCCGCCCATCCACTGGGAGACGTCGAAGCGCAGCAGCAGGCGCTCGCCCACGCCGGCCTCGAAGTTCTGCTGGATCTGGGCGTCCGTCAGCGCCTGGGAGTAGATGGCGACCATCCGGATCTGGCCCTTCCATCCTCCGTCGCTCTGACCGAGCGACAGGCGCGCATTCGCGTCCCAGTTCCACAGGCGAGCGGGTCCGATCGGATCGACGTCGCCGGTGAAGACGCCGTCCACCCAGATGCGTCGGCCGCGGAACTGGTCGTAGGTCACCACGACCTGCTGCAGCCGATCCTGGGCGTCCTGGTCCGCGTCGGCGGTGCGCAGCGACGGCTGGCCGTTCTGACCGCCGTCGATCGCGCTGCCCGAGATGCTCCGGTTGCGGACGTCGTAGTCGTACTGGGCCTGGCCGAGCGTCGAGTTCCGGCCGTTCCCCGAGTAGTCGACGATGCGCACGGGGCCATTGCCGCCCTGGTCGATGTTGTCGGGCGTGACCCAGGCCTCGATCGTGTACTGCTGCGTTCCGAAGCTGGGATTGGCGATCCGGTCGTAGATCTTGCGGCTCGGCCCGATCGCCCCCTCGAGGAAGCCCTGGTCCAGCACCACGCCCCAGGAGCTCAGCCAGGTGACTCCGTTGCGGAGCTGGAGAGGCAGCGCCGGATCCACGCCGCTCGTGTCGCGAGCGACCGTGCCCGAGCCCTCCTTGAACTCGTAGAGCGCGACCAGGTTGCCCGAGTAGCGCTCGCTGCCGGTGTCGACCACGCCGTCGCCGAGAGACTGGGACCCGCTGGCGAGGGCGCCTTCGACGGTCACGCCGCCCGACCCGTAGCTGACCGCGTCCGCCCAGGCCTGGATCGCAGCGGACATCGTCGCGCCGTCCGCGGCGCAGTTGCTCCAGCAGTGGTGGGCGAAGGAGACCAGCTTCACCACGATGCGCGAGGCGTCCGGATTCGCGAGATTCACCTTGCCCTGACTGGTCAGAGCCTGATAGGAGCCGCTCACGCTCGTCTGCGCGAACAGGGGCGACTGATTCAGCCCGTGACACTCCGCGCAGTACTGCCGCACGATCGGGTACACCGTCGCTTCGAAGGCCTCGACGCCGCCGGCGCTGGCCGAGAGATCGAGGAAGCCGTCGCTCGGGGCGGCCGTGCTGCTGCTGCCCGAGGAGCCGCTCCACTCGCCGCAGGCCCAGGAGAGGCTCGCGGCGCACATCAGGGCGGCGATGCGGAGCTGCGTCGTGCGCTGTCGGCGAAGGGTGCGCATGGTTACTCGCCCTCCGTGCAGTAGATCGCGACGTCGGCGAACACCTGCCGCATGTCGTAGGTCCCGTCGATCTCGAAGTCGCTCGCGATGGTGCGGATCGCGTCCGCATCGGCATTCGTCTGGGGAGGCCGGAAGCAGACGTCCTCGAACACCTTCTGCACCTGGCACTCGGCGAAGACTCGGCTGTGGGTCACCTCCGCGCCCAGGCCCTTTGCGCCGAGCCCGCTGCCGAGCTCTGCGGCGCTCCAGCCGAGCGAGGCGTTCTGCCCGCTGCGCCAGAGGTTCACCCAGCTGTTGTCCGTGGTGATGTGGCCGCCGGGGAACACGCCGGTGTTGATCGCGTACTT
>CAZZFT010000212.1:0-7297 GCA_964653555.1 uncultured Spirochaetales bacterium | reverse complement strand
TCGCCCTCGAAGAGCAGCGGCGTTCCGAAGTGGATGTGGAACTTCACCGGCAGCGGGAGGAAGCCCGCGAGACCGAGGAAGGGGAAGATCGGCGTGATCGGGAACGCGGGCGAGCCGAAGAGTCGCCCGAGCGGTCGGATGTTCGCGAGACCGGGAGACTGCTCCTCCGAGCCCACGATCCCGATCGGCACGATCGGCGTCCCGGTCTCGAGCGCCAGGCGCAGGAATCCGAGCCCGAAGCGCTGGAGCTGGTAGCGATGAGCGTAGGTCTTCACGAAGCCGCGCTCGCCTTCGGGGAAGACCATGATCGCCTCGCCCTGCTCCAGCAGCTGGACGCAGTTCTCCGGCCGACCCACCACGCTTCCCATCCGGTGCATCAACACGTTGAAGAAGGGCACCTTCGGCAGGAAGTACTCGCCCATCCCGCGCACGATCCGCGGCGGCTCCGCCTCGAAGAACATCGCCGACGCCAACATCGCTCCGTCCCAGGCGAAGGTGTTCCCCGCGTGGTTCGCGATCAGCAGCACGGGGCCCTCGGGCACGCGCTCGATGCCGCGCGTCTCGACGCGCAGGTAGTACCGGTAGACGGCGGCCATCACGAGCATCGAGGTGCGCACCGACGACGGGTCGAAGCCGAAGGGGTCGTAGCCGTACTCGTTCAGGTGGGTCGGGATGCGCGCGATGTGCTCGTCGATCTCGTCGAGCTGACGCTGGACGGCGGCCGGCAGGAAGCGGGCCAGACCCGCGTGCTGGGGCTCGCGCAGGTGCGGCAGCGGCGTCTTCACCAGGGGGGCGTCGTGCGCCATCAGAGCTCCGCTCGCAGGCGCGCCAGGGCGGCGTCCCAGCTCGCCCGAGCAGCCACGGCGTCGTAGCGATCCGGGCGATCCGGGTCGAGGTATCCCTCCTCGACCGCCAGCCCGCGCACCTCGCCCGTCACCCCTTCGTCGCGCAGGCGGCACGCGAGGTCCTCGGCGCCCTCCGACTCCGGTGCCGTGTCCTTTCCCGCGAACAGCGCCAGGACGACTCCCTGCACGCCGGCGATTCCGATCTCCGAGGTCGCGGCGGCAGGCCACCGGCCGTCGAGGCTCACCGCGACCGCCACGCGCACCGCCCGCGCCGCCGCGTCGAGGGCGAGCAGGCCGCCGCGGCCGAATCCGAGCACCCCGACGCGCGCGCCGTCGGTCGCGTGCTCGCACAGAAGCGCGTGCAGCGCCGCGTCGACGCGCTCGCGCTCGACCGCGCTGGGACCCGCCTCGCCCGGCTCCGGGAGCTCGGGCGCGAAGGCGACGAAGCCGTTCCGCGCCAGACGCGCGCAGGACTCGCGCACGAGTGCGCCAGCCTGCCCCCGGGCCAGGACCAGCACGCCGGGTCCGCGACCCGAGGAGGGACGCATCCAGGCACCGCCCGCCACACTCGGGGTGTCGGCCCCGCGCTCGGCCTCCTCCGCGCCGGGCGCGGGCACGCGGGTCGGTCGATCCGGGCGCTGACTCACGATTGCCCTCCGGCCCGGAGCGAGTCGCACCGGGCGCGCACACGGTACATCGACTTGTACACTGGCGCGCATGAGCGACCCCGGACCGGTGAAGCTCCCGCCCGCGGTCGCCGCCGTGCTCGGGGCACTCGAAGCGAGCGGCCACCAGGCGCACCTGGTCGGAGCTGGCGTCCTGGCGCTGCTCGAGGCGCGTCCGGTGAGCGACTTCGAGGTGACCACCTCGGCCGAGGGTCGAGCGCTGCTGGAGCAGTTCGCGCACGCCGTTCCGCTCGACGCGCGCCGCAGCCGGATCCTGCTCCCCACGTCCGCCGGCCCGATCGATCTCGTGCCCGGCCCGCCCGACCTGCGCAGCGCGCTGGAGCGACGCGACTTCACGATCCTCGCGCTCGCCGCCGACGCGCGCGGACGTGTGCTCGATCCGACCGGGGGCGCCGCCGACGCCGCGGCGCGCCGGCTGCGCTGCGTCGCGGCCGCCGACGCCTGCCTCGAGGCCGACCCGCTGCGCGCGCTGCGCGCCGCGCGGCTGGTCGCCACCCGCGATCTCGAGCCCGCCCCGGGGCTCGTCGAGGCGATGCGCGCGGCCGCGCCGAGGCTGGCCACCGTGCCGGCCCTGCGCCTGCGCGGCGAGCTGCATCCGCTGCTGCGGGGTGCGGCGGTGCAGCGCGGCCTCGAGCTGCTGCGCGCGAGCGGACTCGAGACGGTGCTGGCGCCGGGTGTGCTCGCCGACGCGCCGCGGGTGGTGGCCGCCCTGCCCGACGATCTGGAGCTACGGCTCGCGGCGTGGCTGCGCGGCACGCGCGCGGTCCGGATCCTGCGCAACCTGCGTGAGCCGCGAGACCGGGTCGTCGCGGTGGAGCGCCTGCTCCACCTGCATCCGATCGACGCGGTCGCACGTCCCGAGCCCGACCCGCGCCTGCGCCGCCTCGCCCGGCGCGCAGCCGGTGTGCTGCCGGGGCTGGTCGCGCTGCGCGCGGCGGAGATCGAGGCGCGCGGAGAGGGAACCGAGGCGCGCCACCGCTTCGAGGCGCTGCGCGGCGCATTCGAGCGCGTCCTCGCCCCGGAGGCCGCCGCGACACCGACGCCGCTCGCGATCGACGGCGCAACCGTGATGGAGATCCTCGGCTGCCGGCCGGGACCGGTGGTGGGCGAGGCCCTGCGCGCGCTGGCGAAGGCGATCGCCGCCGACCCGGCGCTCAACACCCCCGCGGCGCTGCGCGAGCGCCTGCTCGCCTGGCGCGCGGATCGCACGGGCGGATGAAGGAGAGGACATGAGCGAGACGAGCATCGGCGTGATCGGGGCGGGCGTCATGGGCAGCGGCATCGCCCAGACCGTGGCGACGGCGGGGATCCGCGCCGTGTGCACGGACGTCGACGCCGGGGCCCTCGAGCGGGCACGCGAGAACACGACCTCGGGCCGCTACGGCCTCGAGCGCGCGGTATCGCGCGGGAAGCTGTCGCGCGAGGACGCGGACGCCGCACTCGCGCGCCTCGTCTTCACCCCCTCCCTCGACGAGGCGCTCGCCACCGACGTGGTGATCGAGTGCGTGCCGGAACGCCTCGACCTGAAGCTCCAGGTGTTCCGCGCCCTCGGCGAGCGCGCGGCCCCGGAGACCATCCTCGCCTCCAACACCTCCGGCTTCCCCATCACAGCGCTGGCGGCCGTCGCAAAGCACCCCGAGCGCGTGATCGGCTGGCACTGGGCGTCGCCCCCGCCGATCATGCGGCTGGCCGAGATCGTCGTGGCCCCGAAGACCGCCGCCGCCACCACCGAGCGCGTGCGGGAGCTCGCCGCCCGCTGCGGCAAGAACCCCGTGGTGGTGAAGGACTTCCCCACGCACTGGGGCTTCGTCGCCAATCGCATCTACTTCGCCATGGTCCAGGAGGCCCAGCGCGTGGTCGCCCAGGGCATCGCCTCCCAGGAGGACGTGAACCAGCTGATGGTCGACTGCTTCAACTGGCCGGTCGGCCCCTTCGCGATGGTGCGCGGGGCTACGGAGGGGTGGAAGTGACCGGCTCCGCGGCGACGACGCAGTCCTTGCCGGCCTCCTTGGCGCCGTAGAGGGCGCGGTCGGCGTCGTTGAAGAGCGCGCGCTCGTCGCCCGCATAGCGCGCGACGCCGGCCGACAGCGTGACGCCCAGCGAGCGAGCGCCGTCGAGCGAGAGCACCGAGTAGGCGGTCGCCGAGACCGCGAGCCGGATCTTCTCGGCCAGCGCCACCGCGCCATCGATCCCCGTGCCGGGCGCGAGCAGCGCGAACTCCTCGCCTCCGTAGCGGGCGAGCAGGTCTGCCTCGCGGAGCTGGGCGCGCATCACGGCGGCGAGGCGCGCCAGGATCGCGTCGCCCACCGAGTGGCCGTAGCCGTCGTTGAGTGCCTTGAAGTCGTCGACGTCGAAGAGCACCAGCGAGAGCTCCTCGCGGCTGCGCAGAGCGCGTTTGAGCTCGCGCTGGAGGCTCTCGCGGAAGGAGCGGTGGTTGGGCAGGCCGGTCAGCTCGTCGGTGACCGAGAGCCGCGCGAGCCGGCGGTTCGCGCCCTCGAGCAGCTCGATCTGCGCGCGCAGACGCTGGTTCTCGACCACGAGCTCGTGCACGAGCCGGTCCACCGGATCGTCGCCTCGGACCGCCTCGCGACGCACCGGCGCCGACGTCTCGCGCGCCGCGCAGGCGGCGAGCGGAAGGGTCGGCGCTCCGGAGGGGCGGGGCATGGGCTTTCTCGATCGGACAGGGCCCCTTCCTCCCCTGCGAGTGAGTGCCACGGGAGGTGACGAGGAGTCATTCGAGCCGGCAGCGCCTGCGCAGCCGCACAGCGCAACTCGCGCGCGTCTCTCGCTAAGATTTTTTCGGCTCGCGCGACCCTCAGGAGCCCCCGTCCTCGGCCGGGGGCAGGCCCAGCGCCCTCCGCAGTCGCGCGTGCACCACCTCCGCCTCGGCGTGCTCCGCGCGCACCCGATCCCGGTCGGTCGGCTTCCCGGAGTCGGCGTTCGCCTCGCGCAGCGCCTCGTCGGTGCGCTCCCCCGCCTCGAGCCAGGCCTTCGCCTCGACCAGACGACCGGCCTCGACATAGGCGAGCCCTCTCCCGTACATCTCGATCACCTCGAGCTGGCGACGCCCGTGAGCACGCCGGATCCCCTCCAGCAGGTCGAGCTCGAGCGCCGCGTCCTCGGAGCGCGCGGCGTGGAACCGCTCGTGCGGAACGCAGTGGGCCTCGAACCGGGTAAAGGCGTAGGCGATCAGATGCGGACCGCGGATCAGGAAGTAGTCGACGCGCACACCCTGCTCCGCCGATCGCGCCGACGGGGCGCGGCACAGGCGCTGGGCGATCACCGCGAACTCGCCGTCGCGCTGACCGCGGCCCCGGAGCGCCCGCACCGGAACCTTGCGCCACGGTCGCGACGCGACGTCGTAGACGTCGAGCCCCTCGAGCGTCACGTTGACGCTGGGATTGCCGTCGGGACCGTAGAGGGCCGCCACCAGCTCCTCGGCGCTCCCCGCCTCGGGCAGCGACGGCGTCCAGCCCGGATGCGCCTCCCGATAGGCGTCGTAGGGGCTCGAGGCGCAGGCCAGAGCGGCGGCCAGACACAGCGCGGCCGGCAGACCCAGCGCGGCAGCGAACCTCCCCGCGCAATCGCGGCCTCGGGCGCGGATTCGGCACGGCATCGGAGACCAGCGATTCTAGGGATTTCCGCCGGCGCGGCGAGGGTCCATACTTCCCGCGCCGCAAGAACCGGGGGGCGAGGAGCGATGGCGCGCGCACGCAGACGGGGCGGTCGGGACCGCAGGAAGACCCGGGCCGAGCAGGCGGACGTCTACGACCTCTACGAGGAGGCGGTCCAGGATCCGGAGGGCGACGTCGCGATCGTGCGGCGCATCTTCCGGTCCCACTACGACCGCGACCCCGAGCTCCTGCGCGAGGACTTCTGCGGCACGGCGGCGCTGTGCTGCGCGTGGGTGAAGGCCGGCGACGAGAAGCGCGCCTGGGGCATCGACCTCGACCCGGAGCCGCTCGCCTCGGCGCGCAAGCGCAATCTCTCCGCCCTGCCCCGAGAGCAGGCCGCGCGCGTGACCCTGCTCCGGGGCGACGTGCGCGAGGTGAAGCACGAGGCCGTCGACGTGACGGTGGGCTTCAACTTCTCCTACTTCGTGTTCCAGCAGCGCGTCGAGCTCCTGGCCTATTTCCGGCGCGCTCTCGAGTCGCTGCGTCCCGACGGCCTGTTCCTGATCGATCTCTACGGCGGAGCCGAATCCCAGCGCACGCTCACCGAGACCCGCGAGCACGACGACTTCGACTACGTCTGGGATCAGGACGTCTTCGATCCGATCAACAACCGGGCGGTGAACTACATCCACTTCGAGTTTCCGGATGGCAGCCGCATCGAGCGCGCCTTCACCTACGACTGGCGCCTGTGGAGCATCCCCGAGCTGCGCGACGCGCTGCACGACGCGGGCTTCACCCGCACCGAGACCTACTGGGAGCGCACCGACCGCAAGAGCAACGAGGGGACGGGGATCTACTACCGGGCGAAGCGCGCCCCGGACGACCCCGCCTGGGTCACCTACATCGCCGCCCTGCCCTGATGAAGCTGTACGACAGCCTCTCGGGTCGGGTCGAGGAGTTTCGCCCGCAAGATCCGCTGCGCGTGCGCATGTACCACTGCGGGCCGACCGTCTACAAGCGCCAGCACATCGGAAACTTCCGCGCCTTCCTGCTCGCCGATCTGCTGCGGCGTACCTTCGAGCTGCTCGGCTGGCAGGTCGAGCAGATCATGAACATCACCGACGTCGGCCACCTCACCGAGGACGACGTCGCCGACGCCTCGGGCGAGGACAAGCTCCAGAAGGAGGCCGCGCGGCGCAAGCTCGACCCGTGGCAGATCGCGCGCGAGGAGGAGCAGAACTTCAAGCAGGACCTGGCCGCGCTGCGGATCCTGCCCGCTCACCACTACCCCCGGGCCACCGAGCACGTCCCCGAGATGATCGCGATGATCGAGCGTCTGCTCGCCAGCGGACACGCCTACGCCGTCGGCGGGAACGTCTACTTCGACGTGCACTCCTTTCCCCGCTACGGCGCGCTCTCGGGCAATACGATCGACCAGCTCGAGGTCGGTGCCTCGGGGCGCGTCGAGGAGCGCGGCGACAAACGCCACCCCGCCGATTTCGCGCTCTGGAAGCACGACCCGAAGCACCTGATGCAGTGGGATTCGCCCTTCGGGCGCGGCTTCCCGGGCTGGCACATCGAGTGCTCGGCGATGTCGCGCAAGTACCTCGGCGACACCCTGGACATCCACACCGGGGGACCCGACAACAAGTTCCCCCATCACGAGTGCGAGATCGCCCAGAGCGAGTGCGTGACGGGCCAGACCTTCGTCCGCTGCTGGGTGCATTGCGGCTGGCTGGAGATCGGCGGCGAGAAGATGAGCAAGCGGGCCGGCGCGCTCTACACGATCCCGCAGCTGCTGGAGATGGGCTACAGCGGCGCCGACCTGCGCCTCTACCTGCTGCGCCAGCACTACCGCTCCCCCCTCCCCTTCGACCTGGCGCTGATCGACGAGGCGGCGAAGACGCGCGCGAAGCTCGACCACTTCGTCCACTACGAGATGGCCGAGCGGCCCGAAGCCCCGGAGAAGCCCGAGATCGCCGCGGCCGTCGCCCGGGCCGACCGCGACTTCCGCGCCGCGCTCGAGGACGACCTGAACACCTCGGTGGCGCTCGCCGTCGTCCACGAGTTCATGACCGCCGTAAACCGCGCCGCACCGGGCCCCGCCGACGCCGAGCGCGCGGTGGCCCAGATGCGCGCCTTCGACCGGGTG
>CAZZFT010000211.1:0-7316 GCA_964653555.1 uncultured Spirochaetales bacterium | reverse complement strand
AAGCGCTCGCGCAGGTAGTCGGCGTCGCGGTGGGTGATGTCGAGCAGCACCCACTGGTCGCCCGTCCGTTTGAGGGCGGCGTCGATCGCGCGCGCCACGATGTCGCGCGGGGCCAGGTCGGCGAGCTCGTGCAGGCCCTCCATGAAGGCCTCGCCGTCCTGGGTGCGGAGGATCCCGCCCTCGCCCCGCACCGCCTCGCTGATCAAGAAGGACTTCGCCTGGGGATGGTAGAGGCAGGTGGGGTGGAACTGGACGAACTCCATGTTCGCCAGCGTCGCACCGGCCCGGTAGGCCATCGCCATGCCATCGCCCGAGGCGATGTCCGGGTTGCTCGTGTAGAGATACACCTTGCCCGCGCCGCCGGTGGCGAGCATCGTGATCCGCGATTGGAAGGGGATCACCCGGCCCCGATCGTCGAGCACGTAGGCGCCGAGCGCGCGGTTCGGACCGCTCCAGCCGAGCTTCGCGGTGGTCAGCAGGTCCACGCCGCAGTGGTCCTCGAAGACGGTGATGTTCGGGTGCGCGCGGGCGCGCGAGAGCAACACGCGCTCGATCTCGCGCCCGGTGGCGTCGCGGTGGTGCAGGATGCGTCGGTGGGAGTGACCGCCCTCGCGCCCCAGATCGAAGCCCGACTGCCCGGGCGCCGGCGGGAGCGCCGAGACGTCGAAGTCGGCGCCGAGCTTGAGCAGCGCGTCGATCATCGCCGGACCGCGCTCCACCACGCGGTGCACGACCGGCTCGCGGCACAGACCGTCGCCGGCCACGAGCGTGTCCCGCACGTGGGCGTCGAAGGAGTCGTCCCGGTCCTGGACTGCGGCGATCCCGCCCTGGGCCCAGTTGGTGGCCGAGTCCGCCGCCCGCTTCTTCGTGACGATCGCCACGGTGCCGAGCTCGGCCACGCGCAGGGCGTAGAACAGACCCGCAATTCCGCTACCGAGGACGAGGACATCGCTGCGGATCGGGGTCGCGGGGGTCTTCGTCACGGGAGAACCGCCTGGCCTGCGTCTCATGAAGGGCTCTTGACGCGCCGATAATGGCCGGGATATGGGAGCCCGCGATTCTATCCGTGCGCGCGTCCGCAGAGCAATCCCCCGTGGGGGGGTCCTCGGCGCGGTCCTGGTGTGCGCCGTGCTCTGCGCTCCTGCGGCGCCGGCCCGAGCGGGCGGCCGCACGATCTACGCCTTCGTCGACGAGCACGGGGTCACCCACTACACGAACGTGCCCCGAGGGGACAAGCGGTTCCAGCCGGTGGCGAACATCCACGTCAACCGCAGCTACCGTGCGCCCCGGTCGCGGGCCTACGACGTGCTGATCGCCGAGACCGCGGAGAGCCAGGGGCTGCCGCCGGCGCTGATCAAGGCCGTGATCGCCGCCGAGTCGGCCTTCGATTCCCGCGCCGTCTCGCGCAAGGGCGCGCAGGGTCTGATGCAGCTGATGCCCGAGACGGCGGCGAGTCTGCAGGTGAACGACCCCTTCGAGCCGACGCAGAACGTGCTCGGCGGCACCACCTACCTGCGCGCGATGATCGACCGCTATGGCGATCTCAGCCGCGCCCTTGCCGCCTACAACGCGGGCCCCACTGCCGTCGATCGCCACGGCGGCATTCCGCCCTACCGCGAGACGCGGGCTTACGTAGAGCGCGTTCTGACCTACTATCGCCGTTATCATGGCGATTTCGCTCGATAAGGGATCCGCCGGGTCGGAACCGCCGAGCGCTCCTCCGCAGACGCCGCCGTCCGGCTCCGCCGCGGGCCCCGCGCTCTCCCGACACGCCCTGCGCGCAACCACCGCCTCGCCCGCGGTGGACGCAGCGCCCGAGCCCGTCGAGCGCGCGCCGGAGCGCCCCGCCGCCCGCGACGTCGGGTCTGCTCCGCCGCTCGGCCCGGAGAAGTTCTGGAACCTCCCCAACACGATCACGACGCTGCGCGCGGCGGTGGTCCCGGTCCTGCTGCTCCACCCGCTCTTCCCCAGCGAGGCGGCGAGCGCGGCGATGGCCTGGACCTTCATCGCCGCCGCCGTCTCGGACCTCGTCGACGGCTGGCTCGCGCGCCGCGGCCAGCAGGTGACCCACATCGGCAAGCTGCTCGATCCGCTCGCCGACAAGCTGATCGTCTCCACCGCGCTGATCGTGCTGCTGGCGATGGGGCGCATCCCGGTCTGGGCCACCTGGATGGTGGTGACGATCGTCGGGCGCGAGCTCGCCGTGACGGGCCTGCGCGGGATCGCCTCGGCGGGCGGCCAGATCGTGGCGGCCTCGAGCCTCGGCAAGGCGAAGACGGTGACGCAGAACATCGCCGTCGGGGCGCTGCTCTTCCACTACGAGACGCTCGGCCTCGACGCCAACCAGGTGGGCCTGTTCTTCCTGTTCGTCGCGACGGCCCTCACCATCGCCTCGGGCTACCGCTACTTCGCCGACTACTTCCGCGGCCTGGCCGCCGCCCGGCGCTGACGCCGCGCGCCCCTTGACGGGGCCTCAGCGCCCGCCATATTCCCCGGTCCGGTTCTCCGGGCACGAGTAGCTCAGTTGGTAGAGCGCCACGTTGCCAACGTGGGGGTCGCCGGTTCGAGCCCGGTCTCGTGCTCCAGGTTTCGGAAGCGCCCTCGGCCACTTAGGCCGGGGGCGTTTTCGTTGGCAGGGGTCCGAGGTCTGAAGGTGCAGCCAAGGGGATCACTGTCGCCAGCCTCCGCGAAGCCGAGACGCTGCCAAATCGACGAGCGCCCGCCGAGGGACTCTTCTCGCTCGACCCAGCTTCACGTACTGCAGCTCGCCTAGGTTCATCATCTCGTAGAGCTTCGAGCGAGAGACGCTCAAGAAGCGAGCGGCTACCTGGACCGTGACGAGGCCCTCAGCTACGAGGTCAGCGGCTTCCCCTCTTGCGGCGTCTGCCGAAGCCTCGCGGACAAGGTCGCGCGTCATCGGATGCTGCCTCGTGCCGCTGAGTCACTCTGGCCCGACGTAGCCGGCGCTGCGCCGAGCCTCTTGCCCGCTTTCCCGAAGTCTCGGATAAGGCTCCCGGCTTTTCCGAAACCTCGCACGGCCGGGCTCGAACGAGCGAACCGACTGTGAGCGACCGGAGCTGCCCCCTCGGCAGGAGACGCTACGCATCTGCTTTCACGGTGCGAAGCTCACTCGGAAGTGGAGCCCGCCTCTTCTCGTTTGTGAGCGATGAACAGACGATGTTCCGCCGCGGGGCACCGCCGCGGGCACGGTTGACATCATTCCGCTTCTCGGCCCTGGCGCGAATCCAGAGCTTATACTGCCGATCCTCTCGGCGGCTCCGTGATGATCCGCTGGATCGCGGTCCGGATCTCGGTCACGGAGCTCGGAGGCGGGGCCTCCTGTAGCTCCCGCTCGGCGGCGGGGGCGGGAGACGCGAAGACCACCGCGACGGGAAGGACGCACCACAGGCGAAATGCGCACTGGCCCATCCGTCTCAAGCGGAGCACGATCAGCTCTCGCCGTCCGAACCCGAGGTCGTGCTGAGTCGCGGCGATGGGGACCTTTCGCTGCCCAGAGCCGCTGCTGCGTTCGGGCTGACGCTGACCAGATGCAGATCGCGCTGCGGGAAAGGCACGCCAATGCCCGCCTGATCGAGCGCCTCCTGGACGGCGACGGCGATGTCGCTCTTCGCCGAATAGCCGTCGTTGAAATTGTCGACCCAGACGCGGAGCTTGAAATCGAGAGAGCTATCGCCGAAGTCGGTGAAATAGGCGCGGGGCTCGGGATTGGAGAGGACCTTGGGATTCGCCTTCGCGATTTCAACGAGCAGATCGATCACGCGCCGAGCGGGGGTTCCGTACTCGACGCCCACGTCGATCTCCATGCGCCGGCGCTTGTCCGCGTACGTCCAGTTCGTGACCTGACCGGTGATGAGCGCCTCGTTCGGCACGATGACGTCGGCCCCGTCGAACCTCCGGATCACGCTCGCGCGGATCCCGATGCTTCTGATCGATCCCCAGACGTCGGTCAGCTGGACGGCGTCGCCCACCTGGATCGGGCGCTCGAAGAGCAGGATCAAGCCGGACACGAAGTTGCTCACCACGTTCTGGAGGCCGAACCCGACCCCGACCCCGAGACCACCGAGGATGAGGGTGAGCTTCGAGAGCTCGAAGCCCGCCGCCGATAGCCCGACGACAAAGCCGAGGAAGATCAGCGTGTACCGCACCAGGCCCGAAATGGCGTAGGGCACGCCGCGGCCGGTTTCCACGCGCGTGAACACGTCCTCCTGGAGGACGAAGTCGACGAGATGCGCGAGCAGGTACGAGAGCCAGACGGTGACAGCGAATGCCATCACGTCGCCCACCGAGACGGAGAACGCGCCGACGGTGATGGCGGCGGCGAGCACACGACCGACGCCCGCCATGACGGGAGCGAGCAGGTCGAGCTGCCCGAGCACGACCGTGGCCCACAGGAAAGCAACGCCCACGCCCAGCAACTGGTCGATGCGGTGACGGACCAGCAGTCGATTCTGCGAGATCGAGCGCAGCAGCCTGAGCGGCCATAGAAGCAGCGCGAAGGCCGCCAGGCTACCGACTACCTTGAAGACCACGAAGGCGGTGAAGCCCACGAAGCTGCTCCGCAGTGCGACTCTTCCGAGCATGCCGGAGAGATCGCCCCAACCCGCCAGGTCGGCCGCGATGGCGAGCGCCAGCAGGACGACCGCCACGCGCATGGCGACGCCGAGGACTCGCATGAACGGGGCCCGCAACAGCTCCGCTGGGACGGCGGCGAGCCGGTGCGGGCGCAGGAGCCAGGACAGGAAGGCGAGCACGGCGGCCATTTCCATCAGGAATGCGACGCGCTCGAGTGTCGGTGTCGTGTCCAGCAGGACACGGCTTCGATCGACAACGAAGAGGACGATGAAGCCCCAGGCCAGGGGCGCCATCGCGGGAACCAGGAAGCGCCGGCCGATCCGCACGACGGCCGCGGCGATCAGCACGGCCGCGAAGGCGCCGGCGTACCGGGGCGCCAGCGCGTGGTGCGGGTTGGTCAGGGGGAGTACGATCACCAGGGCCATCGCCCATGGGCGCTCGAAGACCTTCTCGGCGTCCCGCAGGTCGTAGTCGTCCTTTGCCCGCGCTCGGGCGCGGTCGCGGAGCACACGCATCCCCAGGCCGAGGACCACGAACAGCGCGAGCTGGAATCCGAGCATGCGCTCCTGCTCGCGTGCGTATTGCGCGCTCTCCTTCATTCGTTGCAAGAAGGGCTGCGACCCGTCCGCCGTCTTCCATTCCTGGCGGAGCGATTTGCGCACCTGGAGGCTCCACAGCGGCGGCCGGTCGATCCGAAAGATCCCCGTGAGCTGCGCCTCGGTTTCGCTCTGCACCTGCGCGAGGGTGGACGCGAGCGCGGTGCTCGGATCGACCAGCCGGTCGCGCACGGCCAGGATCTGGTTGCGCCGCGCGAGGACCGCCGCGTGCGCGTGGTCGATTTCACGGCGCACGGCCGCGATGAGATTGAGCGTCGCCCGGGCCGCGCCCTCTCGCCGGGCCACCTCGGCCGTGGCCTCCCAGACCGCCTCGATATGGTCCGCCTGCACGAGCGCCGGGCGGAGCGCGGCGAGCTGGCGATCGAGCTCGTCGCCCCACGGCCGCAGGCGCTCCTGCATTTCGCTGAGCGTGGCCTCGCCTTGGTTCAGGGTGGGGATGTCGGGCCGAGCGGCGAGCGTCTCCCGGGTCGTCGCCAGGAGCGACTCGACTTCGGGGAGCGTGCGATCGAGCTCTGAGCCGATGCGCTCGAGCGTGTGGCGGGGAGCGTCTCTGGGGAGGAGTGCATCGAGTTCGGCGCGCGTGGCCTCCGCGCTTTCGGGTACGTCTTCCAGAGCGATTGGCTCTGCCGTCTTCGGCCCGGCCTCGACAGGCGCTTCGACCCCGGACGTGTTGGGCGAGGGCGTCTGCGCCAGAGCGACCGGCCCGGCCATCCAGACGACAGACATCGCGACGAGGAAGGCGGACAGACCAGCGAGGTGTTTGATGCGCGCGGCGCCCGTGGAGCACATGGCGGCGGACTATACACCGCCCGAGCCGGCTGAACTGCCCTCCGGGTCACCGGAAGGGGTTTGAGCCCACTTGTCAGAATGCTTGGTATCGGCGGTGGCTTAAAGCGCGACTTGAAATTCCTATTCCCCAGGTTCGAGTCCTACCCGGTGAGCTACTCGCTCGCCGCGGGGTAGCACGGTTGACATAACCCTGCTTCTCGGCCCTGGCGCGAATCCAGAGCTCATACTGCCTAACCTCCGCGTCCCGGTGGCGAACGTTCTAGTCGCCGCTGTCCTTCCCAATCTTTCCGAGGCGCAGCAAGCAGTTGATCTGCACTCCGCCCGGCTCGTCGCCGGAGAGGCCGAAGCCCTTAGCCTCCAGCATCTCCGAGATGCGCTTGTTCCTGGCCTCGTACTCCGCGTGCAACCGGCATTCTTCTCGGGAGCGAGTGAGATCCGGTGCAAGACGCGCAGGGTCAGCTCGGGGTTGGCGCGGCCGAGCTGCGCGGCGACCCACCGGACGCTCTTGCCCGACGCGAGCGCGAGACTGGCGTAGGTGGCGAGCGTCGTGGAGGCGGAGAGGGCGGATGCCCTTGGCCTGCGCCTTGTGTCGGACCCGGTGCCAGGACCGTGTGATGTTGCGCTCGTCGAGAAGGCCGCCGGTCTCGGAGCAGAAGATGAACTCCGGCACCAGCGCCCATTTGCGCTTGAGACACTGCCGACGCCGCTCAGCGAGGAGATCCCGAAGGATCGCGGCAGGGGCAGGGGAGGGCGCCACGGAGCGCGCCTTGCCGCTCTTCGGAGGCGTCAGTTTCCCGCGCGAGACGGAGCGGCGACTCAGCACACGGGAGGCGTGCCAGTCCACGTCTTCCCACTTTACGGCCCGGGCCTCGCGCTTGCGGCAGCCCGTGTGGAGGAGGAAGCCGAGGAGCGGGTAGAACGCGGGCTCGGCTTCACGCGCGGTGGAGAGCAGCATCGGAGACGGCGTCTGGGACGTCTACTTCGGTCTGCTGCGACTTGGTCAGATGGACGAACGAACCCGAAAGATCGAAGATGCGCTTGGAAGGAGAGCCCGAAAGAGAGTGTTACCCATGTCCCCGGACTAATCTGTTACCGATCTCCCCGATCGTTCACGGTTCCTGCTGGCGTGCCAGGGCCGCTTCTCCACCGCGCACGATGGAGCGAAGCCGGTCTTTCGACGCCTGTTCCAAGAGTACGGACTCCCGCAGGTCATCCGAACCGACAACGGCGTCCCGTTCGCGACGACCGCCCTGGGGCGCCTGAGCCGGCTCTCGGTCTGGTGGCTTCGTCTGGGCATCTACCCCGAGCGGATCGAGC
>CAZZFT010000210.1:0-7400 GCA_964653555.1 uncultured Spirochaetales bacterium | reverse complement strand
GGGGTGAACGACGCCCCCGCGCTGAAGAAGGCCGACTGCGGCATCGCCGTTTCGGACGCGACGGACGCGGCGCGCGCGGCGGCGTCCATCGTGCTGTTGGCGTCCGGTCTGTCGGTGATAATCGACGCGATCAAGGAGAGCCGGAAAATCTTCCAGCGCATGAACAGCTACGCGATCTACCGGATCGCCGAGACGCTGCGCGTGCTGTTCTTCATGACGCTGGCGATCCTGATCTTCAACTTCTACCCGGTGACCGCGGTGATGATCGTGATGCTGGCGCTACTCAACGACGGCGCCATCCTGTCGATCGCCTATGACAACGTTCATTACAAGGATCAGCCCGAAGCCTGGAACATGCGTATGGTGCTGGGGATCTCCACGGTGCTGGGCATCATCGGGGTCGTCGCTGCGTTTGGCCTGTTTTATCTTGCCGAGCGCGTCTTTCACCTCGACCGCGCGCACGCCCAGACGATGATGTATTTGAAGCTGTCCGTAGCGGGGCATCTGACGATTTTCCTGACGCGCACGCGCGGCCCGTTCTGGTCCATCCGGCCGGCAAAGATCTTATGGTTGGCGGTTCTCGGCACACAAATCGTGGCGACGTTGATTGCGGTCTATGGGTTGTTCATGACGCCCTTGGGCTGGGAGTGGGCCGGGTTCGTGTGGGGCTATGCACTGCTTTGGTTCCTCCTGAATGACCGCGTGAAGCTGCTCGCATATCGGGTGTTTGATCCGCCTAAAACCGCGGCTAAGCCTGACGCCGAAGCTGGTGAGCCGAAACCTGAAG
This sequence comes from uncultured Spirochaetales bacterium, assembly GCA_964653555.1. Classification (GTDB taxonomy): domain Bacteria; phylum Myxococcota_A; class UBA9160; order UBA9160; family SMWR01; genus JAHEJV01. The sequence continues at coordinate 6,613 of CAZZFT010000210.1, read as the reverse complement.
CCACGGTCGAGTCTAAGCCCGAAACCAAAACCGAGTCTCAACCTGAAGCCAAAACTGCGGAACCGAAACCCGAAGCTAAAAAGGAGCCGCAACCTGGAACCAAGGCCGATCCAACAGCTCAATCCAAATCCGACTCGGAGCCTAAACCAGATGCCAAAACCGAGCCTGAACCTGATCCCAAGGAGGAACCCGAGCCCGAAGCCAAGACACCGTCCGATTCGACGCCGCAGATCGCCAAGCGAGCCTATGAGCTCTACGAGGAGCGATCCCACAAGGACGGTTCAGCAGCTCAGGACTGGGAGAAGGCGGGGCGGGAAATCCGAGAAGATGCAGCCAAAGCGGAACACAAGCCCGAAACCAAAGCTGTAGCGCCTAAAGCTGAAGCCAAAGCTGAACCTGGGCCTGAGCCCGACACCAAAACGGACCCGAAACCCGAACGTAAAGAGCTGCGGCGGGTCGAGATGATGGTCGACCGCCAGCAGGTGAGCCTCATGCTCTACCTCCCGTTCGCCGGCCTCGGCCTCGCGGGCGCAGCATCCACGAGGTGAGCTACGCGGCGCTGGAGGACTGGTCGCACTGGCTCTCCGACCGCGGGCTCTCGCCGAAGACGCGCTGGAACATCCTGGCGGCGTTCCGCTCGTTCCTCGGCTGGCTCTACCGGCGCGAGGAGATCCGCGAGCTGCCGCGGGAGTACCCCTGGCCGAAGCCGCCCGAGCGAACACCGGCGCCGCTCTCGGCGCGCACACAGGACGAGATCCTGGACGCGATCCCCGAAGACCGTCGGGGGATTTACCTCGCGATGGCCCTGATGGGGATCCGGCCCGGCGAGGCCGTCGCTCTCGACGTGGCCGACTACCACGACGGCTGGCTGACGGTGAGCAAGGCGCGCAAGGGCGATCGCCTCGACTCGCCGATTCGGTCGACGAAGACCGGCAAGGTGAAGCGGCTGCCGGTGCCCCTCGTGCTTCAGGGTTGGATCGAGGAGCACGTCGAGCGCACGGGGCGCCTGCGGGCGGAGCCGCTTTTCACCGTGCCCTGGAGCGGCCGCGGGATCCGGCCTCGGGGCCGCTGGTCCGGAACGAGCCTGCGGCGCACTTGGATCGAAGCCTGTGAGCAGGTCGGCGTGAAGGTGAGCCTCTACGCGGGCACCAAGCACACGTTCGCCACGGACGCGGCGGCCCGCGGCGTCTCCGAGCGCGCCCTCCAGACCTTCCTCGGCCACGCCGACGTGCGCTCGACCCGGCGCTACGCGCGCATGGCGGACGGTGCTCTCCTGGAGGTGCTGCGCCCGCCGCGGGGCGCGGACGGGGCGCGGGGCGCGAAACGCGCGAAAAATCCGGAGCAACTCCGGAGGGTTAGTGGTGGACCCGGACGCAAAGTATTCGAACCGCCGGGGCTCTGCCATTCAAGGCGGCGCTCGTCGAGACCTTGGAGCCGCCGGTCTACCAGCAGATCGCTCGGAAAGCCCTGCATCTTCGAGAGCTTGGAATGAGCGACCGGGTCATCGCGGGGCGTCTCGGGGTGACCGACAAGACCATCGCCAAGGCGATCGCATGGGTCCAGAGCCCCCTCGCTGAATGAGGCGCGGTCGCCTCGATAACAACATGGGCTCACGCGCATCGCCTCGCGGATAGGGATTTCTAGCCCGGTTTTCGGCTCGAGGTCCGATAACTTCACGCTATGTCAATCAGGGGCCTGAGGGGTTCAGGCCCCGCAGCGGGACCGCGCCGACCGGCTAGGAGCCCGCCTGCAGCATGACGTCGGTGACGGTGGGCGAAGACAACTACTACCACTGCGCGCCGAACTGGTACCAGAAGGCGTACGTCAACGGCGAGCTGTCGTACGTGGCGGTCGCCGCTCCGCCGGGCTTCTGAGGCTACCCAGCCGACGCGCGAGCCAAGCGGTGGACGCAGCGCGCGGCCATCCTTCGGGGCGTCGGCGAGGGAGAGCGAGGAGAAGGGCGAAGCCGACCGCGAGGGGCACGGGACCCGCGGGCTCCGGCAGGGCGACGATGGTCGTCGGCACGGTGGCCTCTTCCTTGACGAGCTGCGTGGTCACGAACTCGCCCAGGGTCAGGTCGAGGGTTCCGCCTTCGGGCCCGTCGATCACCAGGTCCCCGAGCTTCGTGGGCCCGAGGTCGCCCGCCTGGAAGTCACCGCCGATCAGATCGATGCGGTTGGCGGTGAGGTTGAAGAGGATGTCCGGGTCGGCGGGCGTGAAGGACTGCAGGTTCACACCGGTACCTTCCAGGGTGGCCCGATGGCCGCAGATCTCTTCGCCGTCGCCCTGGTAGCAGGCGTCCTGCGTGGAGGCGGTGGTGCCGACGCCGAGGTAGAGGTGCAGGGTGACGGTCTGGCCGGGCGGCACGGTGGCGGGGATGCCTCCGCTCACGCCGTCGTCGTTCGGGCTGTGGTAGAGCGGGGGCGGCGCGGCGGCGACCGGCACCGCGAAGAGCGACAAGAGCGCGACGATCGACGCGAGGCGTTCGAGGCTTGGGAGCCGGCCGCCCCGTGGTCGCTTGGGCCCTACGGTCGCCGCACCCATCCCATGGTTGGCCCCGATCGCCAGGGCCGCGCGCCCCGACGGATCCAAGGGCGAAGGAGAAGTCACGTCAAGCATCAGGAAACTCTCCTCGCAGAAAGAAGCGCTGCTCCGAGGGGTCCGCTGAGAGGGCGGACGTCCGCCTCGGGTGGCTGACGGCGCAGACCCGAGTCCTCATGGCGAAGGAGTCGCAGGCAGAGAAGGATCGAGCTGCGGTTCGAGTCCGACGAGGCCGCGACGGAGGAGGGTCACGTCGAGAATGTCGACTCTTCCGTCACCGCTGAAGTCGCCGTTCTGGCAGGCGTCGCCCACGCCGTCGGGCAGCGACGTATCAATCCCACCTCGATCGAACTGACGCGGGTTGTAGGCCAACAGACAGTTGTCACAGGCATCACCCACTCCATCATCGTCGTAGTCTTCCTGGTCGACGTTGGGAACGGCGGGGCAATCGTCATCGGGCGGTATCAGTCCGTCGCCATCGAAATCGCCGATCAAAGTCTCGTCGAACTCGAATGCGCCCATGTCGACGATGGGTCCCGGACCCACACCCACGTTGCTGGCGGTGGGGTCATCCAGGAAGCGCGAACGCGTGGCGGCATCCAGGTCGATCCCACTCGGAACCTCGCTGTTGTTTCCGGCGTCGATCGCGCCAGAACCGGGAAGGAGCTCGAAGTCGCTCTGGGAAGGGAAGTCGCTTGCGTTCTCCTGAATGTTTCCGGCTCCAGGGCACGCCTGCGGCCAGCAGGCGCTGTACTGCACGTCGACGTTACCCACGGTCATGGTGAGAAGAGTGGGAAATACCGTGTCTGCAACCAGAACGGAGTTCCTCAAGACGAAGGTTCCCGATTCACTGAGCGCGATGTGGAGAGCCGGGAACCCACCGTTGAAATAGAACCCTGTCTGAAACGTGCAGTTGCGGCATTCGTGATTGCCGGCCGGTGCCCACCATTCCGCGATGTGTCCGGCACCGCTATAGGCGCTGGAGCCGGACGAGCGAAACGCGCAGTTTACGCAGCTCACGGCGCCGCCGTCGGTCTCGAGCGACGCTCCCGCGGTGGCGTCGCCTGGGTAGAGAACCACCCCAAGATCCGTAAAGAACAGGTTCCGCAGCGTCAGGTTGGAGTTCGTGCTGAGGATGCCGGCGGTACTGCTCAATGTGTAGCCGCCGTCCAGGCGCAGTCCGTCCAGGACAACCCCGGTTACGTTCGTGGCGCTGAGCTTGGGGCTGGTCGACGAGCCGCCGGTGATGCGTGTCTCCTCGAAACGCCCCTCGCGAAGCGCCAACGAGAGCTCGAAGCCGCGAAAGCCGCCATACAGCTCCACATTCGACTTCAGTGCCAGCGCGGTCGAACCCACACTGTATGAGCCTTCGGCCACCCAGATCTGATCGCCGGCCTGGGCGTTCGCAACGGCCGCCGTCAAGCTCCCGAGGGCTTGCGTCCAGCTGGAGCCGTCCCCGCTGCCACCGGGCGCTACGTAGATGACGTCCGCGAGCGCAGGGCTGGCGAGTAGGATCGAGCTCGAGAGCAAGAGTCGCACGACGACCGCCAGGCCCAGGAGCGGAGTCCAGGGGAAGCGGCGGCGGGACAGGACGAAGGGATGGACGGGATTCGAGGCTTCGCAGCGGCTCATGGCGGGCTCCTCCGATGAGGAAGAGCTTCCCGCCGACGCTCGATCGGTGAAATATGCCGATCGGCATAGGCCGCCATCTCGAAGGGTTGGTCCTAGTCCTCGAACTCGCGCTCCGTCCAGCCCGCGGCCGCGTAGAGCTGCTTCACGATGTCGAAGGCCTCTGAGGTCGAGACGAGACGCGTCGCGCGCAGCGGGGAGAAGGTCGGAACCAGCTCCCGCATCTTCGCGAGCTGGGCGCGCGCTGCTTCGAGATCGCCCGCCCCGACCTCGAGCAACGCGAGCAGGGCGTAGGGCAGGGCGTACTGCGGCGCCTCGCGAGACGAATCCTCGAGCAGGATCCTGGCTTCCTTCCACTGTGCGAGATCCATTCGGCACCCGGCGAGCTGGCTGAGGGTGGCGGCGCGCGCCGGATCCCGGGGCGAGAGTCGAAGAGCCCGGTTCAGGGCCTCCAAGGCCTCCGCGGGTCGGCCGTTCGCGGTGAGCGCGCTGGCGCGAATGCGATGCACCGCCGGATCGCTCGGCCCCAGATCCGTGGCGCGCTCCGCCGCGGCGAGGCCCCGAGCGCGATCACCTTCCAGGAGTCGCAGCATGGCGATGGCGTAGTGCGTCTCGGGGTCGTTGGGATCCAGTCGCGCTGCCAGGTCGGCGGCCGCGCCGAAGCTCGCCGGTTGATGGCGGGATGCGAACGATCTTCCGTGCATGTAGAGATGAAATCGAGAGCCGGCGACCCCCGAGTGCGCTGCGGGCAGGTCGGGATCGAGGGCGAGGGCGCGATCATAGGCGCGCGCTGCCTCCTCGAATCCCTCGATCGTGTGTCGAGTCAGGTGGAAGAAGCCGCGCGACGTGCTCTCCCAGGCGTCCAGCTGATCGGGATGCCGCGCATTCGCGCGCAACCCACCGATCCGGACGAGCGCCGGCTCGAGCGTCGAGACGATCTGCTGGACGATCGCGTCGAGAGCCCCGAAGCGATCTTCGCGATCGCATTCGAACTGATCCGCCCAGATGTGATGCGCGCTCCCGCCATCGAGCACCTGGACTGTGATGCGCAGACGGTCCCCGGCGACCCGGAGGCTTCCCTCGACGACGTAGCGGGCGCCGAGCACGCGGCTCACCTCCTGCACGTCGATCACTCGCCCCTTGAAGGCGAAGGCCGAGTTTCGCGCGATGACCGGGAACCAGCGCCATCGGGCCAGTCCCGTCGTCAGATCTTCGACGATGCCGTCCGCGAGGGCGTCGATCGCGGGGTCGGTCGAGAAGTTGTCGAAGGGCAGGACCGCGATGGCGGGCCGGGACCCGAAGCTGTCGACCTTGTACTCGTCGCGGGTCTCCTGGGTGGTGGCGCCGAGGCCGAGCTCGTGAAGGCGCGTCGCCGCCTCGGTCCGATTCGTCACGTCGAGGGCCTTGATCACCGCGGCGACATGGACTTTGGCGGTTCCCGGACTGATCTGGAGGACGCTGCCGATCTCGCGATTGGTGAGCCCCTTTGCCATGAGCTCGAGCACTTCCAGCTGCCTGGGCGAGAGCAGCGCGTCGGCCGTGGGCAACGCTTCGGACATGGGCTCATACCGTTCGCGTGCGCGACCCGTCGTCCGCCGGATCCCCGATCCGGAGCAGGCATCGGCATGAAAAAGACGAAGCACTCTCCGTTCTTGCCCGCCCGCACGCCACTACCGACGACTATACCCCGCCGGGGTCGACTCGTCCGACCAGGCGGAGGGACCGGCGCTGGACGCGCCCGAACGCCCAGCAACGCTTCCGCGCCTTCCTCGACCGTGTGTCGGACGGCAGACGAGCCGCCTGGCAAAGATACTGAGAGTGCGGGCACCGGTGGTGGTGGCGGTTGCCTGAACGGCGGCGCTCGACGAGCCGGCTTCGGCTGCCCCGGACGGCGCTGCGGCACTTCGTCGGGCTGACTCAGGCCTAGCAGGCTGCTGAAAAACTCCTCCCGTCGCCCGGCCCGAATCGGCGTCCGAATGCCAACGAATTTCCGGAACAGGACACTAGGCCGGGATGCGACGCGTGAAGCGAGCGCGGTACGCCGATGGAGAGACCCCGAGCGACTGCTGGAAGCGGCGCCGCATCGTCTCGGCGGAGCCGAAGCCGCAAGTCGCGGCGACCTCCTCCACGCAGAGCCCCTCGCGCTCGAGCATCTGACGCGCCCTCTCCACACGGACGCGCTGAACGTAGTGAGCGGGCGGCTCGCCCGTCTCCTGCGTGAAGACCCGAACGAAGTGCCGGGTGCTCATCCCGGCGCGCTTCGCGAGCTCGGGGACGCGGTGGTCCTTCCCGGGGTTCTCTGTCACGTCCACCTGCACGTCCCGGATTCCCGGGTGCTCCGACGTCGGTCGCGTGAGGGCGGCGCTGAACTGGGACTGTCCGCCCGGCCGGTGCAGGAACATGACGAGGATGCGCGCGACCTCGAGCGCGAGATCGGGGCCGA
>CAZZFT010000209.1:0-7522 GCA_964653555.1 uncultured Spirochaetales bacterium | reverse complement strand
TCGAAGCGCAGCGCCTCGGCGAGACCCTGCTGGACGCGGTAGTTGATCGTGCGCTTGATCCCCTGGACGGCCAGCGGCGCATTCGCGGCGATCTCCATCGCCAGGGCGCGCACGTGCGGGACGAGCTCCGCCGCGGGCACCACCTCCTGCACGATGCCCAGGCGCAGCGCGGCCTCGGCGTCGATCCGACGACCGGTGAAGGCGAGCAGCTTGGTCGCGCCGGCGCCGATCTCCGCCAGCAGGCGCAGGTCGCCGCCGGCGTCGATCGACACGCCGACCTTCGGCTCGGGCAGGGCGAAGCGCGCGTCGTCGGCGGCGATCCGCAGGTCGCCCATCATCGCCACCTCCAGGCCCGCGCCCAGGCAGTAGCCATGGATGGCCATGATCACCGGCTGGGGCAGCTCGGCGAGCAGGGCGAAGCGCTCGTGGACCCAGCGGAACTTCTCGAAGTAGTTGCGTGTCTTCTCGGCCGGCGAACGACCGGTGATCCGGTCCTCGGGCATGCCCAGGTCGACGCCGGCGCAGAAGGCGCGGCCCTCGGCGCGGACGATCACGACCCGGATCGTGTCGTCGAAGCGCAGCGCCTCGGCGTGCTGGGTGATCTGGCGCGCCGATTCCCAGCTCCAGGCGTTCAGCTTCTCCGGGTGGTTCAGCACGATCCACGCCAGCGGCGGCTCGCGTACCAGCTCGATCAGGATGGGTCGATCGCTCACGCGTTCTCCGGGGGGTCGAGGCGAAAGGGACCCCTGCCGAGCTGCTCGCGGATCGGAACGAACTCGGGCATCAGCATCGAGCGGCGCTGCCAGTTCGCGCCGTCGACGACGAAGGTGTGTCCGCTCACGTAGGACGCGTAAGGCGACGCGAGGAAGGTCGCCGCCCAGCCGAGCTCATGCGGATAGCCGACGCGCCCGGCGGGCATGCGCGCGCCGTCGTTCTTCCGGCGCTCGGGGACCGAGCGGATGTTCTGGGTCTCGTCTTCGTGGGGGAACAGGCCGGGCACGAGGCTGTTCACGCGGATGCCGTAGGGGCCCCATTCGACGGCGAGCGTCTCGGTCAGGTTCTTCACGCCCGCCTTGGCCGCGGCCGAGTGGGCGAAGCCGGGGCCACCGGTCCAGGCGTAGGAGGCGCCGACGTTCAGGATCGAGCCGGGCGCGCCCGCCGCGATGTGGCGCCGGCCGAACTCGCGGGAGCAGTGGAACGTGCCCGAGAGCACGATCTCCACCACGGCGCGCCAGGCGTTCGGGCTCATCTCCTCGGCGGGGACGGGGAAGTTTCCGGCGGCGTTGTTGATCAGCACGTCCGGCAGGCCCAGCCGCTCGCCGATCGTGTCGAAGGCCCGCGTCACGCTCTCGGGCTTGCGCACGTCGGTGACGACGGAGATCGCGCGGGCGCCGGTGGCCTCGACGGCGGCGACGCCCGCGGCGAGGTGCTCCTCGCTGCGCGAGGCGATTGCGACGGCGGCGCCCAGGCGACCGAACTCGACGGCCATCGCCTTGCCCAATCCGGTCCCGCCCCCGGTGATCAGGACGACTTGACCCCCGTAGGTTCCCTCGGGCAGTGCGCGCGCGCCCAGCGGCGGCGGCTCGGGCAGTCCCATGTCTCCTCCTCGGCGCGCGGACGGTGCCCCAACGCTACCACGGGTGCGGGCCGTGGTAGCGTTGGCCGCAGGGAGGTTCGCGGTGGAGCAGAGCGCGGCGTCGCGCGAGATCGAGACGGGCACCGGGCAGCTGCTGTGCCGGGTCGAGGAGCGCGTCGCCCGGCTCACCCTGAACCGGCCCGAAGCGCGCAACGCGCTCACCGTCGACATCAAGGAAGGGCTGCGCCGCGTGCTGCCGGTGCTGGGCGACGACCCCGACGTGGGCTGCGTCCTGCTCTCGGGCGCGGGCGGCGCGTTCTGCGCGGGCGGAGACACGAAGGTGATGGCCGAGGGTCCGCCCCCCGAGCGCGAGCCGCGGGTGCGGATCCTGCGCCGCGAGCATGAGGTGCCCGCGGCGATCCACCGCCTGGCGAAGCCGGTGATCGCGGCGCTTCCGGGGCCCGCCGCCGGCGCGGGCTTCGCGCTCGCGCTCTCCTGCGACCTGCGCATCTTCGCCGACACCGCCTTCGTCACCACGGCCTACGCGCGCCTCGGCCTCTCCGGCGACTACGGCGCGAGCTGGTTCCTGACGCGCCTGGTCGGCCCGGCGAAGGCGCGGGAGCTGATGTTCACGGCCGAGCGCGTCGACGCGGCCGAGTGCCTGCGCCTGGGGATCGCCAACCGCGTGGTTCCCGCGGACCGACTCGTCGAAGCCTCGCTGGCCTGGGCGCGTGAGATCGCCGCCGGTCCGCCGGTGGCCCTGCGCTTCATGAAGGAGAACCTGAACCGCGCGCTCACCGAGGACCTCCAGTCCTGTCTCGACGTCGAGGCCGAGCGCATGGTGGCCGGCGCCTTCACCGAGGACTACGTGGAGGCGGTGAAGGCCTTCACCGAGAAGCGGACGCCGCGCTTCCGCGGGAGGTAGGCGCTCGCTCCTGCCGCTCGCGGGCGTACTCCTCGAGGTGGTCGGCGAGCTCGTCGGCGAAGTCGACGAAGCCGCGCAGGGCGGGAGTGTCGAAGCGCTCCCAGACCGCCGCGATCGCGCGCTCGCGCGCGGTCCGCAGGCGGCGCAGCAGGCGCCGGCCCTCGGGCGTGAGACGGTAGATGCGCTGGCGTCCGTCGGCTTCCGAGATCGACGCGCTCACGAGTCCGCGCTCCTGGAGCGCGCGCAGCCCGCGCGACACCGCCGCCGCGGTGCAGGCGCGGCGCTTCGCGAACAGCGAGGGCATGAAGGCCTCGCCCGCGATCTCCTCGAGCAGGCGCCACTGCTCCACGGAGAGCTCCGCCTCGCGAGCCAGCTGGCGGCGGCGCAGCGCGAACAGCTCGGAGAGCCGCTGGAGCGCCGCGATCGCCCGGTGGATCTCGGGCCGGTCTTGCATAGTTATTTAACTTAGATTAAATATCAATCCAACGCAATCAGGCTCCGAGGCGATCGGCCCCCCGGAGCGCGGAGGAGCCGATGGACCGCACGCACTCGATCCAGGACCGCTTCGGACCCGCGGCCGCCGCCTACGCGGTGAGCGAGGTCCACCGCGGGGGGCCCGACCTCGAAGCGATGCTCGAGGCGGGGGTCGCCACCGGACGCGAGCGCGTGCTCGACCTGGGCTGCGGCCCCGGACACACCGCGCTGGCCTTCGCCGCGCACGTCGCTCACGTGGTCGCCCTCGATCTCACGCCGGCGATGCTGGATCAGGCGCGGCGGCTGGCGGCCGAGCGCGGGCTGGCGAATCTCCGCTTCGAGCAGGCCGACGCGGCGCACCTGCCCTTCCCCGACGCCAGCTTCGAGGTGGTGACGTCGCGCCTGTCCGCGCACCACGTGGGCGACCCGGCGGCGATGGTGCGCGAGGCGGCGCGGGTGCTGATTCCGGGCGGCGTGTTCCTGCTCGTCGACACGGTGGCCGCCGAGGATCCGGCCCGCGACAGCTTCCTCAACGCCTTCGAGCTGTTGCGCGATCCCTCCCACGTGCGCGATCACCGCGTCTCCGAGTGGGAGGCGATGTTCCGCACCGCGGGTCTCGCGCCCGACTGCCTGGGCCGCTTCACGATCCGCCAGGACTTCGAGCCCTGGGTGGCGCGGATCGGCACCGCGCCGGATGCGGTCGTCGGGCTGCGCGCTCTCTTCGACGCCGTGCCCGACGAGATCCGCGGCCACTTCGGCATCCGCGGACGCGGGGACTACGCCTTCCGCCTGGAGACGGCCCTCCTGCGCGGCCGGCGCCCGGTCGCGTCCTAGGGGCGGCTCCCGCTACGCGCGGTGCGAGCGCACGACGTAGTTGCCGCGGCGCTCATCGAACTCGAGCTCGATCAGCCCTTCCTTCTCGACCATCTCGAGGATCTCGGCGAAGGATCCGGCGCCGTAGTAGCCCTCGTTGAAGCCGGGGTGGAGGCGTCGGATCGTCTGCTTCAGCATCGAACCCCACACCGTGTCGTAGTCGCGCTCGAGGGAGCGCACCGCCTCGACGAGCATCTCGCCGAGCTCCTCTTCCTTGGTCTCGGAGCCCGCCTTCTTCGCCTTTGCCGGCTGCTGCTTCTTCTTCTCGACCTCGCGGATCAGGTCGTCGTAGTAGATGAACTCGTCGCAGCTCCCGATCAGCAGATCGGAGGTGGAGCTCTTCACGCCGCAGCCGATCACCCACTTCTGGTTCTCCTTCAGCTTGGCCACCAGCGGCGAGAAGTCGCTGTCGCCGGAGATCAGGGCGAAGGAGTCGATGTGGTTCTTCTGGTAACAGAGATCGAGCGCGTCGACGACCATGTGGATGTCGGCGCTGTTCTTCCCCGAGGCCTTCGATTGGGGGATGTCCACCAGCTCCACGCCCTGGGTGTGGAACTCGCGCACCGCGTCGCGGTAGTTACCCCAGTCGCAGTAGGCGCGTTTGTAGACGATGCGCCCCTTCTCGAGCAGGCGGCGCAGGATCAGCTCGACCTGGAACGAACCCTTGTGCATCCGGCGCACGCCGATGGCGAGGTTCTCGTAGTCGACGAAGACGGCGATCAGCGGTTCGTCGGCCACCCCTCAGTCGTCCTGGTCTTCTTTGCGATCGACCTCGATCAGGCCGTATCCCGCAAGATCGTCCTGGGTGGCCACGGACTGGTCCGTGGGAACCCCCTCGCGAGTTGCCCGCTTCTCCCGCTTGGCAGCGGCCTTCTCCGCCTTCCTCAGCTCGCGTTGCCGCTTGAGGACGGCGGTCTTGCTCTTCTTCGCCATGGGCGATCTCCCGGTTGGGTGGGGCAGTGGGCGGGGGGCGGGAGGCACAGATCCTAACGCGGCGGAGGCGGTCCGCACACGGAGCCGAGGGGCGCTCCGGGGGGGCGGAGGGCCCGGCGAGCGCTTTCTAGGGGTCGGTGGGGTCGCCGAAGACCGGCCGCGGAACCGCCTCCCCCTCGCGTCGCGCGCGGCGCACCGCTCCGATCAGCTCCAGCGCGCGCGACAGGAAGATGACGCCGATCAACACGTTGAGCACCAGGAAGATCGCATTGATCGAGAACGCATAGGCGACGAGCGCGTCGCGGTCGGCGAACTCGTCGAACAGGGCGGCCCAGGTCAGCTCCCGGGTGCCGAAGTTGCCGAAGGTCGGGACGATGAACGTCAGGTACAGCAGCGGCAGCCGAGCGGCCATCGCGGTCCAGTCGATGTGAACGCCGAAGGCGCGCGAGGCCAGCCATTGGATGTGCACGTCGAAGATCGCCAGCGCCCCGAACCCCCACAGGTAGGGCGCGATCTCGCGCAGCGGGAAGCGCTCGAGCCAGGCGTTGACCGGCGTCAGCCAGCGGGAGCGCAGCCGACCCGACCGCACCAGCGCCACACCGCCCAGCAGCGCCGCTACCAGGAGCCACATCACGCCCGCGATGATCGCCACGCCGCGAACCGCGCCGATGCCCCCTTCCTGGAAGGGCAGAGCGATCGTCATCTGGACCAGCATCGCGAACAGGTGACTCACCACCGGGACCAGCGTCGAGGCCACGACTGCGTCGAGGCGTCCGCCGCACAGCCGGGCGAGTCCCAGCACGTAGGCGGCGTCGGACAGCGGGTTGCTGACCGCTCGTGCCAGCTCGGACCCGCCCCGGATCGCGAACACGGAGCCGATCCGGACCTCCGCCACGAAGCGCCGCAGGGCGGAGGCGGACAGCCAGGTCCACATCACGAAGAAGGCGAGCCGGTCGACGCTCGCGAACAGCAGGAAGCGCGGGACGTCGGCGTGTTCGAGCGCGTCGACCAGACGGCTCCACTGGGTCGCGTAGCCGAAGGTGTAGAAGAGAAGCGCGGCCGAGACGACCCAAGGCAGTATGCTACGCCACTGTCTGTGCCAGCCCGTCACCATCGCGCCTGTTCTTCGTCGGGATGGACGATCGCGGCTCAGAAGGCGCCTGCGAGATCGACCGGATCGGAGTCGAGAGTCGGAGTGGCGTATCCGGGCAGCGCGGCGTAGAGCGAGAGCTTCGTGTGTGCATCGACCGCACCGCTCACCGCGATGTCCCGGCTGCGCTGAAACGACAAGACCGCATCGCGCGTCGCGTCGTCGTAGCGTCCGTTGACCGGGCCAGTGTAGAAGCCGAGGTCGGCGAGCGCACTCTGCACCCAGACGACCGGCTCCCCGCTCGCGCCCAGTCCGAGCACGTCCGGGAGCGACTCGTAGTCGCGCCACACCGCGTACACCTCGCCGTCGAGATGACGCAGCAGATCGCCGACGGCCACGCGCAGCGTCTCGCCGGGGGCGAGGCCCTCGAGATGGGCGTGCTCGCTCTCGAGCGTGCGCAGCAGCGCCACGTGGGCCACGCCCGACGCATCGCGAAGGGAGACGAGGGCGGGTGTGGCCGTGCTCCGCATCGCCGACAGCTCCGGGAGCACCGGCAGCAGCTGGAATCGCTGACGGGCGAGGGATGCGCGCAGCGTCTCGGGGCCCGCGTCGGCGACGGACTCCTCGGGCAGCCCCCAGGCGTGGAACACCGCCGCGATCGTGGCCGCCTGGGAGTCGGCGGGCTCGAGCCCCGAAAGCACCCGGTCGAGGGTGACGTCGACCACGGGACCGGTCGGGGCGGCGGGCAGCACCGAGGGCTCGGCGCGCAGCGGGTGGCGGGCCAGGTCCCCCGGCGCCGCGGCGATGGCCGGCGTCGGCGCCGGCCGAGCCGCGATCGATTCTCCGCGGCGCGGTCCTCCGAGCAGGGCGAACGCGCCGGCGGCCAGCGCCGCCGCGCCGACGGCGCCCAGGCCGAACCAGGTGCGGCGCCAGCGGCGTCTCGAACGTGCCGGCCGGAGCTCCAGCGCGGCGCGCAGCACGAGGCGCCGGTCGATCTGGGCCTTCTGCTCGGCGTAGCCGGCGAGCAGTGCGCGGTCGCAGAGCAGGTTGATCACGCGGGGCACGCCCGCGGAGAGCTGGTGCACCGTGCGCAGGGCGCCGTCGGAGAAGATCGGTCGCTCCAGCGCCCCGGCGATGCGGAGCCGGTGGCGCACGTACTCACGGGTCTCGTCGGCGGTCATCGGCCCCAGGTGCCACCACACGCTGATCCGCTGCCGTAGCTGCCGTAGATCCTCGGCCTCGAGCTTCTGGTCGAGCTCGGGCTGACCCAGCAGCACGATCTGCAGCAGCTTGCGCGTCTCCGTCTCCAGGTTGGAGAGCAGGCGCAGCTGCTCGAGGGTCTCGGTCGACAGGTTCTGGGCCTCGTCGACGATCAGGAGCACCCGGCGTCCCTCGCTGCTCTGCTCGAGCAGGAACGAGTTCAGGACGTCGGTCAGCTCGGGTCGCGAGTCGCCGAAGGTGGAGATTCCGAACTCGGCGTTCACCGCCTTGAGCAGCTCCAGCGGCGTCAGCGTCGGGTTGAACAGGAAGGCCACCTCGGACTCGCTGCCCAGGCGGCGCAGCAGAGTGCGGCACAGGGTGGTCTTGCCGGTGCCGACCTCCCCGGTGATGGCCATGAAGCCCTCGCCCTGCTCGATCCCGTAGACGAGGT
>CAZZFT010000208.1:0-7523 GCA_964653555.1 uncultured Spirochaetales bacterium | reverse complement strand
GAACGTGAGCAACGGGAGGATGTTCACCACCACGCGCCCCGACGGCGCGCCGATCACGGCCGCCGACGCCCGGGCCCGCGCCCGCCTCGAGACGCTCGTGGAGGTGACCCAGCACAAGGGCGCCAGCGAGTGCCGCGCCGGGGCCGCCGACGAGCTGTGCAGCTTCGAGTCGCTCCGGATGGCGACGATGCTCGACATGGCGAGCGTCGGCGGCGGCGACGTGGAGCTGCCGCCGCGGATCTACGCGCGCGAGGCCCTGCTCGAGGGACTGGTCCAGGAGCAGCGCCTCGGACGCGGCGCCAATCCCTTCCGCTTCGGTCTGATCGGCGCCACCGACACCCATCTCGCGGCTGCGGGGATGGTCGACGAGGACCGCTTCGTCGGCCACGCGGCCGGGACCGTGAGCCTGCGCTTCGGCACTCCGCCCTATCCGGACCGCCCCGACTTCAACCCCGGCGGCCTCGGCGTGCTGTGGGCCGAGGAGAACTCGCGCGACGCGCTGTTCGCTGCGATGCGCCGGCGCGAGGCCTACGGCACCAGCGGGCCGCGCATCGCCGTGCGCTTCTTCGGCGGCTGGGAGTACCCCGAGGCGATGTGCGGGGCCTCCGACTTCGCCGCCCGGGGCTACGCCGAGGGCGTGCCGATGGGCGGTGAGCTGCCCTTCGCGCCCGGACCCCACGGCGCACCCCGCTTCGCCGTGTGGGCTCTGCGCGACCCGGGCGGCGGCGGCGCGCCGAGCACGCCGCTCCAGCGTATCCAGATCGTGAAGGGCTGGGTGGAGGACGGCGAGGGCCGCCAGCGCGTCTACGAGGTCGCCGGCGATCCGCAGCGGGGCGCCGACCTCGACCTCGCCACCTGCGAGCCGGACGGGGGCTTCGACCAGCTGTGCCAGGTGTGGACCGACCCCGACTTCGACCCGGCTGCGCCCGCCTTCTACTACGCGCGCGTCGTCGAGAACCCGAGCTGCCGCTGGAACCAGTACGTGTGCAACGAGCACGGCGTGGACTGCGACGACCCGCGCTCGGTTCCCGAGGATCTCGCGGCCTGCTGCGACCCGGACGTTCCGCGCGCGATCCAGGAGCGCGCCTGGACCTCGCCGATCTGGTACTCGCCGCCGGCCTCGGCGCGCCGCGCCGATCAGCCCGCGTCGGCGGCGCGCATCCGGTAGATCTCGTCGAGCGCGATCGGCCGCGCGGCGATGCCGTCGAACTTCACGCCGCCGCCGCCGTAGGAGTCCTCGCAGATCACGAGACCGTCCTCGTCGAAGTCCCACACGATCAGCAGGCGCTGCTGGTAGAGGTAGAGACCCTCGGGGTCGGGGACCTCGATGCCCATCAGTGCCAGCACCTTTCCGGGATAGGCCATCTTGAGCTCGCCCTCGGTGACGATCGTGTCGCGGCCGACGGCCATGCGCTGGACGTCGTGCTCGATGTGGTGACAGCCCGACTCGACGATCGCGCGGTAGTAGGCTGCGACGCCGTCCTTGCCCTTGGGGCTCTGGGCCGCGTTGGTCGCCTCGTCGTCGGCGGCATAGCTGTGGTAGTGGGCGCGCGGGGAGACGGTCGCGATCAGCTTCTCGAAGTCCGGCGCCGACTCCGCCTTCGCGTGGGCGATCAGCGTCTCGAGGATCTGTCGTCGACGCGGATCGCGCTCCTCGGCCAGGTGCTTCTCGGCGGTGATCCAGTTCTTGCGCGGATCGATCCGGTAGCTCATCGGGGGCTCCTCCGTCGCGTCGGGCGCGATCCGCAGGGTACCCGGGGAGCGGCCCGTGTGCCGGGCCGTGCGGCGGCTGGCGGTGGCGGATAGCATCGGCGCGATGCCGCGAAGGATCGGGAAGCCGACCGTCGTCGAGGCCGCCGGCAACCTGCCGAAGCGGATCGAGGAGTACGCGGGGCGCGTGAGTTCGGGCGACGCCGAGGCGAGCGTCGCCCGGATGGTCTCGCCGGCCGGCTGGGTGGAGCCCGGCCAGCGCCCGCGCTTCCGCGAGATCACGGTCGTGCTGTCGGGAATGCTGCGGGTGGAGTCCGAGGACGGCGTGCTCGAGGTACGCGCCGGGCAGGCGGTGATCGCAGAGCCGGGCGAGTGGGTGCGCTACAGCTCGCCCGAGCCTCCGGGCGCCGAGTACGTGGCCGTGTGCCTGCCCGCGTTCTCGCCGGACACGGTGCACCGCGACGAGGCGTAGCGCCGCCTCGGCCGTAGCGGACGCTCGCGCGGCACACTGGCTCCGGAAATCGGCGACGGGGTGGACCTGTTCCGCGCGGCGCGCCTTCGGGAGGATCTCCCGAGGAGGTGCAGGCATGCCGACCCGCAACCAGATCGAGGCCCTGATCGCGCTCGTCGAGCGCGGCGCGTTCGTCGAGGCGCTGGAGCGCTGCTACGCCGACGACGCGAGCATGCAGGAGAACAGCGAGCCCCCGCGCGTCGGTCTCCCGGCGCTGATCGCCCACGAGCGCGGGCTGCTCGCCGCCTTCGAGAAGGTGCAGGCTCGCTGCGTGCGACCGGTGCTGGCCGACGGCGATCAAGTGGTGATCCACTGGGTGTTCGAGTTCGCCACGGGCGACGGGAGGACGATCCACCTCGAGGAGCTGGCGCGGCAGCGCTGGCAGGGCGACCGGATCGCCGAGGAGCGCTTCTTCTACGATCCGGTGCAGCTGCGGCCCTGAGCGCGGCGAGGAGCGCAGCCGCCGCCGACACGCGAAGCTCTCCCCGGATGCGCGCCCCGCTCTACTCCGACGACCCGACGGAGCTGTTCGACCCGGCGATCGTCGAGGATCCCCACCCTTTCTTCGCGCGCCTGCGCCAGCGCGGTCCGATCACCCGGATCGGCGAGACCGGCGTGCACTGTGTCGCGACCTGGAGCGCGATCGAGGAGGCGCTGGGACGGGAGGTCGACTTCTCGGCGCACCTGACCGGCGTGCTGGTGCGCGGCGACGACGGCCTGCCCGCGACCCTCGCCCTCCCCGACACCGGCGCGACCCAGGTGATCGCCACCGCCGACGAGCCCGAGCACGCGATCCACCGCGCGCTCGCCCAGCCGCGTCTGGCCACCGGTCGGGTGGCCGCCCTGGAGCCGCGCGTGCGCGCGTGGACGCTCGCCGCTCTCGACCCGTGGCTCGCCGCGGGCGGCGGCGACTTCGTGCCGATCGCGGAGACCGTGCCCGCGCGCGCGGTCGCGCACGTCCTGGGCCTGCCCGACGAAGACGTCGCGCACTTCCGGCACTGGGCGATGACGGGCGGCGACATGCTCGCGGGCGACGTAGGGGCCGCCCGCCTGGCCGAGCTCGGGGCCGAGACCGGTCGCATGGCGGCGTATCTCGGGACCCACCTCGAGGCGGCGGGCGCACATCCCCGATCCGACCCCGACGCGCCGCTGCTCCACGCCCTGGCGCGGGGCGTGGCCTCGCGCCGGATCGGCGCGCCCGAGGCGGTCGGGATCGCGATCGTGATGTTCGGCGCCGGCGGCGAGTCGACCGCGGCGCTGATCGGTTCGGCGGTGCGGCGGCTCGCGACGGACCCGGAGCTGGCCGATGCGCTGCGCCGACACCCCGATCGGATCCCGCGCTTCGTGGAAGAGGTCGTGCGCCTCGAGCCGCCCTTCAAGTTCCACTATCGCGCCGTGCGGCGGGCCTGCGAGCTCGCCGGCGTGGGACTCGCGGCGGGGGATCGGCTGATGCTGCTGTGGGCGTCGGCGAACCGCGATCCGGCGGTGTTCCCGGACCCGGACACGCTGCGGCTCGACCGGCGCCACCCGAAGCAGCACCTGGGCTTCGGCCGCGGCAGCCACTTCTGCATCGGGGCGCCCCTGGCGCGTCTCGAGGCGCGGGTGATCCTCGAGGAGCTCCTGTCCCGGACGCGGCGCTTCGGCCTGCGCCCCGAGGCGCCGCCCGTCCACGCCCCCAGCCTCTTCGTGCGTCGTCTTCTGCACCTGACGATCGCCGTCGAATAGACGTTGCGCTCTCGTGCGCGCCGCCGGCATCCTGGGGCGCGCGCCCCACCCCAGGAGGATCCCGAGATGTCCGCCGCGATCGAACGCGAGGCCCGCGAGACCTACGAGCGCTTCGTCGCCGTTCGCGACGAGATCGACGCGGGGAGCAAGCCCTGGTCGGTGCTCGCCGACTTCTTCACCGAGGACGCCTGCTACATCGACCCGGCCTGGGGCCGCATCGACAGGCGCGAGGCGATCCGCGAGTTCTTCGAGAAGTCGATGGCCGGCCTCACCGGCTACGGCTGGTCGACGCCCGAGAACTGGATCATGGTCGAAGGACACCGCGTCGTGAGCCAATGGGACCAGGTGCTCGGGCAGCGGGAGGACGGCACGCCCTGGCGGGTGCCCGGCCTCTCCATTCTCTACTACGCGGGCAAGGGCCTGTTCTGCTACAGCCACGACATGCTGAACATGACCCACATCGGGCAGACGATGCGGGCGATGGAGTGGAAGCCGCCGGCGGATTTCAACATGCCGCCCAGGCGCCCGAACCGGGACGTGTCGCTCCCGAAGTCGTGGGCACACCTGGAGCCGAACCGCCCGTAGAGCGAACTTCGCTCGGCTGCGCCTCGCTGCGCGCGGCCCGCGGCCGCTTGCGCGGACCCTTCTCGCTAGGTCGTCGCCTCGACGTCGGCCGCGAGGAAGGCGTCGCCGAGCACGCGGGCGCCGTCGAGGCTGCGCACCGCGCGCGCCACCTCGTGGAGCAGGGAGCGGCTGTACACCACGCGTCCGACGTGGCGGGCGGTGCACAGCTCCAGCGCCGCCTCGGCCATCACCTCGACGGGCTCGACCATGTCGGGGTTCTTGCGCGCGATGTCGCGCACGTAGCTAGCGCCTTCGGTGAGCACGATCGCCACGGGCGCGAGGCAGTTCGCGAACACCTCCCGGTCCGCCAGCTCGTGGGCGAGCGCCACGGTGTAGCGGTCGAGGGCCGCCTTCGTGGCGCCGTAGGGGCCGATCACCAGCGCCGCCTCCCGCGAGTCGCGGTAGGGCACGGACGGCTGCACCGCGCTGGCGCTACTGATGTTGAGGATCCATCCCCCGCCCCGCTCCACCATGCCCAGCAGCGCCTGCTGGGCAAGATCGATCGGCGCGTTCAGGTTCAGCTCGTACATGAAGCTGCGGTCGGCGGTGGTGGCCTGGCTCGGGAGCTTCATCCGCGCGGCGGCCGCGTTGTTCACCAGGATGTCGACCGGACCGAAGGCCTCGGCCGCGCGGTCGACGAGCCCGGCCCGCGCCGCCGGGTCGGAGAGATCCGCGGCCACCGCCGCGGCCTTGCCCCCGGAGGCCAGGATCTGCGAGACCGTCTCTTCGAGGGTGCCCTGGAGCCGTCCGTGGCTGCCGAGGCGCGACGCGTTGACCACGACGCTGGCGCCCTCGGCGGCCAGACGCAGCGCGATCGCGCGACCGATGCCCCGGCTCGCGCCGGTGACGAGCGCGACCTTTCCCCGACAGCTTTCCACGGTGCGCGGCTCGCTACTCGAGGTGGCTGCGAAGCATCCAGGCGGTCTTCTCGTGCAGGTCGATGCGGCGCACGCCGAGATCGGCGCTGGCCTGATCCCCAGCCGCCTCCGCGACCTCGACCACCTTCCGGGCCGATGCGACGACCGTCTTCTCGTCCGCCACCAGGTTCTCGATCATCTGGCGGGCCTCCGGCGTGGCCGTGTCCTCCTTGATCGAGGAGAGCTGCGAGAACTCCCGATAGCTGCCCGGGGCACGCGCGCCGACGGCGCGAATGCGCTCGGCGATCTCGTCCACGGCCAGCGCGAGCTCGGTGTACTGGGTCTCGAACAGGGTGTGGAGCGTGTTGAACATCGGCCCCGTCACGTTCCAGTGGTAGTTGTGGGTCTTCAGGTAGAGGGTGTAGCTGTCGGCGAGCAGTCGGCTCAGCGCGTCGACCACGCCCTTGTTGTCGGCCATTGCGTCGTTCCTCCGCGATCTGTCCGCGATGTGTCGGGGAATTATCGGTCGGCCGCGTCGATCCGGCCAATCGATCGTTCCTGTCACTCTGATCGCCCGCGCCCGATCTGCGCGATCGCCCTCAGTGCTTCCCGTACACCAGCGCCGTTCCCTTGCGCTGGGCCAGGATGTAGGCCTCGAGGGCGCGCATCTCGGCCGAGTCGGCGGCGAGCACCTTCCCCCGGACCGGGTGCTCGATGCACCAGTTGATCATGTCGCGGAGCAGCACCGCCCGGCCCAGCTGGACCTGGAACTTCGGATACGTCTCGGGGTGGGTGTTCGCCGCGTCGGGATGGCACATGTCGCAGGAGACGGCGATCTGGCTGCCCAGCTCGTCGGCGCTGTGGAAGATCTGCGACCCCCGCACCACGAGCTTCAGCGTCTCGCGCTCCCACTCGTCCACCGTCCGCTCGGTGATCTGGCCGTAGACGTCCCCCTGCGTCCGCCCGACGAGCCCCGAGTTGTCGGCGGGAGGCTCGATCATGTGCTTGCTGCGCTCCTCCTCGACCCAGTCGCGGTCGGGATGCTTCTTCTTCCACTGGGCCATCAGCTCGTCCGCGATCACCAGGCCCTCCTCCTCGCTGTAGGAGGCGCGCGCGGGTACCGAGGTGGTGGTCTCGCCGTCGCAGAGCTCGACTTCGATCTCCTCCTCGACCACCGTCTGCGTCGCGGGCGGCGACTCCTCGCGACTGCAGGCGAGCGCGATGGCCAGGCTCCCGGCCGCGATCCCGATGATGGTGGCTCGGCGCACGGGGACCTCCCTCAGTAGCTGGACAGGTTGGGCTTCGGCGGCGCGTCCTTCTTGCCGCCGGAGGCGAGGTAGCTCGCGGTGACCTGGATCGGATTGCGGTTCCACAGGTCGTAGATCTTGTCGACCTGACCGCCCGGGTGGACTTGCGCCTGGCCGGTTCCCAGCCCGTCGTTGGGGTCGAACGGATTGGGCCGGTTCATCTGCACCGTCAGCTCGGGCAGGCCCTCGGGCGCGTAGGGCCAGGGCCAGGCCGTCGAGAGCAGGCCGTGGAACTGGATGTTCCCGATCCGGTTGGTGAGCAGCTGGTGGGTGTGCCCGTGGATCACGGTGACGTTCTGGAACGGCTTGAGGAGCGCCTGAACCTGCTCGGCGTCGTCGGTCCAGAAGTTCCAGGGCTTGTAGAGCTTGTAGAGGGGCGAATGGGAGAAGACGATGATCGGCGTCTTCTTGCCGACCTTGGCGAGATCGCCCTTCAGCCACGCGCGCTGGGCCTCGCCCACCTCGAAGCGGCTCTGCCGGCTGTCGTCGAGGCCGGCGACGATGTTCATGCGCTCCTCGGGCGTGTAGCCCTTCGCGGTCCAGAAGTCCTTCTCGATGACGCTGTTCAGCACCACGAAGTGGACGCCCTTGTGGTCGAAGGAGTAGTGGTCGGGCCCGAACATCTCCTTCCACTTGTCACCCAGGTCGAGGTACCAGTCGTGCTCACCGACCATCATGCGAACGGGAGCCTTGAGCTCCTTCAGGATCTCGTGCCCGAGGGCGAGCTCGTCGGGCCGGCCGAGCTGGGCCAGGTCGCCCCCGAAGAGCGCGAAGTCCGGCTGCGGATCG
>CAZZFT010000207.1:0-7564 GCA_964653555.1 uncultured Spirochaetales bacterium | reverse complement strand
GAGAAGTGGGGTCGCTTCAGCTTCATCGGCACCGGCGCGCGCGCGATCTTCCGGGCGCGCGGGGCGGACGTGGAGTGGGAGAGCGAGGGCCGCATCGAACGCCAGCGTGTGTCGGGCGATCCGCTCGAGGTGCTGCGGGCGAAGCTGGCCCAGCTGCGGCCAGTGGCGCTCGAGGGCACGCGCCTGCCGCGCTTCCTCGGCGGGGCCGTCGGCCTGGTGAGCTACGACTGGGTGCGTTTCGTCGAGCGGGTTCCCGACACGAACCCGGACGAGACGGACATGCCCGACCTGTGGTTCGTGCTGCCCGAGACGATCGTCGTGGTCGACAACGTGCGGAAGACCGCCGCGATCGTGCGCCACGTCGCGGTGGACCCGGGCGCCGACCTGAGAGCGGCCTACGACCGGGTGAAGACGGAGATCGATGCGGTGGTGGCCAGGCTGCGCGTGCCCCTGCCGCCGGAGCCGACCCACGAGCCGCTGCGGGCGCCGATGGACGTGCAGCGCAGCGTCACGCGCGAGGGCTTCCACGAGAGCGTGAAGCGGGCGAAGGAGTACATCGAGGCGGGCGACATCTTCCAGGTAGTGCTGTCGCAGCAGTTCCGGATCCCGCTCCAAGTGGACCCCTTCTCGATCTATCGCCACCTGCGCGTGATCAATCCCAGCCCCTATCTGTTCTTCCTGCGCTGCGAGGGACCGGTGCTGATCGGATCCTCGCCGGAGATCCTCGTGCGTCTGGAGGACGGGCGGATCGACGTGCGACCGATCGCCGGCACCCGGCCGCGGGGGCGCACGCCCGAGGAGGACGCCGCGCTCGAGGTCGAGCTGCTGGCCGACCCGAAGGAGCGCGCCGAGCACGTGATGCTGGTGGACCTCGGGCGCAACGACGTCGGCCGCGTCGCCGAGATCGGCAGCGTCCGCGTGAACGAGTACGCGACGATCGAGCGCTATTCGCACGTGATGCACATCGTGTCGAACGTGCAGGCGCGTCTGCGGCCCGGGCTCGACTGGCTGGACCTGCTGCGTGCGACCTTCCCGGCGGGCACGCTCTCCGGGGCGCCCAAGGTGCGCGCGATGGAGATCATCGACGAGCTCGAGACGCTGCGGCGCGGGCCCTACGGGGGCTGCGTCGGCTACATCGACTACTCGGGCAACATGGACACGGCGATCGCGATCCGCACGCTGCTGGTGAAGGACGGTGAGATCTTCCTGCGCGCGGGAGCCGGGATCGTCGCCGACTCCGATCCCGAGGCGGAGTACCAGGAGACGGTGAACAAGGGGCGCGCACTCGTGGAGGCGATCGATCTGGCGCGCGAGGGAGTCGACTGAGAGTCGAGACAACGATGCGCGTCGCGATGATCGATAACTACGACTCCTTCACGTACAACCTCGTCCAGTACCTGTCCGAGCTGGGCGCCGAGGTCGAGGTCGTCCGCAACGACGCCGTCAGCGCGTCCGAGCTGCTGGATCGCGGACCGGCGGGAGTCGTGATCTCCCCCGGTCCCGGCGAGCCGGCGGACGCGGGTATCTCGCTCGACACGGTCCGCGCCTGCGCCGAGCGCGGTACGCCGCTGCTGGGCGTCTGTCTCGGCCATCAGTCGATCGGCGCCGCCTTCGGCGGGCGGATCGTCCGAGCGCGCTCGATCATGCACGGCAAGGTGTCCATGATCGAGCACGACGGGAAGGGCGTGTTCGCGGGGCTCGGTACCCCGATCGAGGCGACCCGCTACCACTCCCTGGTGATCGACGAGGCGAGCTGTCCCGAGGTGCTCGTCGTCACGGCGAGGACGGAAGACCGCGAGATCATGGGCGTGCGCCACCGCGAGCTGCCCATCGAAGGCGTGCAGTTCCATCCCGAGTCGATCCTCACCGGCTGCGGCAAGCATCTGCTGGCCAACTTCCTGGCGCAGTGCCGCGAGCGGCGCGCTGCATGAGTGTTCGCGCCGCGATCGAGCGCGCCGTGCGCGGCCAGGAGGTGCCGGCGGAGCTGCTCGAGACCGCCTTCTCCGAGATCACGGCCGGGGACGCCACGCCCGTGGGCATCGCCGCGCTGCTGGTGGCGCTGCGGACCAAGGGCGAGACGGTGGGGGAGATCGTCGGCGCCGCTCGCGCTCTGCGCGCAGCGGCGGTCACCGCTCCCTGTCTCGATCCGCGCACCAACGACACCAGCGGCACCGGAGGCGACGGCGCCCAGACGTTCAACATATCCACCACGGCAGCCATCGTCGTGGCCGGCGCGGGGGTGCCGGTGGCGAAGCACGGCAACCGCGCCGCCTCGAGCAAGTCCGGCAGCATCGACGTGCTCGAGGCGCTGGGCGTGACCGTGGATCTGGAGGTCGCGCAGGCCGCCCGGGTGCTGGCCGCGGTGGGGATCGCCCCCTTCTTCGCGCGCCGCGCCCATCCAGCGATGCGACACGTGGCGCCGGTGCGACAGGAGCTGGGCATCCGGACGCTGATGAACTGCATGGGGCCGCTGCTGAATCCGCTGGGCGTGCGGCTCCAGGTGGTCGGTGTCTACGAGCGCGCGCTGGTCGAGAAGCTGGCCTCCGCTCTGGGCGAGCTCGGAGCCGAGCGCGCTCTGGTCGTCCACGGCAGCGACGGGCTCGACGAGCTGACGCTGTGCGGAGCGAGCTACGCGGCACACCTGGAGCGGGGCCGCGTGAGTCTGCTCGAAATCGATCCGCGCGAGCTGGGACTCGCGCCGGCACCCTGCGAGGCACTGGCCGGGGGCGACGCGGCCCACAACGCCGCGATCACCCGCGCGGTGTTGGAGGGGGAGGGCGGGCCCCGCCGCGACGTCGTGTGCCTGAACGCCGCCGCCGCGCTCTGGGTGGCGGGCGCTGCCGCCGATCTCGGCGAGGGGCTGGCGCGGGCGCGCGAGAGCCTCGACTCCGGGGCTGCGCGCGAGAAGCTGGACGCGCTGGTGGCGGCGACCGGCGAGGTGTCGCCGTGATCCTGGACGAGATCCTGGCGCACAAGCGGATCGAGCTCGAGCGCGCCCGGCGCGAGGAGTCCCCGGCGAGTCTCGCCCGGCGGGCCGAGCAGGCGCCCGCGGCCACCCGGGACTTCGCGGCCGCGGTGTCGCGCGGCGCCGATCCGCGGGTGATCGCCGAGGTGAAGCGCCGCTCGCCGAGCCGGGGCGAGATCCGGCCCTCCTTCGATCCGGTCGCCTGCGCACGGGCCTATGCCGAGGGAGGCGCGGCGGCGATTTCGGTGCTCACCGACGAGACCTACTTCGGCGGTCGGCTGGGATACCTGACGGAGATCCGCGCGGCGGTGGAGGTGCCGCTGCTCCGCAAGGACTTCGTGATCGACGCCTACCAGGTGGACGAGGCGCGCGTGGCGGGCGCCGACGCCGTGCTGCTGATCGTCGCCGCGCTCGCCCAGGACGAGCTCGAGCGGCTCGCGGCGAGGGCGCACGCGCTGTCGCTGTGCGCGCTCGTCGAGGTGCACGACGAGCCGGAGCTCGAGCGGGCCCTGGCCGCCGGCGCGCGGGTGGTGGGCATCAACAACCGCGACCTGCGCACCTTCGAGACCGATCTCGCCGTCACCGAGCGGCTGGCCCCGAAGATTCCGGAGGGGGTCGTCGTGGTCGCCGAAAGTGGCATCTTCACCCGCGCCGACATGGCGCGTCTCGCAAAGTCCGGTGCTGACGCCTTCCTCGTCGGGGAGTCGCTGATGCGCGAATCGGACGTTGCGGGAGCGCTGCGGCGCCTGCGGAGGGCTTCGTGAACGTTCGCATCAAGATCTGCGGGATCATCCACCCCGACGACGCCGAGGCGGCGGTCGCAGCGGGCGCGGATCTGATCGGGCTGAACTTCGTCCCCAGCTCGCCGCGCTGCCTCGAGCTCAAGGTGGCCGCCGCCATTGCCGAGCGCGTGGCCGGTCGCGTCGAGCTGGTGGGTGTGTTCCAGAACGCGGAGCCCGACGAGATCGAACGGGTCCTGCGCCGCGTCGACCTGGATCGACTCCAGTTCCACGGCGACGAGACGGAAGAGCAGGTGGAGGAGGTCGACCTGCCGGTGATCAAGGCGATCCGAGGCGCCGATCTCGAGGCCGCCGAGCAGTACCCGGGTACGATGCTGCTGCTCGACCATCCCACCGCGGGTGGGGGACGCGGCCAGGCCTGGCCGTGGTCGGACGCCGCGCCGCTGATCGAGAGCGGTCACGACGTGATCCTCGCCGGGGGCCTCGATCCGGAGAACGTGGGCGGCGCGCTCGCCGCCCTCGGTGACCTGCTGCCCTGGGGCGTCGACGTCGCGTCCGGCGTGGAGGGCTCCGGTCACCGCAAGGACGCCGACAAGATCGCCCGCTTCGTCTCGGCGGTGCGCGCGGCCGAGTCCCCGGAATCCGAGGCGACGGGATGAGCGCCGACGAGCGCGGATTCACCAGTCGTGCCGACGAGCGCGGTCGCTTCGGCGACTACGGGGGCCGGTTCGTCCCCGAGACGCTGATCGCCGCCCTCGACGAGCTCGCCGAGGCGTATCCGCGCGTCTGCTCCTCGCCCGAGTTCACCGCCGAGCTCGACTCGCTGCTGCATCACTACGCCGGGCGGCCGACGCCACTCTTCCACGCCCGGCGCATGAGCGACGACCTCGGCGGCGCGCGGATCTACCTGAAGCGGGAGGATCTCGCCCACACCGGCGCGCACAAGATCAACAACGTGCTGGGCCAGTGCCTGCTGGCTCGCCACATGGGCAAGCCCCGCGTGATCGCCGAGACCGGAGCGGGGCAGCACGGCGTCGCCACCGCGACGGCAGCGGCCCTGCTGGGCCAGGAGTGCGTCGTGTACATGGGCGCCGAGGACGTCCAGCGCCAGGCGCTCAACGTGTTCCGCATGGAGCTGCTCGGCGCGGAGGTGCGCGCGGTGGAGAGCGGGTCCCAGACGCTCAAGGACGCCACCAACGAGGCGCTGCGCGACTGGGTGACGAACGTGCGCGACACCTACTACTGCATCGGCTCGGTGGTCGGGCCGCATCCCTACCCGACGATCGTGCGCGACTTCCAGCGGGTGATCGGGCTCGAGACCCGGGAGCAGATCCTGGCCGTCGAGGGCCGCCTGCCCGATGTCGTGCTCGCCTGCGTGGGCGGGGGCTCCAACGCGATCGGGATCTTCCATCCCTTCCTCGCCGACCGCGCCGTGCGGCTCGTCGGTGTCGAGGCCGCAGGGGAGGGGATCACCAGCGGCCGCCACGGCGCCGCGCTGGCCGCCGGTCTGCCCGGCGTGCTGCACGGCATGAAGAGCCTGCTGCTCTTCGACGACGACGGGCAGATCTTCCCGGCCCATTCGATCTCGGCCGGGCTCGACTACCCGGGAGTGGGTCCCGAACACGCGCACCTGCGGGACAGCGGGCGCGCGGAGTACGTGACCGCGACGGACGAGGAGGCGCTGGACGCCTTCGTGTATCTCTCGCGCACCGAGGGGATCATCCCGGCGCTGGAGTCGGCGCACGCGGTCGCCCACGCTCGCCGCCTCGCTCCCGAGCTGGGCCGCGACGCGCTGCTCGTGATCAATCTCTCGGGGCGGGGCGACAAGGACGCGCCCCAGGTGCGCGAACGGCTCGCGGCGCGCCGCGAGCGCGGCCGCGCGTGAGCCGCGAGGCGCAATGAGCCGGCTGACCGAGCGCTTCGCGCAGCTGCGCGCGCGGGGGGAGACCGCCCTGATCCCCTTCGTGACCGCCGGCGATCCGGACCTCGCCACCACCGAGGCGCTCGTACCGGCGCTGGCCCTGGCGGGGGCCGACGCGATCGAGCTGGGCGTACCGTTCTCGGACCCGACGGCCGAGGGCCCGACGATCCAGCGGGCGAGCGAGCGAGCGCTGCGCGCCGGCGCCTCGCTGCGCAAGGTCCTGCAGCTGGTCGCGCGGGTGCGCCACAGCGTGGACGTGCCGATCGTGCTGATGGGCTATGCGAACAATCTGCTGGCGATGGGCGAGGAGGCCTTCGCGGCCGCCGCGGCCGAGGTGGGCGTCGACGGCCTGATCGCGGTGGACCTGCCGCCGGAGGAGGGCGAGACACTGCACGCCGCCCTGCGCGCCCACGGCGTCGACCCGATCCTGCTCGCCGCGCCGACGACGCGACCCGATCGCCTCGAGATGCTGGCCAAGCGCACCGCGGGCTTCCTCTACCTCGTGTCGATCACGGGCACGACGGGCGCGCGGCGCAGCGTCTCCGAGACGCTCGAGCAGGAGGTGCGCGCGGTGCGCGCCGTGTCCGACGTGCCGGTGTGCGTCGGCTTCGGCGTCTCCACCCCCGAGCACGCGGCGCAGATCGGGCGATTCGCCGATGGCGTCGTGGTGGGCAGCGCCCTGGTGGAGCGGATCGAGCGCGCGACCAGTCGCGACGCGGCGGTGGCCGACGCGGCCGCCTTCGTCGCCGAGCTCAAGAAGGCTCTCTCGTGAGCTGCTCGTAGAGCGCGCGTACCTGGCGCTCCGTGTCCTCGGGTGATCCGCTGTTGTCGATCACGTGGTCGGCGAGGGCGCGCTTCTCGTCCAGCGGCATCTGCGCGCGCACCCGCCGGACCGCCTCCTCCCGGGAGCAGCCGTCGCGGGATATCTGCCGCTCGATCTGCACGGCCTCGGGTACCCACACCAGCACCGTCGCCTGAATGGGCATCCGCGACGCGCTGCCGCCTCCGGTGGCGCGCCCCTCGAAGAGCAGCGGGATGTCGAGCACGATCACCGGCGCGCCGGAGGCCAGCGCCGCCGCGAGCCGCCGCGCGAACTCCGCGCCGACCGGCGGGTGGACGATCGCGTTCAGGCGTTCCCGGGCGGCGGCGTCCCGGAACGCGATGTCGCCGAGAGCCTTGCGGTCGAGCGCGCCCCGCGCGTCCAGGATCTCCGGACCGAAGACCGCCGCGAGCTCGTCGACCATCGGCATCCCGGGTGCCTGGAACTCGTGCACGATCGCATCGGCGTCGATCAGCGTCGCGCCGAGCTGGACCAGAAGACGCGCCACGGTGCTCTTGCCCGAGCCGATGCCTCCCGAGAGCCCGATCACGACCGCCACGGCGGCGAGCGTGCGGGGGAGCGACACGGAGCGCAAGCTCAGTCTTCGGTGGTGCCCTCGAGGTCGTCCTCGTGGACGATCACGCAGTTCTTCCCGTCCGCCTTGGCGCGGTAGAGCGCCTGGTCGGCCTTCTGGAAGAAGCGCTTGCGGTTGCCCGCGAACGCGGCGACGCCCACCGAGACCGTGACCCGCAGCGGGCGCAGCGAGTCGTCGACGATGAACGACGACTCGGCGATCGCGGTGCGCAGCTTCTCGGCCAGCTCGTAGGCGCCCGGGACGCCGGTGTTGGGCGCCAGGATCACGAATTCCTCGCCGCCGTAGCGGGCGCACAGGTCGCTGGCCCGCACCGTGTCGAGCAGGATCTGCGCGATGCGCGTCAGGATCTCGTCGCCGGCGGCATGCCCGAGGCGGTCGTTGAGGCGCTTGAAGTCGTCGATGTCGAGCAACAGGATCGAGAGCGGCTCCCCGGTGCGGTCCACGCGCCGGATCTCGCGGGTGAGGTGATCCTGGAAGAAGCGGTGGTTGTGGAGCTTCGTCAGGCCGTCCGTGATCGACAGCT
>CAZZFT010000206.1:0-7648 GCA_964653555.1 uncultured Spirochaetales bacterium | reverse complement strand
AGCGCCGCTGGCCCTCCGCGTACAGCGTGTCGAAGGCCAGCGACGACTTCCCCGACCCCGAGACCCCCGTCAGCACCACCAGCTTCTTCTTCGGGATCTTCACGTCGACGGAGCGCAGGTTGTGCTCGCGCGCGCCGCGGATCAGGACATGATCGAGTTCCATGGGGGAGGCGGAGGATAGCGGGTCGGCCCGTACACGAGCAGCGGCGGTCGCCCGGCTCAGGTCCGGCTCGAAGCGAAGCCCGTCGGGCGCCGAGACCGTGCAGCGGACCTGCCCCGCGTGCACCCCGCTCGGGTGGTGCCAGGCGCACCGCATCGTGCGGTTCGAGAGCGCGTGGGAGCCGCTGCGCGAGCGGAACACGTCGCGGCCTCCCTGCGCACCCGCATCGCCCGGGGCCCCGTCGCAGCGAGCGGTGGCGCCGCGTGGGCGATCGCGTCGATCCGGCACAGCCGAGCGAAGATCCGGATGCCTCGCCGCGCGTCCCCGAGCACCGCGACAGAAGTCTTCACGCCGAGGTCGCGGAGGAGGCGGGCTCAGAAGTCGATCACGTAGCGCAGGGCCGCCACCAGGGCGTCGCGCCGGTTGCGCAGCCCACCCGGGTTCACGACGTACTGCAGGTCGCCCTGCAGCGACAGCCACGGCGTCAGGATCGCCTGGTAGGTCCACTCTACGGCGACCTCGGCCACCGCCGGCCGGTCGCCCTCGGCGCGCGCCGCGCGCTCGAAGGCGTTGCCGTTGTAGGCGGCGGCGACGCCCATGCCGAGCTCGTCCTCGGGCCGCAGCGGAATCAGCCCCTTGTAGGTGAAGCCGCCGCCGGTGTAGCCCTCGAACTGCGCGACGTCCCCGTCCGCCCAGCCCAGCTGGACGAAGACCGCGAGCCCCCTCGAGTCCAGCGGGTCGAGCTGTGTGGCGTCGTAATCGGCGATCAGGTAAAGGCCGGGATGGCCGTGGGTATCGACCGGATCACCGACGCCGTTGGTCCGCGCGACGTGCGGCATGCGCGTGCTGTAGAGCCAGGTGCCGAGGGCGACCCTCGCGGAGGTCGAGCGCTCGGACCACTCCCGGCCCACGCGCCTTCGTTGCGTTCGCCGCGAGGTACCGCCGTCGCCGCCGTCATCACCGTCCTCTCGGACTTCGGCGCCGAAGCCCTTCCCGTCTCCGGATCGCGTGAGGTCGTAGGCGACCTCGGTGATGAAGAAGACGCCGTCGCGATGGTCGAGGTCGATCCGGGTGCCCTTCGGATGGTTGGGATCGCCCGGGATACCGTCGAGCACCGCCGCCTGGATCTCGTAGCCCGGGATCGGCTCGGCCTTGAGGCGGATGCCCAGGGAGGTGGTGGGGAAGATCGACGGGCCGTTGACGCCGCTCGTTCCGAGCTCGGCGCCGATGCCGAACGAGCTGTTGAGGAAGAGCTCGGCGCTGTCCACCGCGTAGAACTCCGAGTTGACGTCGTAGAGGCCCACGAGCACCGAGGCGCGGTCGTCCAGCAGCGACTGCTGCCACCAGGCCTCGAAGAGCTTGGCGGTGCTGGGGGCCTCGATGTTGTCGACGCCCTGGGCGTCGCCCACATCCGCGGAGGGGCGGCCGCCGTGGTCGAGCAGCCCGTACAGGAAGAAGGTGCCGAGATCGCGCCCCAGCAGCGGCTCGGTGTGCCAGGTGAACGTCATGTCGAGGTTGCCGAGGTACTCGTTCTCGCGCTTCAGGCCGCCGCGGGTGTTGCTCACGAAGTCGCCGGTGTAGGCGACGTCGAAGCGGATCCCCGACTCCTCGAGCCCGGCACGCAGCCCGCCCCAGTCGGGAATCAGGTGGGCGCTCGTCCAGAGGCTCTCCGCGGAGAGGTCGCCGTCATCGGCCCGCGCCGGTCCCGCCCCACCCGGGGCGAGGCACGAGAGCAGGGCGACCCCGATCGCGAGTCGTGCGTGCTGGGACACGGCTCCCTTCGACGCCATCAGGGGGAAGGCCAGGATAGCGTCGGACGTACCCTCCTCACGCCACAGAACACGCCACAGAAGACCCGACCCGGACCAGACCAGGACACAACCTCCACGATCTCGAATCCATGATCTCGAGAAGGCCCGCGGCCACCGCTTCCCGGAAGGCGAAGGCGGCTACGGGAAGGGCCCATCTCCGAGCGGAATCTCTATCTACCGGAGGATGAAAGGAGTTTGCCCGGAGTCGCTCGAACGACACGATATTTCTGGACACCGGGAGGCGCTCCGCCGTACACAGGAAATGGACACAGGCAGCCTCCCGCGCCCCGCCCGTGACGGAACCGGGGTGCCTGCGAGGGCCGAGGCCCGACTGCGGCTGCTGCAACGCCAAAGGAGGGTCCGGACCGATGAGGCTTCCGATCGTCGTGTCGAGTGCAATCCTGCTGTGCGGAGCGGCGCCGGCCGGCGCGTTGGTGATCGACGACTTCACCACCGGCCCCTTCAATTTCCATGCGAGCATCGGCGGCGCAGTCGCCTCCCAGACGTGCACCTGTCTCGGCGGCGCGCGGGAGATCTCCCTGCAGTCGGGCAACGCCAGCCTCGATGCCGCCGTTCAGCTCCTGAAGCCGCCCGGCGAGGCCGCCAACGTGATGCCCGATGGCGGGGGCCACCTCGCCTTCACCTACGCGGGCTTCGCCCCGCCCGTCGACCTGACCCAGGGCATCGCGGACGGCGCGCTCGACGTCTGGTTCACCGCGTTCGCGCCGGGGGCGGCCGTTCGCGTCACGATCGAGGACGACACCGGGGCCAGCCAGACCCAAAGCCAGCTTCCCGTCCTGCCGACCCTGCCCGCGAACGTGGGCTTCGCGCTCGCGTCGTTCGGCTCGGTCGATCTCGTCCACGTCACCCGGATCGAGGTCGTGATCGACGCGCCGGACGTCGGTGACTACCACGTGCGGGAGATCGGACTCCCCTCTCCGGATCTCGTCCAGAGCGGGTTCGAGATCGGCGTCGCGAGCCTCGCCGGGGGTCCCTATCCCAGCGAGCCGATCACCTTCGATGCCTGCGCGCCGGCCCTCGGCGGAGCCTGCAGCCCCACCCTGCACGTCGAGCTGTCGCTGTCGGAGGTGACCGGCGGGATGGGCTCGCTGCCCGCCCAGGTCGACGCGACGCTCCTCCCCACCACCGAGGGCGCCCGCATCTCGTTCGGCAGCGAGGTGATGGGCGTCCAGCCCGAGCCCTTCCACGTCGTCTACCGGCTCGCCTACCCGGCCAACGGCACCACGCCCGTGGATGGCGATCCCGTGCTCGACTGGAGCCCGGGGCAGGACCACTTCCAGGTGAGCGTGCCGGTGCAGGTGGCGGGCGGCGTCCAGATGCTGACGCTCTTCGGCGAGCCCGGCGCGGGCCAGTCGATCGGCTTCGCCGGCGTCAGCGCGATGAAGGGCGCATCGACGCTCATCACCGTGGACGTCGACGGCAGCGGCAACGATCCCTCGCTTCAGCTCACGCTCGGCGGAAGCTTCGCGGCCGCGCCGAACGTTCCGGCGCTGTCGGCCCCCGGTCTCGGACTGCTGCTGGTCGGGCTGATGATCGCAGCGGCGACCGCGGTGGGCCTCCGGATGCGGGCGGGCAGCGGCCACCCGCGACCTTCCGCGCGGTAGGGCGTCGACGGAGCGGGCCGCGCGGCGCGAGCGGTCACCTCGATCCGGCGGTCGTCGTCCCCGGTGCGAGCGCGGGCCGCTACTCGGCCGGAGCGGGGTCGCGCCGCGAGACGCGTTTGGCGAAGTCCACCAGCTCGCGGTGGAAGAGCTCGGGCTGGTCCAGATAGGCCGGGTGCCGGGCCCCCGGCAGCACGAGCACGCGGGAGTCGACGAAGGCGTCGGCCAGCGGCCGGGCCTGAGAGGTCGGGAAGACCGAATCGCGCTCGCCCCACACGACGAGCGCTGGGACCGGGCTCCCGCGCAGGCGTACGGCGTACTCGACGGCGCCCACCGGAGCCACCGGCACGAAGCCCGCCACCCGTTCCGGGTGCGCGAGCAGGTAGGGGAAGCTGAAGCGTCCGCTCATCGAAGGCGAGACGATCACGGGGCGGTCGAGGCCCAGCGCCGGCAGCAGCTGCTCGAGGAAGTGGCCGGGATCGGCCCGCGCGCCCCGCGACCCGCCGAAGCCGGGCAGGTCGACGGCCACGGCGCGAAAGCCCGCTCCCGCGAGGACCGCGAGCGTGCCGAGCTGCTTCCAGGTGCCGGAGTCGAAGGCCGCGCCGTGGAGCAGCAGCACCGGCGCGCCCGTCTTCTCGCCGGCGGCCAGGCCGTGGATCGTCTGGCCCTCGATCTCCAGATCGAACGGCGTGATTCGGGAAGACGTGATCCCCCCCTCCTCCTTCGCTCCGGCGGGCGCCGACGACACGCGCGCAGCCGAGACGACCGCGAAGAGAGCGAGCGCCGTCTTCACCGCCCGCAGCTTTCGGTGCACGTGCGGAGGCATAGCCCCCGGGCCTGGCCCCGTCGAGCGAGGATCGACGATCGTAGGATCACCGCGGCAGTGATAGAGTGCGCGAAGTTCGACTCCCGTGGGCGTCGGGGGTCCGAGGAGGGCGTTTCGTGCGGGCTTCGCATCACTCGTGGATCCTTCTCGCTTTCGCAGGCCTGGCGTGCGCCAACACCGCGCCCGGAGGCATCCAGTACGCATCGGGGAGGGGATCGGTCACGCCCGACGGACTACACCTGGTGCAGTGGGAGCCCTTTCGCGAGACCTTCGTCAAGCCCGGCGCGGATCTGCAGCGCTACGACAAGGTGCTGGTCCAGGAAGTGACCGTGTCCTACAAGACACCGCCCGGTCCAGACCGTCTCGCACAAGGCGGTATGGAGCCGAACTACGCCCTGCCGGAATCGGCGATGCGCTCGCTCAAGCAGTACTTCCACCAGGCCTTCGTCAAGGCGCTCGGCGACAGCCAGAACTTCACGATCTCGGAAGCTCCCGGACCGGACGTGCTG
Source organism: uncultured Spirochaetales bacterium (assembly GCA_964653555.1). Classification (GTDB taxonomy): domain Bacteria; phylum Myxococcota_A; class UBA9160; order UBA9160; family SMWR01; genus JAHEJV01. The sequence continues at coordinate 2,720 of CAZZFT010000206.1, read as the reverse complement.
CTCATCAGCGGCCACATCGTCAACCTCGAGGTCGCGGTCCCGCCGGCGATGGATCAGGATCCGGACGACACCGACTACACGAACTCGTCGGGCCAGATGACGCTGATCCTCGACGCGCGCGACTCCCAGAGCGGCGAGCCGCTCGTTCGCGTCGGACAGGTGCAGGCCATCGGGATGGTCGACGGAGGCTTCTACCAGAGTGATCCGGTCACCAACTCGGCTGCCGTGCAGGAGATGTTCCAGGGTTGGGCGTCCGATCTGCGACGGGAGCTGGACCAGTTCCACGCGCTCCCGGCGCTGCCTCCGTTGGACGGGCCGGCATCGTACGAGGCGGCGAAGCCGTAGCAACGAGCTCGGAGGCACCCACCGAGCGGCACGGCCGACCGCACCTGGCCATGAGGCCGCTGCGACCCCTCTCCGACCGCGTGGGTCGATCCTGATACAGTGGGTGAACCGGCACCGGATTCCCGGTTCGCCTGGGTGTACGAGGGGGAGGGCATGCGAAACCCGAAGGGGCGCAACGGAGACGGGGGAGTCGAAACACCGGGATCGGCGCTCGGCCGTGGCAGGGTGCCCCTGCTCATCGTCCTGGCTGTGACGTTCTTCCTCGGCTGTGGCGGCTCGGACGAGGCTTCCTCGAGCTCGAAGCCGGCCGCGACGGCGCCTTCTGCAATGCCGGCAAAGCCGGGTCCCGGCGCGGCCGCCGTGTCCGCGGAGGCGGATCAGATCTTCGCGACCCGTTGTGCGACCTGTCACGGACCCGAGGGCAGGGGCGACGGCCCCGGTTCCACCGCGCTCACCCCCAAGCCCCGGAACTTCCAGGACCCGCAGTGGCAGGACTCCGTCGACGACGACCACATCGCCACGATCATCCAGTATGGCGGTGCGGCGGTTGGCAAGGCTCCGATGATGCCCGGCAACCCGGATCTGATCGCCAAGCCCGAGGTCGTCGCCGCGCTCGTGAAGCACGTGCGGAGCCTGCGCGGAGGCTCGTAGGCCTCGTCGATCCGTGCCCCGGCACGCCTGTTGCACCGACTTCGGCACATACAGGCATGAAGGAGCACGGCATGGACAAGGTCGAGTTCGCGACGAGGCGCGTTCCTTCGCGCCTGCGAGTTGCGTGGCGGTCGCTCCATTGGCTGGTCGTGGGGTCGATTCTGTTTCTGCTGCCCGGCTGTGGGCAGGAGAGCGCGCTTGCGCCCAGCAACGGCTCGGGAGAGGGGAGCGCGGTGGCCGCGCTCATGCAGGAGCGCGGCCTCTCGGAGGCGGACGTCAGCGCAGCCCTCAAGACCTACACGCCCACGGGGGGGCGCGACGAGTACCTGATCTTCGCCTCGGGCGGTCACTCGGGCCAGGTGCTCGTGATCGGCGTTCCCAGCATGCGCATTCTCAAGGTGATCGGCGTCTTCACCCCCGAGCCGTGGCAGGGCTACGGATACGGGGACGAGAGCGACCGTCTGCTGGACGAAGGCAATCGCTGGGGAAAGAGCATTCGCTGGGCCGATACCCACCACCCGGCGCTCAGCGAGACGGCGGGGGACTACGACGGGCAGTTCCTCTTCATCAACGACAAGGCGAACGCCCGCGTGGCGGTGATCGATCTCCGAGACTTCGTGACGCGGCAGATCGTGGCCAGTCACCTGATCGAGTCCGACCACGGCGCCACGTTCGTCACGCCGAACACGGAGTACGTGGTGGAGGGCGCCCAATATCCGGCGCCGCTCGGTGGTGGCTACATGCCCATCGAGAACTACGACGAGAGCTACCGGGGTGCGGTCATCTTCTGGAAGTTCGACCGGGATAAAGGACGGATCGTGCCCGAGAGCTCCTTCGCCATCGAGCTGCCGCCCTACATGCAGGATCTCACGGACGCGGGCAAGCTCGCGAGTGATGGCTGGGTCTTCCTGAACTCCTTCAACACCGAGCGTGCCTGGGGTGGAGACCTGGAAGGCAATCCGCCCATGGAGTCCGGCGCCTCCCAGAACGACATGGACTATCTCCACGTCATCAACTGGCGAGCGGCCGAGAAGGTGGCGCAAGCGGGCAAGACCGAGGAGATCGCCGGCATGCGGGTGATCCGTCTGCCCACAGCCATCGAGGAAGGTCTGATCTACTTCGTCGGGGAGCCGAAGAGTCCCCACGGCGTGGACGTGACGCCCGACGGCAAGTACATGGTGGTCTCCGGAAAGCTCGACACCCATGCCACGATCTACGACTTCGCGAAGATCCAGGGGTTGATCGCACAGAAGAAGTTCGTCGGTGCCGACGACTACGGCGTGCCGATCCTGCCCTTCGAAGAGGCGATCAAGGGGCAGGTGGAGGTGGGCCTGGGCCCGCTGCACACCCAGTACGACGCCGACGGCAACGCCTACACCTCCCTATTCCTCGAGTCGAAGGTGGTGAAGTGGAGCCTCTCGGAAATGAAGGTGATCGAGAAGATCCCGGTCCACTACAACGTGGGCCACATCCTGACGCCCGAGGGCGACACCGTGAGCCCGGATGGCAAGTTCCTGGTCTCGATGAACAAGTGGGCGATCGACCGCTTCAACGACGTCGGCCCCCTGCTGCCCCAGAACTTCCAGCTGATCGACACCAGCGGTGACAAGATGCAGCTGCTCTACGACCTTCCGATTCCGATCGGGGAGCCCCACTACGCGCAGATGATCAAGGCCGACAAGCTGAAGCCCATCGAGGTCTACTCGCCGGTCGGCACCAACCCC
>CAZZFT010000205.1:0-7801 GCA_964653555.1 uncultured Spirochaetales bacterium | reverse complement strand
TTGATCTGCTGCGTGCCCTCGTAGATGTCGTTGATCTTGGCGTCGCGCATCCACTTCTCCACCAGGAGCTTCTTCGAGTAGCCCGCCGGTCCCAGGATCTCGACCGCCTTCTGGGTGATGCGCGTGACGGCCAGGCCCGCCTTCGCCTTCGCCATCGACGCCTCGAGGTTGTTCGGCTTGCCGCGCGTCATCATGGCGGCGGCGCGCCAGGTGAGCAGCCGGGCCGCCTGGAGCTCGGCCTCCATGTCGATGACACAGCTCTCGACCGCCGTCTGGACGTGCGGGCTGGCGTCGTAGCGCAGCGGGATCTCCCGGCGCTCGAGCTCCTCGAGCACGAAGTCCAGCGCCGCGCGGCCGACGCCGACGGCCATCGCCGCCACGATCGGTCGGCTGGCGTCGAAGGTAGCCATCGCCCCCTTGAAGCCCTTGTCGCCGGCGCCCTTCGCGTCCTGCTTCTTGACCTCGGCGCGACCGAGCAGGTTCGCCGCGGGAACGCGGCAGTTCTCGAACACGAGGGTCGCGGTGTCCGACGCGCGGATGCCGAGCTTCTTCTCGCAGCCGACCAGTCGCATGCCCGGCGTGTTCGCGGGCACCACGAAGGCCTTGATCCCACCGCGGCCCGCGCTCTTGTCGACGGTGGCCCACACGACGACGAAGCCGCCCTCGGCGGTGGAAGCCCCCTCTCCGGCCGTGCAGAAGATCTTGGTGCCGTTGAGCACGTAGTCGTCGCCATCCCGCTCGGCGGTCGTCTGGATCGCCGCGGAGTCGGAGCCGGCGGAGGGCTCGGTGATCGCCATCGCTCCCCACACGGGCGCGCCGTCGCCGCGGAACGGCGCCAGGAAGCGCTCCTTCTGCTCGGGCGTTCCCGCCGCCGCCACCGCCGAGCCTCCGAGCGCCGCCGTCGGCATGCGCAGATAGAGGCCGGCGTCGCCCCAGCACAGCTCCTCCGCCTGGACGCACACCTGCACGAAGCCGTCACCCGGTCCGGAGAGGTCGACGCGCTTCGGACCGCGCCGTCCCTCCTTCCAGAAGTAGTCGACCCACTCGACCGGGACCTCGTGCTCGCGGTCGTCGTACTTGCGCGAGAGCGGACGCATGTGCTCGGTCGCCATCCGGTGGTAGTGCTCGCGCGCGTTCAAGGAGTTGGGCGTGAGCCCGAAGGAGATCGGCATGGAAGGGTGCCTCCGGGTCCGCTCAGACGAGGGACAGCGCTTCGAAGCAGGAGAAGCCGCGCGCGTTGCGCAGGTGCATCTCGGGCAGGTAGTCGCGGATGTAGCCGTGGCCGCCGAACACCTGCACGGCGCCGTCTGCCACCTCGAGCGCGACGCGCTGGGCCTGGCGGTGGGCGAGGGCGGCCTCGCGTCCGGCTTCCAGGCCCTGGTCGAGACGCCAGGCGGCCTCCCAGGTGAGCAGGCGGGCGCCGTCGATCTCGATCGCCATGTCGGCGAGCTTGAAGGCGATCGCCTGCTTCGCCGCGATCGGACCGCCGAAGGCCTCGCGCTGCTTCGCGTAGTCGCGCGCCACCTCGAAGGCGGCGCGCGCGACGCCCACCGCGGCGGCCGCGAGCGCGACGCGACCGCGATGGATCAGGCGGCGCCCCGCGTCGGGACCGCCGTCCGCGAGCACCGCGTCGCGCGGCACGCGCACTTCCGAGAGCGAGAGCTCCACCGTCGGCAGGCCGTGGATGCCCATGTTGCGTTCCGGCGTCGCCGTGAGCCCTTGCGCGTCGCGCGGCACGCAGAACAGGTCGAGGGCGCCGTCGTGCTGGGCGATCACCACCACCCGATCGCCACCCTCGATCCACGGCACCAGGCACTTCGCGCCTTCGAGCACGAAATCACCGCCGTCGGCGCGCGCGCTGGTACGCGGAGCGAACGGGTCGGCGGCGAAGTGGGGCTCGACCAGCGCCAGCGCGCCCGGAACGAAGCTGTCGCCGCACAAGGGAGTGAGCCAGCGCTGCTTCTGCTCCTCGTTGCCGCAGTCGGCCACGGGGATCGCGAGCAGCGACGGGGAGAGCGCCGCGAGCGCGATCGCCAGGTCGCCCCACGCCAGCTCCTCGGCGATTAGTACGGCCGTCAGTGCGCTGCGCTCACCGCCGCCGCCGTACTTCTCGTCGATCGCGTTCGTGACCAGACCGAGCTCGTGCGCGGCCTGCAACGTCGCCGACGGCAGCTTTGCCGACTCGTCGCACTCGCGAGCCTGGGGGCGGACCTCCTTCTCGGCGAACTGACGCACCGTGCTGGCGATCAGCTCCTGCTCTTCGGTCGGCTCGAAGTCGATCACGTGGGCCTCACGATCCTCGGGTGACGGGTGTGCCGCGCCGTGCGGGGCGAAGCGGCCCCGCAACGAGGACGCGCGAATCCGAGCGGGCGCGGTGGCGCAGGGGTGCGCCGCTGTGCGCACGAGCCAACCCTAAACGCCCTGAAATCGCTCGCAAATCCGCAGCCCTCGCTGGTTGCGCGAAAGTTCGCCGATCTTCGCGGTGCCGTCCAGCCGCCGTGCGGTCGCGCGGTTCGTGGCCGACGCAGCGCGCGCGCGACGCGCGCTGCGCGGAAGGGTGTCCAGGGGGTCGCGTCGCCGCGCGATTTCCCGCAAATCACCTTGACGCCAAGAGGCTTACGGGATATCACACCGCGCGTCACGAGCGGCGCGTCGGACGCGTCGTCGGTCCAACCAACCTTCACGCCTCCCGCGCGTTCTTCCTCGTCACACGAACCCACGCACCTCCCAGACCGAAGTTCACGGAAGCGCGGGTGACGGTAGAGGCACGCGGGGTTCGTTCTTTCCGCGGCCGGTCTCCCTTCGACGGGGCTCGGGCACGGGACGTTCCGGGGTGGAGAGGCGACGGAGGGCCGCTCGGTCCGAGCGCTCGCGAGGAATGGATCCGCGAAGGATCGACTCTGGTTCGCATCTGGCTGGATCTGGCCTCTCGGCTGGATCGGTGTGTGTGAGACGCCCAAGAGGAGCCCTGAGTTTCGCGCATGAGAGATCACGCACCGACGCGACCCCTCGCCCTCGTCTTGCTGATCGGCGCCGCGGCCGTGACTTGGCTCGCCGCCGGACTCGGAGCCGGGACTGCGGTGCGCGCCAACGCGGGAGAAGGCGACGTCCGGGTCGCCACCAGCGTCTGCGAGGCACACGAGCTGCGCGCTCTCCAGGAGTCGGATCCGGACATCCAGATCGAGATCCCGAAGGAATTCGACACGCCGTGGCCCTCCCGCCAGGCCTGTGAGTCCTATGCAGCCGCGTCGGATCCCGACACGCCGGGGCCGCTCCAGCCGATCCCCTTCAGCCACAAGCACCACGCCGGGCTGTACCAGATCGACTGCCAGTACTGTCACTCCGGGACCGACCGCTCCCGCGCGGCGGGCGTGCCTTCGGTGCAGCTGTGCATGGGCTGCCACTCCCAGTTCCCGGCGAGCTACGACCAGTTCGAAGGGATCCGCGTGCTCAAGGAGCACTGGGCGAACCAGGAGCCGATCGAGTGGGTGCAGATCCATCGCCTGCCCGAGTACGTGAAGTTCCAGCACCGCGCCCACGTGCGCGCAGGCTTCGCTTGTCAGCAGTGCCACGGGGCCGTCGAGTCCTACGACAAGCTACCGCTGGTCGAGGACACGGTGTGGTGGCCCTGGCTGCTGCCCGCAAAGAAGCTCGAGATGGGTTGGTGCATCAATTGCCACCGTGCGAACGGCGCCACGCAGGACTGCTACGCCTGCCACTACTAGGCGAGCGAGGGCGAAGGGGCGGCGCGAGAGCGCCGGAATTGGGGACGGATGGCCGAGATCGATCGACGCGATTTCCTGAAGCTGGTCGGTGCAGGGGCGAGCGTGGCTTCCGCGGGCTGCTGGCAGGACCCGGTCGAGAAGTTGATTCCCTACGTGGTGCAACCCGAGGAGATCAACCCGGGTCGCCCCGTCGTGTACGCCTCGACGTGTCAGGAGTGCGGCGTCGGGTGCGGATTGCACGTGCGCACCCGCGAGGGGCGCCCGATCAAGCTCGAGGGCAATCCCGATCACCCGATCAACCGCGGGAGCCTGTGCGCGCGCGGCCAGGCGAGCCTGTCCCGCACCTATCATCCCGACCGCTACCGCCGCCCGCTGGAGCGCGACGCCGAGGGATCCCTGGCACCGATCACCTGGGACGACGCGACGGCGCGGCTCGCCGCGGCGATCGGCAAGGCCAGCGGCCGGGTGGCGCTGCTGACCGCGCCGGTCGGCCCGACTCTCGGCGGCTTGATCGACCAGTGGTTCACCGCGGTGGGCGGCGGGACGCGCGTCACCTACGAGCCCTTCGCGCCCGAGGCGCTGCGCCACGCGAGCGAGACGGTGTTCGGAGTCGCCTCGGTCCCGGTCTTCGATCTCTCGGACACCGACTTCGTGATCGACTTCGGCTCCGACAGCCTCGGCACCGGCCTCTCGCCGGTGGAGCACGCCCGCCAGCTCGCCGCGGCGCGCAACGCCTCGCGAGCCGAGGGCCGCGAGGCCCGGCTCGTGTACGTCGGACCGCGCCAGGACACGACCGCGAGCGCGGCCGACGAGTGGCTGGCTCCGCAGCCGGGCACCGAGGGCATCGTGGCACTGGGGATCGCGCGCGCTGCGATCGACGCCGGCGCCGTGCCGGGAGGGGGACTCGCCGAGGCGACCGTCACGATCGCCCGCCAGCTCTCCGGCTTCGATCCCGCCTCCGTCGAGAAGCGCTCCAGCGTTCCGGCCGCGACGATCCGCCGGCTCGGCGCGGCGATCGCGAAGGCGAAGCGGCCGGTGGCGCTGCCGCCCGGGGTCGCGTTGACCAGCCGGCGCGCCACCGCCACGGCTGCCGCGGTGCTGGTGCTGAACGCAGCGGTCGGCGCGGTCGGCAAGACGGTCCGGCTCACCGCTGCGACCGGCGCGGCTCCGAGCTACCGCGACGTCGCCCTGCTCGTCGACGCCATGCGCTCGGGCGACGTCGAAGTACTGATCGTGCACGGCGTCGACCCGGTGCACTCGCTGCCGAGCGACTCCGGCTTCGGGGAGGCGCTCGCCAACGTGAAGCTCGTCGTGTCGACGGCCTCGCTCCCCGACCAGACCTCGGTCCGGGCGCACCTCGTCCTGCCCGACCACACGCCGGTCGAGAGCTGGGGCGATGCGGAGCCCCGCCCGGGCGTGCGCAGCATCGTGCAGCCCACGCTGCGCCCGCTGTTCGACACGCGCGCCTTCGGCGACACCCTGCTCGACACGGCGCGCGCGATGGGCGCGCAGGGGCTGCCGGAAGGCAGCTTCCGGGGGGTCGTCGAGGCGGCCTGGCAGGACACGGACTGGTTCGAGGTGCTGCAGCGCGGCGGCGTGTTCGCCAGTGTCGCCCCTGCGACGGGGACGATCACCGAGGGACTGGCCCGGCTCGAGTTCGCCGAGCCCCAGCTCGAGGGCGAAGGCGAGTTCGTCCTGCTCGCCGTCCCGTCGCCGCTGCTCGGCGACGGGAGGGGAGCGAACCTGCCGCTGCTCCAGGAGACGCCCGACCCGATCACCAAGGTCGCCTGGCAGTCCTGGGCCGAGATCAGCAGCGGGGCGGCCGAGAAGCTCGGGGTCAAGACGGGCGACCTGCTCGCGGTCGAGACGCCCTACGGGAAGATCCAGGTGCCCGCGTGGCCGCGCGGCGGGATCCGCGACGACGTGATCGCCATCGCCACCGGTCAGGGGCACACCGTCGGCACCTACGCCTCGCTCGCGCCCGCCGGCACGCTCACGGGTCCGGCGCGCGGCGTCAACGTGAACGACCTGCTCCCGTCGCTGACCGACGAGTCGGGCAGTCGGGCCTGGCTCACCGCGAGGGCCCAGGTTCGCGCGGCGGGCGGCTTCCAGCGCCTGCCCTTCACCCAGGGCACCGACAACAAGCGCGGACGGCTGCTCGGCGAGCGCATCTCCCTGGTCGCCCTGGCCAGCGGCGAGAGCCCCTGGGCCGCGAACGAATCGCCGCAGGAGCCCCACGGAATCCCGGCGCCCGGTGGCCACGGAGAGGAAGGCGCCGCCGCCGCGGCCGCCGCCGGTCACAGCGAGGAGCACGAGATGCTGCGCCGCTACGACCCGGTGAACGACTCCACGGCCGACGATCCCTATCGCTGGGGAATGACGATCGACGTGGACAAGTGCACGGGCTGCAGCGCCTGCGTGGTGGCCTGCTACGTCGAGAACAACATCCCCACCGTGGGCGAGCCGGGTGTGCTGCGCGCCCGCCAGATGAGCTGGCTGCGCATCGAGCGCTACGTAGGCGACGGCGAGCAGACGCTCAAGACCGGCCGACCGGGAATCCAGAACAGCGAGAAGCTCGGCAGCGTCGACGTACGCAACTCGCCGATGCTGTGCCAGCAGTGCGGCGCGGCCCCCTGCGAGCCGGTGTGCCCCGTCTTCGCCACCTATCACACGCCGTCGGGTCTGAACGGCATGATCTACAACCGCTGCATCGGAACCCGCTACTGCTCGAACAACTGTCCCTACAAGGTGCGGCGCTTCAACTGGTTCGACTACCAGATCGAGGGCTGGCCCGAGCCGATGGCCCTCGGGCTCAACCCCGACGTCACGGTGCGCGGTCAGGGCGTGATGGAGAAGTGCACCTTCTGCGTGCAGCGGATCCAGCTCGGGCGACAGAACGCCGCGGACGAGGGGCGCCCGGTACTGGCGCCCGGTGAGGTGAAGACCGCCTGCCAGCAGACCTGCCCCACCCAGGCGATCACCTTCGACAACCTCAAGTTGCCGGACAACACCGCCACCGCCGTGGCGAAGGCGAACGAAGGGCGTACCTACCACGCCCTGCACGTGCTCAATACGAGGCCCGCGATCACCTATCTGGCGAAGGTCGCGCGCGAGGAAGGACACGAGGGATGACTCCGCCGCCCGCCGAATCGGTCGCCGCGATGATCCGGCCCGCTCCGGTGCAGAAGGACTCGAAGGTCAACCGCGACCTGCTCCGCGTGATGGAGGGGACGTCGCTCGGCTATTGGGTCCTGCTCCACATCGCCGTGTTCTTCATGCTCGCCGCCGGCGGCGTCTGGATCTACCAGATCTACAAGGGCCTGGGGATCGCCGGCTACGCGCACCCGGTGTTCTGGGGCGCCTACATCGTCACCTTCGTGTTCTGGGTCGGTATCGCCCACGCCGGCACGCTGATCTCGGCGATCCTCTACCTGTTCCGCGCGAAGTGGCGCAACGCCATCAACCGCAGCGCCGAGGCGATGACGGTCTTCGCCGTCATGACCGCCGGGCTCTTCCTCGGCATCCACGTCGGCCGCATCTGGAAGGCCTACTTCATCCTTCCGTACCCGAACCAGCGCGCGCTCTGGGTCAACTTCAAGAGCCCGCTCCTGTGGGACACCTTCGCGATCTCCACGTACGCCACGATCTCGATCGTGTTCCTCTACATCGGCATGGTCCCCGACCTCGCCATCGCCCGCGACCGGTCCACCGGCTGGCGCAGGGTGCTCTACGCCGTCCTCTCGCTGGGCTGGCAGGGCACCTCGCGGGAGTGGAAGTCCCACAGCCGCACGGTGCTGCACCTCTCGGGGCTCGCCACGCCGCTGGTGCTCTCGGTGCACAGCGTCGTGTCCTGGGACTTCGCCATGGCGATCGTGCCCGGCTGGCACGCCACGGTCTTCGCTCCCTACTTCGTCGCCGGGGCCATCTTCTCGGGCTTCGCCATGGTGCTGACCGTGATGATCCCGGTGCGCCGCATCTTCGGCCTCGAGGCCTACATCACCGACTACCACTTCGAGAACATGTCGAGGTTCCTGCTATTGACCTCGACCATCGTGGGGTACGCCTACGGCTCGGAG
>CAZZFT010000204.1:0-7803 GCA_964653555.1 uncultured Spirochaetales bacterium | reverse complement strand
TGGTCGTCGAAGCAGGAGAGCAGCGCCGCGTTGTAGCCGCCGAGCGACAGACCGTAGACGCCGATCGCCGCCGTGCTGCGGGCGCGTACCCAGGCGAGCATCCGCCGCAGGTCCCACATCGCCTGGGCCTCGGCGTGGATCGTGTCGAGCAGGTCGCCCTCGAGGTAACCGTCGCCGCTGCGGCGGCCGGAGCGGCGCGGGCCGTGAAGGGGGAGGATCGGCAGCAGCAGGTTCAGGCCCAGGCGCTGGTGGTAGAAGCGCGGGTCGAAGGCGCCGAAGTCGACCAGCGGGTGGCCCATGCGGTAGCCGTGCACGCACAGAAGCCACGGCCGCTCGGGATCGCCGCGCAGCACCCAGGCATGGGCGGTGCGATTGGCGGCGTAGGCGAGCCAGCGCGCGCGACCGGGCTCGCCCTCCCGGGGCGCGTACTCGCTGGGGAAGGACAGATGCTCGAATTCGATGCCGCGCACGCGCCGCGAGCGCAGCTGGCCCTCGCCGGGATCGGGCGGCGTCTGGTGATAGGCGGCGGGCTTCTCGAGCCAACCCTCCGCCGCAAAGCGCTCGCACGCCTCGTCGACCTCCCGGCGCACGCGCGCGTGGTCCTCGGCCGAGGGGAAGAGCTGCGTGAACACCATCGAGCCGAGCACCGCCTCGTCGAGGCCCACCTCCGCCGAGAGCCGCAGCGTCGGAACCGGATCGGGCACGCCCTCGGGATGGGCGTCGAGGCGCAGCGCGTGGTAGCCGGCGGCCAGGAACGAGGCCGCCGAGAGCAGCGCCAGCAGCAGGGGCAGCCCCCCGGCGAAGGGCAGCGCCAGCAGGGCGAACAGGATACCCAGCACGCCGCCCAGGGCCGCGAAGTGCGACAGCCGTCGGTCGCCCGGGTGCAGGAGCATGCCCGCTCCCGCGGAGAGCAGGAACGTCCCGGGCACGAAGGCCGGCAGCGCCCAGGGAAAGCCCGCGCCGACGGCGGTCGCGTTCCAGGCGAAGCCGGCCGCGAGCGGCACCCAGCCTTCAGCGGGCCAGCGAACCGGTGCGAACATGCGCGCGGATCTCCTGATCGCGGCAGCAGCGCCGCGGGGCCGACGATACCCTCCGCCCCTCCCATGGCCAATCGCGTCGTCCGCCGCTGCGTGCTCGCCGCGCTCGCCTGTCTCCTCGCCGACACCGCGGAGGCCGCCGGCGCCGCCTCGGACGCGGACCTGCGCGGGGCGGTCGACCGCGCCGCCGAAGCCGTGATGCCACAGGTGATCGCCTGGCGGCGCGACCTCCATCGGCACCCGGAGCTGTCGAACCGCGAGGTGCGCACCGCCGCCTTCGTGGCCGACCACCTGCGCGAGCTCGGCCTGGCGGTGCGAACCGGCGTGGCGCATACCGGTGTCGTGGGCGTGCTGCGCGGCGGCACCGAGGGCCCGGTGGTGGCGCTGCGCGCCGACATGGACGCGCTGCCCGTCACCGAGCAGACCGGCCTCCCCTTCGCGTCCAGCGAGCGCGCCAGCTACCGCGGCCAGGAGGTGGGCGTGATGCACGCCTGCGGCCACGACGCCCACACCGCGATCCTGCTCGGCGTGGCGGAGGTGCTCGCTGGCCTGCGCGATCGCCTGCCGGGCGCGGTCCTGTTCGTGTTCCAGCCGGCCGAAGAGGGGCCGCCCCCGGGCGAGGAGGGCGGCGCGTCCCTGATGCTGGCCGAGGGCGCCTTCGACGACCCGACGCCCGACGTGGTGTTCGGGCTGCACGTCACCTCGCGTCAGGCGTTCGGAGAGATCGGCGTGGTGCCCGGCGGCGCGATGGCCAGCTCGGACCGCATGACGATCCGCGTCCGCGGCCGCCAGACCCACGCCGCCTATCCCTGGGACGGCGTCGACCCGATCGCGGTCGCCGCCCAGATCGTCCTCGCCCTCGAGGCGCTGCCGGCGCGGCAGGTGGACGCGCGCGTCCCGTCCGTGGTCTCCTTCGGCGCGATCCACGGCGGCGTGCGCAACAACATCATCCCCGAGGAGGTGGAGCTCTTGGGAACGATCCGCGCGCTCGGACAGGCCAACCGGGAGCAGCTTCACGAGCGCGTGCGGCACACGGCGACGAAGATCGCGGAGAGCGCGGGCGCCAGCGCGGAGGTGGAGATCCGGCCCGGCAACCCGATCACCTGGAACGACCCGGAGCTCGTGCGTCGCATCCGGCCGACGCTCGTACGTGTCGCGGGAGCGGAGAAGGTGATCCAGCCGCTGCCCTGGACCGGCGCCGAGGACTTCTCCCGCTACCAGGAGCGGGTACCCGGCGTGTTCTTCTGGCTCGGCGTGAACCCTCCCGGTGTCGCGCCCGAGGACGCCGCGCCCAATCACTCGCCGCGGTTCCTGGTGGACGAGGATGCGCTGGTGGTCGGGGTGCGCGCGCTCGCGCAGCTGACGGTGGACACGCTGACCGGCTCTCTCCCCGACTGATCGGCGCGGATTGCCGGCTGGGGAGGGCCCTCGCGGTGATAGACTCGCCGGGTGTCGACGGCGCTCTCTCGGCCCCATCGCGACGAGCCGTCCTGGCCCGCGGCCGGTGCGGAGCGGATCCTCTTCCTGCTCGACGCCTCGAGCTCCCTCGAGCACCGCCTGCTCCGCTCGTGGATCGAGCGCAACCGGCCCGAGGACGCGGGCGACGCGGACTGGGAGGCCCTGGACATCCCGCCCTCCCGGCGGCGCAGGCGCCACGTATCGCTCGTGAAGCTGGAGGACCGCCTCGCCTGCGAGACCTCGGGGTCCGACCTGCTGCTGGCGCCCCTGCGCGTGGCCTGGCTCCCGCGCAAGCGGGACGGCGTGCGCAGCGCCCGCTGGTCCGACCTGCTCCGCCTGGGCGACCCACGCGACCCCAACGCCCTGCGCCAGCGCTGGATCGCGCGCCGGGAGTTCGACCGCTGCCGGATCGTGGCGGGCGAGCCGGCGCCCGCCAGCGAGCTGCGCGAGCGCTGGCGCCGCGCGATGGGCGCGACCGCCAGCGAGACCACCGGCTTCGCCGACTTCGTCGCGCGCCAAGCGGCGCTGGCGCTCGAGCGCGCCGAGCGGCGCCTGCGCGGCGCGCGCTACAAGGTGCCGCGCTTCGTGCGCGAGGACATCCTGGCGCGGCCCGCCTTCCGCGGCGGGCTCGCCCGACTGGCCCGGGAAACCGGACGCAGCGAGGCCCAGACCACGCGCGAGGCGACGCGCTACCTGCGCGAGATCGCCGCCACCCACAGCCCCTTCGTGATCGACCTGGTCGGTCACCTGATCCGCCTCTTCTACACCCAGGGCTACGCTCGGGCCCTGCGCTACGACCGCGAGGAGCTGGCGCGCGTGCAGGCGCTGGCCCAGCGGCAGTCGGTGGTGTTCCTGCCCACCCACAAGTCGAACCTCGACCACCTCGTCCTCCAGTACATGCTCCACGAGAACGGCCTCCCGCCGAACCACACCGCCGGCGGCATCAACATGAACTTCTTCCCGGTGGGCCAGCTGGTGCGACGCAGCGGGGTGTTCTTCATCCGCCGCACCTTCAAGGACAACGCCGTCTACAAGTTCGTGCTCGGTCACTACATCGACTACTTGATCGAGAAGCGTTTCCCGCTCGAGTGGTACATCGAGGGCGGCCGCTCGCGATCGGGGAAGCTGCTGCCGCCGCGCTTCGGGCTGCTCGCCTACGTGGTGGATGCCTACCGGCGCGGGCGCACCGAAGACGTCGCGCTGATCCCGGTGTCGATCGCCTACGACCAGATCTCCGACGTCCAGGACTACGCCCGCGAGCAGCGCGGCGGTGCGAAGCGGCGCGAGAGCCTGGGCTGGTTCGTCGGCGTCGTCCGCCGGATGCGCCGCCGCTACGGGTCGATCCACATCGACTTCGGCGAGCCCCTCTCGCTCGCGAAGGCACTCGGCCCCCCGGACCCGCGCGCCGAGCCCGATCCGGACGAGCGCAATCTCGCGCTCCAGAAGCTCGCCTTCGAGGTGTGCGTGCGGATCAACGACGTCACCCCGATCACGCCGACCTCGCTGGTGACACTCGCCCTGCTGGGGGCGGGCGACCAGGCCCAGACGGTGCCCGACGTGATGCTGCGGCTGCGCAACCTGCTCTGGGCCGTGGAGCACCGCAGCCTGCCCAACACGGGGCTCGCGGAGCTGGAGACGTCCGAGGGCGTCGAGCGCGTGCTGGAGGCGCTGGCCGAGAACGAGGTGGTCGACCGCTTCGCCGAGGGCTCCGAGTGCGTGTACCGGATCGGCCCCGAGCGCGAGCTGGCCGCCGCCTACTACCGAAACTCGATCATCCACTTCTTCGTGTCGCCGGCGATCGTGGAGCTGGCGCTGCTCGAGGCGGCGGAGGCGAAGCCGGAGGAGGATCGCGTGGCCGCCTTCTGGCGCGCCGCGATGCAGCTGCGCGACCTGCTGAAGTTCGAGTTCTTCTTCCCCGAGAAGGACATCTTCCGCGGCGACCTGCGCCGCGACCTGGTCGACCGCGACGCCGACTGGGAGGCGCTGCTGGCCAGCGGGCCCGAAGGCGCCCAGGTGCTGGTGCGGCGCTCGCGCCCATTCAACGCGCACCGGGTGCTGCGGCCCTTCCTGGAGGCCTACCGGATCGTGGCCGACCGGCTGGAGCAGCTGCCCCCGGGCGCCGAGCTCGACGAGAAGGCGTTCCTCACCAGCTGCCTCGGCCTGGGCCGCCAGTACCGCCTCCAGCGCCGCATCCACAGCAGCGCCTCGGTGTCGCAGGTGCTGTTCCAGACCGCGCTCAAGCTCGCCGCCAACCGCGGGCTGCTCGACGCGAAGGACCGCGAGGTCGGCGCCTGGCGGCGCGTGTTCGCCGAACAGATCCGCGCCGCCCGGCGCCGCACCGACGCGATCGACGCGCTGGCGGCGAGCCGGCGCGCGGGGCTGATCGACTAACGTCGGCCGCCCTCGACGGGACGCAGGGCGGCCCGGTCCGGTGCCCCCACGCTGCGGCGGCAGAAGCGCACCAGGCCGGCGACCAGCTCGCCCTCGGCGGCGATGCGGCCCGCCACCGGCGAGAGCGGCCCGATCAGCGACTCGTAGATCGCGCCGATCAGCGCCGTCGCGCTGAACTCCACGTCCTGCTCGGGGAGCTCGCCGGCGACGATCGCCTGGCGCAGCAGCCCCGCCATGTGCCGGCAGTACTTGCGCCGGTGCACCAGCCGCTCGGCGTCGACCAGCGGGTCGACGGGCTCGTAGAGCAGCGCCCACGACAGGCGCCGTTGGCGCAGGGCGCGGCGGGCGTGGGTGGCGACGGCGGCCTCGAGCCGCTCGATGCAGGTGCCCGTCGCGGCCGCCTCGTCGATGGCGGCCACCTCCCGCTTCGCCGTGTCCCGGAACACCTCGACGAAGAGCTCCGCCTTCGAGGCGAAGTGTCGGTACAGGGCGCCGGCCGACACGCCGGCGCGATCGGCGACCGCGAGCACCGACGCCGCCCCGTAGCCGCCCTCCTCGAGCAGCCCGCGCGCCGCCTCGACCAGCCGCTCGCGGGTGGAGCCCGCCGCGGGCCCGGACCGCCGGCCCAGCTTCGCCTTCCTCCCACCGCGCTTCGCCGCCGCCATCGCCGGGTCAGCGCTCGCCGTCGAGCGCCGCGTGCAGCGCGCGGTGGAAGCGGCCGATCGCGCCCTCGAACAGACCGAACTCGAGGAACTCGTTGGCTCCGCTCGCCAGGCCGCGCTGGGCCGAGCACACGACCTCCCGGTCCTCGGCGCCGCCGCTGTCGACGAGCCGCGCGCCGCTCTCCAGCGCCGTCTGGGCGTCGCGGTCGTCCTCGGCGCGATCGCTCAGCGCGTAGGTGACCTGGCGGGTGCGATCGATCGCCAGCGGCTCGAGGGCGACCGCGATGATCCGGCCCGGGAAGGTGGCCACGATCGCGTTCGGGAACAGGTGATACACGTAGGTAAGTCGGCCGTCTGCCGAGCGCTCGGATGCGGGTACCGAGCGCAGCTTCTCGATCGCCTGGTAGGGGAAGGCAACCCGGTTGTTCGGCCCGAAGGATTCGACGACGTTCAGGTTGTCGTACTGGATCGGGTAGAACGTGCGCGGGTGGGTCGAGCGGATGTGATAGCCCTCGAGGAACCCCTCCAGGAAGACCTTCCAGTTCGCCGCCACCTCCAGCTCGCTCGCGCCGACGAACCGGTAGCGGGCGGGGATGATCGGCGGCAGCTCCGCGAGCTCCTGCGCGAAGGAGGCCTTCGCCTCCTGGGCGACGAACACGAGGCCGTGAGCCTCGGCACTCGGCACCGCCACCAGTCCGCGCTGCGCCTTGTCGAGCCCCGGGAAGCCGCGCTCGTGGGGCACGTGGCGCAGGCTCCCATCGAGGCCGTAGGTCCAGCCGTGGTAGCGGCAGGTGAAGGCGCGCGCGCAGCCGCTGCCCGCCGCGACCTGCGTGCCGCGATGGCGACAGGCGTTGCGGAACACGCGCACCGCGCCGTCGTCGCCGCGCACTGCGACGAGCGGAGTGCCGGCGGCCTCGCGCGCCACGTAGGCGCCGGGCTCGGCCAGAGCGGCGGAGGGGCAGAAGGGAACCGGCCGCCGGCGCAGCAGCGCCAGCTCCGCGGCGAGCCGCTCGGGCGAGCGGTAGTTCGCCACCGGCTCGCGCCACACCGCCTCGCCGAGGTCGGTCGTCTCGTGGTCGATGTGATCGAAGATCCGCGCCACCACCGCGGCGTCGTCGAGCAGGGGTCGGGCGGTGCTCATCGCGTTCCTCCTGTGCCGGCCGTCGCCGACGCGCTCGCGGCCTCCAGCTCCCGTACGCCGCACGGCCGCGGCGAGTCGTCGCGCGCGCCGGCGGCGAAGCGCGCGAGCCCCTCGCGCAGCTCCTCGGAGAAGCACTCGGGCCGCACGACGGCGGCCTCCAGCCGCAGCCCCTCGTCGAGCTCGAGGGAGAGCCCGCCCAGCAGCGCGCGGCGGTCGCCGCAGATCCCGGCGAAGTTCGGGTACGTGGCAATCCGCTCCGCCAGCTCGAGCGCCCGGGGAAGCGCCTGTCCCTCGGCCACCAGCTCCTGGAGGAAGCCGATCTCGAAGGCGCGGCGGGCGTCGAAGCGCGCGCCGGTCAGCAGCATGTAGAGAGCCTGGCCGGTGCCCAGGATGCGCGGGAAGCGCTGGGTACCGCCGTCGGTGTAGGGCACGCCCCAGCGCCGCGACAGACAGCCGAACTCGGCGTTGGCGGCGCCGACCCGGATGTCGCACCAGGCGGCCAGCTCGCCGCCGCCGGCGAAGCAGAAGCCGTTGATCGCCGCGATCGTCGGCTTTCCCGGGTCGAGACGCGCGAAGCCCATCGGGCCCGCCGCGTCGGTGTAGGGGTGACCGAAGAGCGACTCGCCGTTCTTCAGGTCCGCGCCGGCGCAGAACGCGCGGTCGCCGCGTCCCGTCACGACCAGCACCCGCGCACGCGGGTCGGCGGCGAAGGCCTCGATCGCCCGGCCCAGACCCTCGGCGGTCTCGCCGTCGACGCAGTTGCGCTGCTCCGGGCGCTCGATGCGCAGGATGCGCACCGCACCGCAGTCCTCGGTGCTGACCTTGCTCGTCGTGCTCGCCATCTCCGACCTCCGGGCGCTGTGAATCAGGATTCACATCGGATAGTGAATCGCGATTCACGCGTCAAGACCGGAGCCCGAGGAGACGGCTCAGGAGCCCGAGAGCAGCCCCCAGACCGCCTCGATGGTGGCGGGCACCGAGCGGATCAGCACGAAGCCCAGGAACAGCGGCACCACGTAGCGCAGAAGCCCCCGCCAGATCGGGAACCAGGTGACGCCGTCGGTGCCCGCGCGCACCTCGGCGATCGGGTCGGGCATCACCCAGCCCACGAACA
>CAZZFT010000203.1:0-7838 GCA_964653555.1 uncultured Spirochaetales bacterium | reverse complement strand
CCGGGCTTCGGCGGTCAGAAGTTCATCGAGAGCATGCTCGGAAAGATCGCGACGCTGCGCAGCTGGATCGACGAGCGCGAGCTGGACGTCACGCTCGAGGTGGACGGCGGGATCGGGCCCGAGACGATCGGCCGCGCCGCGCGCGCGGGCGCCGAGCTGTTCGTCGCGGGCACGGCCGTGTTCGGCGCCCGCGACCGGGGCGAGGCGATCGCCGCCCTGCGCCGGGCCGCGCAGGCGTCCTAGGGCTCGGACGTGCCCACGCGTCGTCTCCGACCGCTTGCAGGGGGCCGGCGAGACGCCATACTGCCCGGCTAGCCGGAGTCTCGGGGCGTGGCGCAGTTTGGTAGCGCGCTTCGTTCGGGACGAAGAGGTCGCTGGTTCGAATCCAGTCGCCCCGACCACTCCGCCGTCGTATCCTGCCCGATCGGGGGCGGAGGCACGGCCGTGCAGGTTCCCACTTCGTTTCCCGGATCGCTTCCGAGATGGGCCTGGCTTCCCTGGCTGTTCGCGGCGGTGGTCGCCTGCTCCGCTCCGGAAGGCGGTGCGGAACGGGACATCGCGGTGCGCGTGGAACGCGTCGGTCTGGACGCGAACGACCTCCCGGTCGTGGTGCTCGAGGAGCGCGACGGATCGCGATGGCTGCCGATCTGGATCGGAAGCGCCGAGGCGTCCTCGATCGCATTGCAGATCGAGTCGGTGCAGACCCCGCGTCCGAACACGCACGACCTGGCGAATCGCTTGATCTCGGGTCTCGAGGGCGAAGTGGAGCGCGCCGTCGTCGACGACCTCCGCGACGGCACCTACTACGCGACGCTGATGCTGCGATCCCACGGCCGCCGGATCGAGATCGACTCGCGTCCGAGCGATGCGATCGCCATCGCCCTGCGCGCCGGTGCCCCCATCTTCGTGCGCGAGCGGCTGTTCACCGACGACGACCTCAGCGATCCCGCTCCCCGGGGCCGATCGATCTGATCGGCAAGCGACGGGCAAGTAGCGCGTGTCGCGCCGCGAATCTGCGGTGAAAACGACCTCGCAGGGCGCCGCGAGAGCCATCCCGTGGCGGTGGAGCCGCGCATTGACATGGGAAGAGGCCGCTGTCACGATGCGTTGCAGATTCGCGGAGCCGAGGACGGGACGTCGTCGCGCTTCCGGAGATGGTCGGTGCGCGATTCCCACAAACGTCCCGCGAGGCCACCGATGAACGATCCGCGAAATCCGATCCGATTCGATCCCGAGGCATACGAAGCCGTCGAGGCGGAGCGCACCGAGCCCGACGATCGGCCTCTGACCCGCGACGAGCTGGCGTGGGAGCTGGTCGAAGTTCTGGACGACCTCTCCGCCGAAGAGCTCTCCGAGCTCGTCGCCAAGAACGTTCCCGTCGAGACGCTGGAGTTCTTCTCGCGCTATGCGAGCGAGTTCAGCGAGGGCCTTCCGATCGACGCCGCCACGGGATCGCGGCTGTCGAACCTGATGCTGCTGGGCTACCTGCTGCGCGTGCTCGAAGACCGCCTGCTCGTCGAGCCCTACGACGCTTGAAGCGGCCGGAGCGCATCCACAGCGACGCCGCACCGGCGCCCGTGGGTCCCTACTCCCAGGCCGTGGCGACGGCGGACTGGGTGTTCACGTCGGGACAGATCCCGCTCGATCCGCGCACGGGAGCCCTCGTGGACGGCGAGATCGAGGCCCAGACCGAGCAGGTGATCGCCAATCTCGCGGCGGTGCTCGAGGCGGCGGGGACGGGTCTGGCGCTCGTCGTGAAGACGACCGTCTACGTCACCGATCTCGCGCTGTTCGCGCGGGTCAACGCCGTGTACGCGCGCCACTTCACGGGCAACCCCCCGCCGGCCCGCGCGACGGTGCAGGTGGCGGCCCTGCCCCTGGGCGCCCGCGTCGAGATCGACGCGATCGCGCTTCGGACAGGCGGGCGGGGCGCTCAGGTGGGCGTCCCGTAGCGGACACCGATCCAGCGCAGGTTCACGGCGTTGATCACCGCATGGGCGACGACCGGCGCGACCAGATTGCCCGTCCAGTCGTAGAGAGCGCCGAGCAGGCCCCCGGCGAGGAAGGCGAAGCCGGTCCAGGGCCACAGCTCGCGCCGCGGTGCGAAGTGGGCCACTCCGAACAGCAGCGTGGCCCACGCCCAACCGACTCGGGGCTGGAGCGCCCCCCGGAAGAACGCCTCCTCGGCAAAGCCGCTCATCAGGGCCAGCGCGGCCGCCTCGCTCCAGGTGAGCGGGCCGAGCACCCGACCGAGGGCCCGTGCGAGAGCCTCGCCCCATGCCGTTCGCGTCGTGATCGCGCGGGAGGCGGCGATCGCGATCGCGGCGAGAGCCAGCCCCGACCCGACGTCGCTCGCCCAGTCGACGCCGGCGGCGGCCGCAGCGGGGTCGACGAAGGCCCAGGGGGTCTCTCGCCACGCGTTCCACCCCAGGGCCGCGAGCGCGAGCGCCCCGTAGAACACCGTTGCCCACAGCAGCAGAGAACGGCGTCGTCGGTCCTCGTCGCGAGGCGCCTCGCGTTCCGAATGAGGCGTTTCGCCCGACGTCATCCCCCGCTCCGGCCCCTCGACTCGTTGACAGACCCGGCCCGGCCGGTAGCCTCACCCCGATCCATCCGACCGGCGCCCCATTTGGCGGCGTCGGATCGACTTTCTGGGCCAGTGTAGCGGCCGACCCGGCGGATCCGGGTCTCCCGGGACCTCCTCCCCGCCGCTTCCCCTGGAATCCCGCAATCGCCGAGCGGTGAGGAGCCATCGAGCATGTCCGATCGCGTTCCCATGACCCGCGAGGGCTACGACAAGCTCGAGACCGATCTCCAGACGCTCAAGTCCGTCGAGCGACCGCGGATCGTGAAGGAGATCGAGACGGCCCGTGCCCACGGTGACATCTCCGAGAACGCCGAGTTCCACGCCGCCAAGGAGCGCCAGAGCCACATCGAGGGGCGCATCCGGGCGCTCGAGGACAAGCTGGCGCGGGCCCAGGTGATCGACCCCTCGGGGCCGACGCCGGAGACCGTGCGCTTCGGGGTTACCGTGGTCCTCCTCGACACGGAGACCGACGAGGAGGTGAAGTACACGCTTGTCGGAGAGGACGAGTCGGACGTCGCGGCCGGCAGGCTCTCCATCTCGTCCCCCATCGCCCGTGCCCTGCTCGGGAAGGCCGTCGACGACGTCGTGCGGGTGCAGGTGCCGAAGGGCACCCGCGAGTTCGAGGTCCGCGGCATCCGGCTCGAATAGGCGAGCCGGCACTGCGGAGTGGGAGGGGTGGCCCGCGCGCAGCGAGACGAACCGGTGAGGGGCTCGACCCCCCTCCTTCTTCTCCACCTGCCCTGTACCGAAGACGGCGCTGACGCGTGCTAGACCGGGACCCTGCGCGTCGGATACCCTCGGCCGCCGAGGAAGGGTGTGGCTCTCCCCATCGCGCGGTGAACCCCCGCCACCGCAGACAGGCAGCTCCCCCTTGCGATCTCTCCAGGTCAAGTTCATCGCGTTGATCGTCGCCCTGCTCGTGACGGCATGTCTCGGGCTGGCCGTTCTCGCCACGCGTCATGAGCGGCGCGCCCTGGAGGCGGAGGTCGAGAAGCACGGCCGTGCTCTGGTCGCCAATCTCGCATCGGCCGCCAAGGAGCACCTGCTCGCAGCGGGCAGCGGCGACTTCCACCCCGAGCTCTCCCTCGAGAAGCTGATCCAGGACGTCGGCACACAGCAGGGGGTCGCCGCGGTGCGCCTGCTCGACCGCGACGGGCGGGTGGTGGCGTCCCGGGATCCGGGTGCGCGGGGCCAGCAGCGCGAGAGGCTGGCGGGACACCCCAGCGAGCCCGGCGGCGTGTGGGTGCGACGTACCGGGCGCATGCTGCGGATCGCCGCCCCCGTGCTGTACAGCGACGTCCTCATCGGGGAGGCGCAGGTCGAGCTCGATCTGGACGTGCTCGTCGATCCGGTCGTCTCGAGCAACACCCAGCAGCTCGCGGCCGTCGCCATCGTCGTCATCGTCGTCGGCGTGCTCGCGGGAACCGGCTTCGTGGCGCTGCTCGTCGGACCGCTGCGTCGCCTGCGCGTCGGCGTGGAGCGCCTCGCCGCCGGCGACGTCACCGTGCGCGTTCCGCCCACCTCGCGGGACGAGGTCGGCGAGCTGACGCGCGCCTTCAACGAGATGGGCGACTCGCTCGAGCAGAAGCAGCGGATCCAACAGGCCTTCGGACGCTACGTCGATGACTACGTGCTCAACCAGCTGCTCGAGAGCGACGCCCACGAGAAGCAGGCGGGCATCGAGCGGGAGGTCACGATCCTGTTCGTCGACATCCGCCGTTTCACCCGCCTGTCCGAGGGAATGGACGCCACCCGCGTGGTCGGACTGCTGAACGAGTGCTTCCAGCTGATCTCGGACATCATCCTCGGGGCTGGAGGTACGATCGACAAGTTCATCGGCGATTCCGTGATGGCCTACTTCGGCGCGCCCGTCCCGCAGGCCGACCACGCCCTGCGCGCGGTGACGGCGGCGATCGAGATCGCGCGCAGCGTCGATCGGCGCAACGCACAGATCTCCGCCGAGGGCGACGACCGGGTGGCGGTGTCGATCGGCATCGGGATCCACAGCGGCGTCGTCGTCGTGGGGAACATCGGATCCGACCGCCGCGCCGACTTCACGGCGATCGGCGACGCGGTGAACGTCGCCCACCGCCTCGAGAAGCTGGCGCGTCCCGGCGAGATCCTCGTGTCCGAAGCCGTGCAACGGCAGGTGCGCGGGGCCGCGCGGATGCGCTTCGAGGGCGAGCGTCAGCTCTCGGGTCGGGAGGAGCCGGTGCACGTCTATTCGGTCGATCTCGGGCCGCTGCGCTCGGGTCGGACGGAGGACGAGGCGGCCCTCGCATGAGGAGGGAGCGCTGGCGCGACGCCCGATGCGCGCTTCGCGGCGCGCTCGCCGCGGCGAGCGCGATCACGGCGCTGACCGCGGGCTGCGCGAAGCCTCTGCCCGATCCCGGCGAGAGCCTCTACCGGGCAGGGGATCTGCGCGGTGCGGTCGACGCGTGGCGTGCGTCCGGCAATCCGGCGTTGGCCCCGCGCATCGCCTCCGTCGAGGCCGAGCTCGACGCCCGTGCCGACGGCTACGTCGAGTCGGCGCGCGCCCTCGAGAGCGAAGGGCGGCTCGCGGAGTCGATGCTCGACTACCGTCTCTCGCTCACCCTCCGACCCGACGACGCGGAGACCCTCGATCACGTGCAGGTCCTGGCGCGGCAGATGGTCAGCCAGCGCGCCCAGCTGCTCGACTCCTACCGCGAGGTCCGCGCAAAGGGAGACCTGGTCGGCGCCAAGAACGCCCTCGAGACCCTGCGGCGCCTCGACCCCTTCGAGCCCGCCTACGAAACCGAGGAGCGCCGGCTCGCCGCGGCGATCGACGAGCAGTGGCGCATCCGACGCGCCCGAGCGCGGGAGGCGCGAGCCGCCCAGGTGGAGTCGCTGGTCGAGGCGGGCCGCGCCGCCTTCGGTGAGGAGAAGCTCGAGACCGCGCTCGACCTGTGGCGGCGCGCGCTGCTGATCGATCCCGACAACGAGCGGCTCCAGGCCTACATCGCGAGCGCCGAGCGCCAGCTCCAGACCCTGGAGCAGCTGCGCGCCCATCCGGCGGAGGACGGATAGTGCATCCCGTCGATCTGGGACTCCGCGCGCGGCAACCGTCTCCCGCGCCGGTCGGATCGTGATGCGGCGTGTCGCCGCCGCGTTCCTCGCCGTCGGCGCCCTCGCGGGCTGCGCCGGCTGGTTCACGTCGCCGCCGGACCCGCCGCCGGATCCGGATCCGGTCCTCGTCTACGATCCGCCCGCGGACCTGCCCGCTCCCGAAGGTCTGATCGCGCTCGACGGCCAGTACCGGGAGATCCCGCTGCGCTGGGATCCGGTGCTGAGCCCGAGCGTCGCCGGCTATCTGCTCGAGATCGCCAGCTCGGCCGAAGGGCCCTTCCGGGCCCGTGCGACG
Source organism: uncultured Spirochaetales bacterium (assembly GCA_964653555.1). Taxonomy (GTDB): domain Bacteria; phylum Myxococcota_A; class UBA9160; order UBA9160; family SMWR01; genus JAHEJV01. The sequence continues at coordinate 1,869 of CAZZFT010000203.1, read as the reverse complement.
CTGCACGACCGTGGCACGCTCGCCTGGGTCGACCACAGCGAGGCGGGCGCGGTGCTCGGGGACGGCGCGACCCGCTTCTACCGGCTGCGCTCCTTCTCGCACGATCTGCGCGTATCGGATCGCGCCTCGAACGTGGCCTCCGCCACCACCGCGCCGCTGCCCGCGCCGCCCGAGAAGCTGCGGGCCTACAGTCGCCAACCCCGATCGGTCCCGCTCGTCTGGGACGCGGCCGCGGACCCGATCGTCGCCGGCTACACCGTCGAGCGCAGCCCGGGCCCGGACGGTCCCTTCGAAGTGGTCGCGGAGCTCGACGGACACCATACGACCCACCTGCTCGACAAGGGGCTCGGTGACCTGCGGGTGCTCTTCTACCGCGTGTCGTCGCGCAACCCGGGCGGAGAACGCGGACCGCCGAGCAACGTCGTGCGGGCGGTCACGAAGCCGCCGCCCCTGCCGCCGGTGTCCCTGCACCTCGCGGATCGGAATCTCGGCGCCGTGACCCTGGCCTGGGAGCCGAACGTGGAGCGGGATCTGCGCGGCTACCGCGTGGAGCGCTGGCGCGGGGACGGGCCCCGCGAGACGGTGGCGACCGTCGGCGCCTCGGAGACGCGCGCGGAGGATCCCGCCGTGGGGCCCGCCGAGGTGTTCTCCTACGCCGTGGTCGCCATCGACGAAGACGGTCTGGAGAGCCGGCCCTCCCGGCCGATCCAGGTCACCGGTCTCGACTACGAGTGGATTGCCACCGCAGCCTCCGGCGGCGTGCGACTGCGCTGGAACCCGCGCCGGGAGGAGGGCTACGTGCGCGCGCAGGTCACGCGCTCGCAGCGGCTGCGATCGGACGTCGTGGAGGTGACCGAGGACGACGAGCTGCTCGACCGCGCGGTCGACCCGGGACGCCAGTACCGCTACCAGATCACGCTCGAGCGGGAGGACGGCGAAGCCGCGCCTCCCTCGCGTCCGATCGCGGTGGAGGTGCCGCGGATCGGGGAGCCCTTCGTTGAAATCCAGCCCCCAGCCTCTAGAATGACGCCGCCCGAAGACGTTCCCCGGTAGCTCAGCTGGCAGAGCAAGCGGCTGTTAACCGCTGGGTCGTAGGTTCGAGTCCTACCCGGGGAGCCACGCTGGCGGTGAGGCGGAGCGCCGAGCTTCGAACCTCGGCGCGCTGATCGGACGCTCTGCGACACGGTCATCGAACGATCATCGGACGGGAAGGGGGACCCCGAGGCATGAATCGAGCAGTCCGCGGAGCGGGCGCGTTCCGCGGAGCGGCCCGGTCGTCGAAGGCTTCGTCCCGCCGGTGGCTCTGGCTGGTGACGTCGGTGCTGATCGCCATGCCCTCGCTGGCGGAGACGGCGTGGGTGAAGGACGAGCTGAAGCTCGGCCTGCGCACCGGGCCCGGGATGCAGTACCGGATCAAGGCCTACGTCCAGACCGGTGATGCCCTGACGATCGTCGACCGCCGCGAGGGATGGACCCAGGTGAGCACGCCCGACCACGGCGACGGCTGGGTCGAGGAGGGGTACCTCCAGGGCCAGCCTCCGGCGGCGATGCGCCTCGCGCAGAGCGAGGCGGAGACCGCCGAGTTCCGCAGCCAGTTCCAGTCGCTCAAGGATCGGGTACAACAGCTCGAGGGGGAGAACGGCGAGCTGAACACCACCGACCAGGAGCAGCGCGCGCAGATCGAGTCCCTCACGCGCGAGAACCTGGAGCTGCGAGCCGGGGCGCGTTGGCCCGAATGGATCACCGGCGCCGGCATCCTGTCGGCGGGAATGGTGATGGGCGCCATCCTCCAGAGCATGAACGGACGCCGCTCCCGCCCGCGCATCCGGCTGTAACCCGCAAGCGGCCGCAGGCCGCGCGCAGCGAGGC
>CAZZFT010000202.1:0-7911 GCA_964653555.1 uncultured Spirochaetales bacterium | reverse complement strand
GAACGCGCTTGCCGACGAAGCCCTCGATCGACTCGCTCTCGGCCGGGAGCTTCCACAGATAGCGGTACTGGAACTTCTGCGGACAGCGCTCGAAGGTCGCGAGGCGCGAGTGGCTGTACACCTCTTCCAAGACGCGGGCTCCCCTCGGATCGGGGCGTCAGGCGGGAGCTGGAGGAGGGGTTCACGCCCGTGCGACCGCCGCAGACGCTACCACCAACCCCTCGGGGCCTCAAGCGGGGAGCGCGCTACACTGCGCCATCGCCGCCCGGGAGTCCGCCCATGTCCTCCGGCAAGTCCTCGATCCTGCGCCGAGTCGCGCGCGCGGCGGATAGGGATCAACCCATCGACCCCGAAGTCCTCGAGAAGACCGTCTCGCTGCTGGCCGCCGAAGAAGAGGGGGCGCTGCAGCAAGCTGCCTGCGAGGGGCTCCCCGAGCCCGACGAAGTCGCCGACTGGGTCGAACGCTGCAAGCGCCTGGTGCTGATGCAGCGCGAGCGTTCCGCGCTGCGCTCCGAGGTGCCCCAGCTCGCCCAGCGCCTGCTCGAGCTGCTGGACGCCGTTTGCCTGCCGGCCCACCTCGAGCCGCACGCCCTGGTCGAAGCCTTCCTGCCGCGCCTCGCCGAGATCCGCGCGCGACTCGAGGAGGACGTGCAGGCCGCCTACCGCGGCGATCCGGCGGCGCGCGGCTTCGGCGAGATCGTCGCCGCCTACCCCGCGATCCGGGCGATCGCCATCCACCGGATCGCCCACGAGCTCCATCTGCTGGGAGTTCCGATCCTCCCGCGCATGATGTCCGAGCACGCCCATCAACAGACGGGTATCGACATCCATCCCGGCGCCCGGATCGGTCGCCGCTTCTTTGTCGACCACGGTACCGGCGTCGTGGTCGGCGAGACCACGGAGATCGGCAACGACGTCCGCATCTACCAGGGCGTGACGCTCGGCGCTCTCTCGCCGCGTCAGGGGGAGTCCCTGCGCGGCCGCAAGCGCCACCCGACGATCGAGGACGAGGTGACGATCTACGCCGGCGCCACCATCCTCGGCGGAGAGACCGTGATCGGCCGCGGCAGCGTGATCGGCGGCAACGTGTGGCTCACCCAGTCGATCGAGCCGGGCTCTCGCGTGGTCGCCGAGCCGCCGCGCCACGGTGTCAGCCCGCGCCGCGATCCCAATACGCCCGAGCAGCTCGCCTGGGCGCTCGCCGAGAAGGAGCCGGGCGTCGAGGACCCGGCGTGAATCGCGCCGGGAGGACCACCGACGCGCGCGGCGTGCTGCGCGCTCTGGGCGCCGCCTGCGCGCTGGCCGCGTTGCTCGTCACGTTCGTCCCCGCGCTGAGCGCGCGCGCGGACGACGCTCCCTCGTGGCCCTACGACCTCGCCTCCGACCTGATGAGTCCCTTCTGCCCGGGCCGCACGCTCGCCGACTGTCCGAGCCCCCAGGCGGCCAGTCTCAAGGCGTGGATCGTCGTGCAGGCGGCCGCCGGACGCACGCGCGAGGACGTCGAGGAAGAGCTCTACGCCCGGTACGGCGATGTGATCCGGTCCGCGCCGAAGAACGAGGGCTTCGGTGTGACGGCCTACCTGATTCCCATCGGGGTCTTCTTCGCGGGCGGCGGCCTCGTCGGCTGGTTCCTGCGGCGCGCGACGAGGCGACCCCAGGCGCCGACGCCCCAGCTCGATCCCGAGGTCGAGCGCAAGCTCGACGAGGCGCTCCGCGGCGGCGGGGACGGCGACGAGGTCGATCCGCGGTGAAGGTCTACACCCGCCGGGGCGACGGCGGGCAGACGGATCTCTTCGGCGGAGAGCGGGTCGCGAAGGATGCCCTGCGCGTCGAGGCCTACGGTGCGGTGGACGAGGTGAACGCCGCTCTGGGCGCGGCCGGAGCGGCGGCGGAGGACGCCGAGCTCCGGGAGCTGATCCAGCGCCTCCAGGACCTGTTGTTCGCCCTCGGCGGCGCCCTCGCGACGCCGGATCCACAGCACCGCGCGAAGAGCGGCATGCCCGAGCCGGGCCAGGCGGACGTCGACGAGCTGGAGCGGCGCATCGACGTGCTCGAGAGCGAGCTCGCGCCGCTTCGTCGCTTCGTGCTGCCGGGCGGGACGGCGTGTGCTGCCGCCCTCCACATCGCGCGCACGACGTGCCGACGCGCCGAGCGGCGCTGCGTCGAGCTCGCCCGTGCCGAGGAGGTGGCACCCGCCGCCCTCGCGGTGCTGAACCGGCTCTCGGATCTGCTGTTCGTGATGGCGCGCGTCGCCAACCGCCGCGCCGGCGTCGCCGACGTGGAGTGGGCGGGGATCCGCGGCGGGGCCTCGGCGCGTGGAGTCGGCGAGTCGTGAGCGAGCACCTGTTCGTCTACGGGACCCTGCGCCGCGGCGCCGCGATGCACGGACTGCTCGCGGGTCGCGCCATCTGGCTGGGGGCCGCGACGGCACAGGGAAGGCTCGTCGACCTGGGCTCGTTTCCGGGCATGATCGCGGCGGCGGCGCCCGGAGAGCGCGTGCGGGGCGAGCTGTTCGCCTTCACGCCGGCGCAGCGCGAATCCCTGCTCGACGCCCTCGATCGCTACGAGGGTCCGCTCTTCGAGCGGGTGACGCGCGCGGTCGAGGCCGATGACGGAACGGTCACCGCCTGGCTGTACCTCTATTGCGGAGACGCCAGCGGCCTCCCCATCATCTCCGGCGGCGACTACCTCGCGAGCGGCGATCTGATCGCGGGTGGGCTCAGCTCAGCAGCTGGAGCAGCTCGTCGCGGGTGATCGCCGCCGCGGCGTCCGCCCCGCCGAGTGCCGCCTCGGCCAGCGCGCGCTTTCGCTCCTGGAGCGCGAGCACCCGTTCCTCGACGGTGTCGGTGGCGACCAGCCGGTAGACCATCACCGGGCGCGTCTGCCCGATGCGGTGGGCGCGGTCCGCAGCCTGCTCCTCGACGGCCGGGTTCCACCACGGGTCGAGGATGAAGACGGTGTCGGCCGCCGTCAGGTTGAGGCCGAAGCCACCGGCCCGCAGCGAGACGAGCAGTACCGGCGGACCGTCGTCGCTCTGGAAGCGATCGACGACCGCCGCCCGGTCCCGGGTCGCGCCGTCGAGTCGCGTGAAGGCCACGTCCGCTTCGCGCAGCGCGAGCTCGACGCGATCGAGTAGCGACGTCCACTGGGAGAAGACGAGGGCCTTGTGTCCCTCGGCCAACGCCTCCTCGAGGTTCTCGCGCAGCACTTCGAGCTTCGCCGAGCGCGGAACGCTCGCGCCGGGGACCAGGTTGGCGTCGCACGCGGCCTGGCGCAGGCGCAGCAGCGCTTCGAGCACCTGGAACGTCTGGCCGCCCGCCGCGAAGCGCCGTGCCACGTCGTCGCGGGTCGCGGCGTGGATCGCCTCGTACACCGAGCGCTCGGATTCAGAGAGCTCCACGTGGAGCACGCCCTCGGTGCGCGGCGGAAGCTCGGGCGCCACCTCGCGCTTGCGCCGCCGCAGCACGAAGGGACGGACCCGGGCGCGCAGGCGCGCGGCGGCCTCAGAATCCCCCGCCGCGATCGGCTTCGCGTAACGCTCGTCGAAGTCCGAGCGGGTTCCGAGCCAGCCGCGCGACAGGAACTGGAACTGACTCCACAGCTCGGCGAGCCGGTTCTCGACCGGTGTGCCGGTGAGCGCGAGGCGGAAGGCGCCCGGCAGGCCGTGGGCGGCGCGCGCGACCTGGCTGTCCGCGTTCTTGATCGACTGCGACTCGTCGAGCACGACGCTCTGCCAGTCGACGGCGCAGAGCGCCTCGGCGTCGAGGCGCAGCAGCGCATAGCTGGTGACGGTCAGGTCGGCGTCCGGATCGAGCGCGCGCGACGGGCCGTGATAGACGCAGACGCGCAGCAAAGGCCGGAAGCGCGCCGCTTCCGCCGTCCAGTTGGGGACGACGCTGGTCGGCGCCACCACCAGGGTGCGACCGCGCAGTGCGCACAGCGCCTGAAGCGTCTTGCCGAGTCCCATGTCGTCGGCGAGGAGCGCCGGCAGGCCGAGTCGCCGCTGGCGCGCGAGCCAGGTCACGCCCTCGCGCTGGTATCCGCGCAGCGAGGCGGTGAGATCCGCGGGAAGCGCGTCCTCCTCCTTCGCCCCCTCGGTCGGTAGCGCGGCGAGCGCGGCGCGCAGCGCCTCTGCCGCCTCGGGGACGGGCGCCTCCAGGTCCTCGGCGAGCGCGGCGAGCTCCGGGAGCGCGGGGGTGGGCAGCTGTCCGCGTTCGTCGCGGGCGGCCAGCAGATCCGCGACGCGGTCGCCGAAGCGCGCCAGCCAGTCGGCGGGGAGCGGCGCGAACCCGCCCCCTTCGAGGGGCACCCAGGTCTCCCCCTCGCGCCAAGCGCGCAGCACGCGCGCGGTCGCCGCGCGCCGCGGAGCCCGACCGCCGTCGCTCGTGGTGAAGGTGAGATCGAAGCCGCGCTCGCCCGTCTCGAGGTGCGGCGCGAGCGGCCCGGCGCGGACGAAGCGGGCGAGCGCCGGGGAAGAGCCGGCCCCGGGCCAGCGGCGCAGGCGATCCGCCAGCTCGAGGGCCTCGGCGCCCGTCGCCACCAGACGCCGGCCGGGCGCCAGCTCCAGCTCCTGCTGGAGGCGACGCAGGAGCGCGCGCTCCGCCGCCTCGTCGCGCAGCGGGACCGGGCCTCCCAGCGGCACCAGCCGGCCAGCGTCCACGCGGGCGGTCGCCGGATCGCCGTACACGAGCAGCGGCATCACGGCGAGGCCGTCGCCCTCGCCCTCGATCGCCAGGGCGATCCGCGGCGTCACCGAGGTCGTGCGCGGCAGACGGTCCGTCGCGATCTCGATCGGGATCCGCTCGCGCAGCGAGGGCAGCACCTCCGTGGCCAGCTCGGCCGCCTCGTCGGCGCGGTAGACGCGTCCGCGCTGCAGCTCCGCGAGCTCGCGCCCGGTCAGATTGCTGGCGCCGAGCGGACACAGGGTGCCGTCGCGCAGACGCGCCACCTCCTCGTCGAACACCTCGACCACGCGCGGGTCGCGGCCCACGCGGAGCAGGAATCCCTCCGGCGCGTCCTCGAGCCGCCCCGCGAAGCCGACCGGGGCTGCGCTCGCCCGCACCGGCTCGCCGTCGAGCCGGACGTCCGGGCACCCGGCGAGCGCCGCCAGCAGCGACGGCCAGATCCCGCGCGGCAGCTCGCCGCGCAGGCGGGTGCCGAGAGCGCGCTCGACGGCGAGGTCTGCCGCCGTCGCGAGGAAGCTCGGGCCGTCCACCCGTCCCGAGCCCACCGCGACGAGGGTGCTGCGCAGCGGCTCCTCCCGCTCGCCGGTGACGACCACCCGCTCGAAGCGCAGCCCCTTGCCCGCGCGCGCGAGGCGCACGCCGATGCGCCCCGTTTGGTCCGCGGCGCCCGGCAGCGCCCGTCCTTCGCGACGAGCGCGCCGCAGGGCGATCACCGCCGCGGCGACGTGCTCGCAGGCCTCCTCCGAGCTGGCGCAATCGCAGTCCCAGTCCTCGTCGCCCGGGTAGAGATGCACCGCGGGAGCGACCAGGCCGCCGCGCGTCGCGACGCGCAGCACCACGGCATCGCCTTCGTCGCGCTCGCCGATCACCGCGTCGGCGCGGGCCAGCTCCACTCCCTGGGACCACACCGCGCTCGAGCACGCCGAGCGGATGGCCGCGAACAGGGCGTCCAGGGCCTGCGACACGATCCGACTACGGTCTCGCTGCGAGCGCGTCCTCGATCGCGCGCCCGAGGCGCTCGACGGCGCCGAAGGATCCCCGACCCGCGTCACCGCGCAGCGCCGCGCGGACGCCTTCGGCGCCTCCGATGCGCGCGAGCCCGAAGCTGCCGTAGCGACGGGTCAGCGCGTCGATCACGAAGCGTTCGCGGCCCCGGGTGCGCCGTTCGCGCAGCACCCCGGTCTCCAGGGCGTAGCGGCGGTGTGCGTCGAGGGCCTCGAGCAGCGCCTCGATGCCGACGCCGTCGCGCGCCGAAACCAGCAGCACCGGCGGCTCCCAACCCTTTGCCTCGCGCTCGGCCAGGCGAAGTCCCGCCTCGAGCTCACGCGCCGTGCGCTCCGCTGGGGCTCCCGAGTCGGCCTTGTTCACGCAGAACACGTCGGGCAGCTCGAGCAGCCCCGCCTTCATGAACTGGAGCGTGTCGCCGCTGCCCGGATGGGCGACCAGGAGCAGGGTGTCCACCAGCGACGAGACCTCGTCCTCGGACTGCCCGACGCCGACGGTCTCGACGAACACCGCGTCGAAGACCGAGGCCAGGATGGCCACCGCCGCCCAGGCGCTGTCTGCGACGCCGCCGAGGCGGTCGCGGGCCGCCATCGAGCGGATGAACACGCCCGGATCGCGACCTCCCGAGCGCATGCGGATGCGGTCGCCGAGCAGCGCGCCACCAGTGCGCTGGCTCGACGGGTCGACGGCGACCACGGCCACCGTCTGCTGGCGCCGCCGCAGCGCGCGCACCAGCGCGTCGAGCAGCGTCGACTTGCCGGCACCCGGCGCGCCGGTCACGCCGACGCGAACGCTGCCCGGAAAGGGCTCGTCGCGTTCGAGCACTTCGAGCAGCGCGAGGGCCTGTGCGCGCCGCTCGGGTCGGTGGTCGTCGGTGAGGTTGAGCGCCTCGGCGACGGCGCTGCGATCGCGGCTCCGCAGGCGCTCGGCGAGGTCCGTTGTCGAGCGGGAATCCTCCACGCTGGTTCTGGACTCCTCCCCGTGCTGCGAGGCCACCTGCTCGACTTCGCTCGGCTGAGCCTCGCTGCGCGCGGCCTCCGGCCGCTCGCCGTCAGGCGGCAGCGCGCGACTCCGCGACGACGTCGACGATCTCGTTCATGATGCGCGTCAGGTCGAAGTCCTTGGGGGTGTAGACGCGTGCGACACCCGCGGCGCGAAGCTTGCGCGCGTCCTCCTCGGGGATGATCCCGCCGACCACCACCGGCAGGTCTCCGCAGCCGACCTCGCGCAGCCGCTCCAGCACGTCGATCACGAGGACGCCGTGGGAGCCGGACAGGATCGAGAGGCCGATCACGTGCACGCCCTCGTCGCGGGCGGAATCGGCGATCTCCTCGGGAGTGAGACGGATCCCCTCGTAGACGACCTCCATCCCGACGTCGCGAGCCTTGACCGCGATCTGCTCGGCCCCGTTGCTGTGGCCGTCGAGACCGGGCTTGCCGACCAAAAACTTGAGCGGTCGCCCGAGCTCGGTCTCGAGGGCCCGGACCCGTTCGCGCACCGCCGCCGTCTCGCCGCCGGCCGCGACCGGTCGGCCGGCCACGACTCCCGTCGGCGCCCGGTACTCGCCGAAGCGCTTGCGCAGCGCGTCGGCCCACTCTCCCGTCGTGACGCCCGCGACTGCGGCGCGGATCGACACGGGCATCACGTTGCGTTCCGCGGCGAGGGCGTCGTCGAGCTCGCGCAGCGCGCTCTCCACCTCGCTCTGACTGCGCCGCGCGCGGAATGCGCGCAGCGACTCGATCTGCTCGCGCTCCGCCGACTCGTCCACGACCAGGATCGCGTCGGCTCCCGCCGTGAGCGGCGAGGGCTCGGTCTCGGTGTAGGCGTTCACGCCGACCACCGTGAGCTCGCCCGACTCGATCGCGCGCAGCCGTCGCGTATTGGATGCGACCAGCTGCTGCTTCATGTAGGCGCTCTCTACCGCCGCCACCGCGCCGCCCATCGCCAGCACCCGGTCGAGCTCCTGCCTCGCGCTCGCCACGAGCTCCCGCGTCTTCGCCTCGACCACATGGGAGCCGTCGAAGAGGTCCTCGTACTCGAGCAGGTCGGTCTCGTAGGCGAGGATCTGCTGGATGCGCAGCGACCACTGCTGGTCCCACGGGCGCGGCAGCCCGAGCGCCTCGTTCCAGGCCGGCAGCTGGAGCGCGCGGCAGCGCGCCTTCTTCGAGAGCGTCACGCCGAGCGCCTCGAGCACGATGCGCACGATGTTGTTCTCGGGCTG
>CAZZFT010000201.1:0-7940 GCA_964653555.1 uncultured Spirochaetales bacterium | reverse complement strand
GCAGCGTGCGCATCCGCGACGGTGTGCTCGACCGCATCGAGGCGCCCGAGGGCGTCTTCCTGGCCGAGCCCGAGGGTTGGCGCGAGCTGCCGCGCCAGCGCCCGCGTCTGTTCGGGGGTGCGCGCAGCGCGCTGCGCGCCTACGGCGAGGACGAGGCGATCGCGCGCCGGCTCGGCACCGACCTCGAGGGAAACCGCCGCCGCGCCGACAAGCGGCTGCCCGAGATCACGGGCCTGATCGACCCGACCCAGTTCGGGCTGATCACGCGCAAGGGCGGCTTCCTCGCGATCCGCGGCGACGCCGGATCCGGGAAGACCACGGTGGCGCTGCACCGCATCGCCTACCTCGCCTACGACGATCCGGAGATCGACTCCGAGCGCACGCTCTTCGTCGTCTTCTCGCCGGCGCTGCGCGACTACGTCGGCAGCGTCCTTCCCTCCCTGGGCGTGCACGGAGTGCGCATCGTGACCTACCGCGACTGGGTCCACGAGCAGCGCCGGAGGCACTTCCCGGACCTCCCGGCCGCGACACGCGGCGACGCCCCTGCCCTCGTCCAGCGGCTGAAGCTCGACCCGTCGCTCGCCGACGCGCTCGAGCGCCACGTCGCCGAGCATCCCGGCCCGCGCACCGCGCGCCAGGCCCTCGACGACTGGGCCAGCGTGCTGACGCGGCCGGCGCTGCTGCGCGAGTGCGCCGAGCGGCGCGCGCCCGGCGCCTACCGTCGCCAGGTCTTCGACCAGCTCGCCGAGCACGGCCACCGCCGCAACGAGGAGCTCTTCGCCTGGCTCGAAGGGGACGACGAGGTCGACGCCGCCCTCGAGCCCGAGGACGAGGCGCTGCTGCTGCGCGCCTGGCAGCTGCGGGTCGGTCCCTTGCGTGCGCGCAGGCAGGTACCGCTGCGCTACCGCCACGTCGCGATCGACGAGGTACAGGACTTCGCCCCGATCGAGGTGCAGGTGCTGATCGACTGCCTGGACGAGATGCGCAGCCTGACCCTGGCCGGCGACACTCAGCAGCACGTCCAGAGCCACTCGGGCTTCACCTCCTGGAGCCGATTCCTCGATCAGCTCGGCGTCGAGGGCGACGCGCTCGAGACCCTGCGCGTGAGCTACCGCTCCACCCAGGAGATCGCCGTGTTCGCCCACGGACTGCTCGGCTCGCTGCGCGAGGAGGAGGATCCGCCGCGCGCGACCCGCTCCGGGCCGCCCGTCGAGCTGTTCCGCTTCACCGACCGCGGCGCGTGCGTCGCCTTCCTCGCCGACGCTCTGCGCGAGCTGGTGCGCAGCGAGCCCCTGGCCTCGGTGGCCGTGCTCACGCCGTCCCCGGAGTCGAGTGCGGTGTACCACGAGGGTCTGGAGAAGAGCGACCTGCCCGGCCTGCGCCGCGTCGAGAAGCAGGACTTCAGCTTCGCTCCGGGCGTGGAGGTGACGGAGGTCGAGCAGGCGAAGGGCCTCGAGTTCGACTACGTGGTGCTGGCCGACGCCAGCGCCGACCACTATCCCGACGCCCCCGAGGCGCGCCGACGCCTGCACGTGGGGGCCACGCGCGCCGTGCACCAGCTGTGGATCACGAGCGTCGGCACCCCCTCGCCGCTGCTCGGCGATCTCGGCGACTAGCGATGGGGGGCCGCGAGCGGGTCGCACTCGTCACCGGCGCAGCGTCGGGCATCGGCCGCGCCGCGGCGGAGCTGCTGGCCGAGGGCGGCTCCAGCGTGGCGGTCGTCGATCTCGACGAGGGCGGAGGCCGCGAGACGGTGGCGCGGATCGAAGCGGCCGGCGGCGAGGCCTGCTTCGTGGCGGCCGACGTCGCCGACGAGGCGTCGGTGGAACGGATGGTCGGCGAGGTGGTTCGGCGCTACGGGCGCCTCGACGCCGCCCTCAACAACGCCGGCATCTCGGACGCCCAGCACTCCTGGATCGGCTTCCCCACCGAGCGCTGGCAGCGGATGATCGCCGTCAACCTGGGCTCGGTGTTCCTGTGCCTGAAGCACGAGCTGACGCAGATGGCGTCCCAGGAGCCGATCGGCGGCCTGCGCGGCAGCATCGTCAACACCTCTTCGGGAGCGGGCCTGGTGCCGGCGCCCGGGCAGCCCCACTACACCGCAGCGAAGCACGGCGTGATCGGCCTGACCCGCTCGGCCGCCCAGGAGTTCGCGCGCGCCGGGATCCGCGTGAACGCGATCTGCCCGGGCCTCACCGACACGGCCATGATCCGCAGCCAGCCGCCGGAGTTCCTGGAGGCGATCGCGCGCCTGTCGCCGACGGGCGTTCTCGGCACTCCGCTCGACGTCGCGCGCGCGGCGGTGTGGTTGCTCACGCCCGAGGCGTCCTGGGTGAACGGACAGACGATCGCCGTCGACGGCGGCGGCGTGATGCACTAGCGCGCGGCCCGGCGCAGCCGGGCCGCGCGCAGTGGCAAGCGCCCAAAGGGCGCGCGCAGCGAGGCGAAGCCGAGCGAAGATCGGAAAGGTGGAGTCCATGAGCTACGTCCGCATCGAGAAGCCCCGTCCCCACACCAGCGTGATCTGGCTGGACCGGCCCGAGCGCTTGAACTCGATGTCCTTCGAGCAGATGGTGCCCCTGCACGGAGCCTTCGAGGAGGTGGCGCGCGACAACGACACCTGGTGCGTGATCCTCACGGGAGTCGGGCGCGGCTTCTGCTCGGGCGCCGACACCCAGGACTCGGAGCCGCCGCCCAACATCGCGGGCCTCACCCTCACGCGCATCGCCACCCGCGCGATGTCGATCCTGGCCGACCTGGTGCCGGCGATGCGGCGCATGCCCCAACCGGTGATCGGCGCGATCAATGGCGCGGCGATCGGCGGCGGGATGTGCCTGTCCCTCGGCTGCGACGTGCGGATCGCTGGCGAGTCGGCCTACTTCCGGGCGGCCGGTATCAACAATGGCCTCACCGCTACCGAGCTGGGCCTCTCCTTCCTGCTTCCGCGCGCGATCGGCTCCTCGCGCGCCTTCGAGATCATGCTCTCGGGGCGCGACGTCTCGGCGCGCGAGGCAGCGGAGATCGGCCTCGTCTCGCGCGTCGTGCCCGACGCCGAGCTGCTCGGCGCCGCCCTGGATCTCGCCGACACGATCAACGGCTGGAGCACCCAGGGCGTTCAGCTCACCAAGCGCATGATCTGGTCGGGGCTCGAGACGGCGAGCCTCGCCGCCGCGATCGAGCTCGAGAGCCACACCCAGCTGTTCGTGCGCATGACCACCCGCAACTTCGAGGAGGCCACGCGCGCGCGCAAGGAAGGCCGCCCGCCGGTGTTCGAGGACTGAGGCGCCTCGAGCTCAGTACATGTGGTGCATGCCGCCCATCGCCATCCCCAGCACGATCTGCGCCAGCACCGCGAGGCCGACGGCGAGCCAGGCCCCCGCCGTGTCGACATCGAGCGCCGCGCGCACCGCGCGGAAGAAGGCCAGCACCGTCATGACGAGCACGACCAGGAAGACGAGCAGCCGCCACGGTCGGATCGGCACGACGGCGAGGATCCACAGCGCCTGGGGAGCCGCGACGAAGCCGAGGGTGCGCAGCAGCTCTCCGAAGTCGGAGGTGTGGCCGAGCAGCTTCACGCCCACGATCCAGACGATGGCCGCCCAGAGCAGCCATCCGAAGTAGGCCTGCACCAGCCCGGCGAAGAAGCCGCCGTGCCCCACGCCCACCAGGGCGCCCGCCAGCGCCGCGATCGTCACGACCAGCGCGGCCTGCCCGAGCGCGTCCGGGTCGTGCTCGACCTCCTCGTACACGGTGGGGTCGAGCTTCAGCGCCGCCACGAAGCGCTCGACGAAGCTGCGCTGCGCGGTGGGCGGGGGCGCGCCGCCGCCCGGGTCCGGTTCGGTGGCGATCGGTTGTTCGGTCATCGCGCGGGTCCTCCTGGACGCGCCGCGCGACGCCGCACGCGGCGGTGTGGGTCTCGACCGCCATCGTGCCACAGACCGAGGGCGGGTGTCGGACTACCGCTCGGCCAGCCGATCGCGAGCCGCGTAGAAGAGCTCGAGCGTGGCGCGCTCGTCCGCGGCGATCGCGCGCAGGAGCGCCTGGGTCTCCGGATCGTCCTCGAGGTGGTCGGCGATCGCGTGGATCGGCGCCAGCGCCCGGTCGGGATCCGGGAAGCGCGCGACGAAGGAGTGCACCTTCTCCGCGTCGCTCTTCTCGGTGCTGGCCGAGCCGGCCATCACCTGGGCGTAGGTGGTCTCGGGGATCTCGAAGCGGGGCGCGCCGCCGAGCTCCTTGATCCGCTCGGCGAGCATGCGCGCGTGGCTTCCCTCCCGGGCCTGCACCGTGCGCAGGCCTCCGCGCAGCGCGGGATCCCTGCAGACGGCGATCCACGCGCCGAGCGAGAGCTCGCCGAGCGCCTCGCCGGCCCGGAACTGATCGAGGAAGGAGATCACGCGCTCGCGCGTGGAGGCCGGGCCCTCGCAGCGCCGCGGCGCCGGGCCGTCGATCCGGTCCAGCCGCGCCGTCACGGCCTCGACTCGGGCAGTCAGATGGTCGATCGCGGTCTCGATCCGCCGCAGGCGATCGTCGGTCACGGAGCGCTCCTCGGATCAGGGGAAACGGCCGTAGGATACCCCCCACATGCGTGGCGCCGGAAGAGCGGACGACTCAGGCGCCCGCGATCATGCGCAGCGCCGTCACGCCCAGGAACAGCGCGAAGGCGCGCCGCAGGGCCTTCCGGGAGATGGCGTGGGCCCAGGCGGCTCCGACCGGCGCCGTCAGCCAGGTGGCCGGGACGATCAGCGCGAAGCCGAGGACGTTCACGTAGCCGAGACAGCCGGGGGGGCGGCCGGCGACGCCCATGCCCGCGGCCGCCAGGCCGATCGCCCCGGGCAACGCGATCGCCAGCCCCAGGCCCGCCGCGGTGCCCACCGCCCGGTGGATCGCAACACCGAGCAGCGTCAGGCTCGGGACTCCCAGGGTGCCGCCGCCGAGCCCCATCATCACCGAGACGAAGCCGATCCCGCCGGCGATCGGGAAGCGCGCCGGACCCTCGGGCGGGGCCTCGGCGAGCCGCCAGTGCTCGCGGCCGAAGGCCATGTAGAGAGAGACGCCCAGCGCCACCGTCCCGAACAAGCCGGTCAGCGCGCGACCGCCGAGGGCGGCGGCGACCGCCGTCCCCAGCACGGCGCCGACCGCGGCCGCCGGAGCCCACTGCCGCAGCACCTCCACGTCGACGGAGCCGCGAGCGTGGTGGCTGCGCACCGAGCGGAAGGCAGTCACCAGCACCGTCGCGAGCGAGGTGCCCACGGCGACGTGGGTCCGCACCGCCGGGTCGACGCCGAGCGCGCTGAAGCCGTAGTAGAGCACCGGCACCACGACGATGCCGCCGCCCACGCCGAGCAGGCCCGCCAGCAGGCCGGCGACGCCGCCCGCCGCCACCAGTGTGAGTGCGAGCAGCGCGAGCTGCGCCGCGGTGAGCTCCAAGCGCTGCGGCCTCCTCTTCACGGCGGTTCGTCGCCGGCGGCCAGAGTAGCCGTGTTAGCCTGCGGCGACTCGCGCCGCGCCCGCGGCGAGGAGAGCCGTGGCGAAGCCCGACTTCTGCGAGACCTATGGTGTGCGCCATCCGGTCGTGCTCGCCGGAATGGCGATGATCGCGGAGCCCGCGCTAGTGGCCGCCGTCTCCGAGGCCGGCGGCCTGGGGATCCTGGGCACGGGACCGATGCCGCCCGAGGCTCTGCGCCAGCGCATCGCCGCGGTGCGCGCCCGCACGCGCCGACCCTTCGGCGTGAACTTCATCGTCGAGACCACGCCGCTCGGCGCGATGGTGACCGAGGCGCACCTCGCGGTCGCGCTCGAGGAGGCGGTGTCCCCGGTCGTCTTCCACTGGAACGCGCCGCCGGCGGAGTGGCTCGCCGCCCTGGCGCGGCGCGGGACCAAGGTGTGGCGCACCGTGAACACGATCGCCGACGTCGAGCAGGCGATCGCCGCCGGCGCGGACGCGCTGGTGGCCCAGAGCGTCGAGGCGGGTGGGCACAACCGCGGTGGCCTGCCCCTGGACCAGCTCGTGCCCGCGGTGGTGCGCGCCGCCAGCGACCGCCACGTGGTGGCGGCCGGTGGGATCGCCGACGCCGCGAGCGCGGCGGCAGCGATCGCCCTCGGCTCCGACGCGGTCAGCCTCGGCACCCGCTTCGTCGCCTGCGCCGAGTCGCCGGCGCACCCGGGCTGGAAGCAGCGGATCGTCGAGGCCGGCGCCGGCGACACCGCGATCACGCGCCTGTTCGGCCCCGAGTGGCCCGACGCGCCGATGCGCGTCCTGCGCAACCGCGCCGTGCGCCGGGCCGAGGGCACGCTGCCGGGCCCGGCGCCGACCGGTCCGATCGGCACCGCGTCGCTGGGAGACCGGCCCTACCCGATGCCGCCGGCGTCAGTGTTCCTGCCCATCGAGTCGACCGAGGGCGACCTCGAGGAGATGTGCCTGGCCGCGGGGACGAGCGTGTGCGCGATCGACGGCGTGGAGAGCGCCGCGGCGATCGTCACGCGGATCGCGAGCGGGATCTAGTCGCGCGCCAGCAGCAGGCAGCCGCCGAGCGGTCCGCCGCCGGCGGCGGCGACGGCCACCCGCGGAGCGCCCGGCACCTGCCGCGCGCCGCCCTCGCCCCACAGCTGCACGCACGCTTCGTGGAGGAAGCCGTAGCCGTGCAGGCGCCCGCCCGAGAGCTGACCGCCGTTGGTGTTGAGCGGGATCTCGCCATCGCGCGCGATGCGGGCGCCGCCCTCGATGAAGGGCCCGCCCTCTCCCTTTCCGCAGAAGCCCAGGGCCTCGAGCCAGGCCAGGGCGATGAAGCTGAAGCCGTCGTAGAGCTCCGCGACGTCCACGTCGGCCGGTCGCAGGTCGGTGCGCTCCCACATCATCTTCGCCGCGTCGCGCAGCGCCATCGTCGTGAGATCGTCGAACTGGTCCCAGGAGGGGCGCCCGCGCAGCGCCGAGCCCACGGCCTCGACGCGCAGCGGCGGTCGGCGCAGGTCGCGCGCCCGGTCGAGGCGCGACACGATCATCGCCGTGGCGCCGTCGCAGGGCACGTCGCAGTCGTAGAGGCAGAAGGGCGTCGAGATCATGCGCGCCCCCAGGTAGTCGCCCAGCGTCATCGGCTCGCGGTAGATCGCGCGCGGGTTGTCGGCGGCGTTGCGGCGGCCGTTCAACGCGATCCAGGCCAGCTGCTCGCGCGTAGTGCCGTACTCGTGGAAGTGGCGCTGGGCCATCATCGCGATCCAGTTGGCGGCGGAGTAGGCGCGGAAGGGAAGCGTCCACTCCATCGTCGGACCCGCCGCGCGGAAGCCGCTGCCCCCTGCCCCGCCGGCGCCGACACCGATCCCCGCACGGCCGTCCTTCCCCTGGGCGGTGCCCTCCCACACCGAGCGGAAGCACAGCACGTGGCGGGCGAGGCCGGTGGCGACCGCGGCGCAGGCGTCGATCACGCTGCCGAGCTGACCGGGCAGCTCGATGCCGCCCGTGTACCAGTCGAGCTCCAGGCGCAGCGCGTCGTGCACCTCGCTGATGCCGGCGCCAGTAAACCCGGGCGCCCCGCCCATCGCGCCCGGATAGGTGGCGAGGCCATCGATGTCGCGCGGGGCAAGACCCGCGTCCTCGATCGCGGCGAGACAAGCGTCCAGGGTGAGCCCCAGCGGATCGCGCCCGAGACGGCGGCCGATCTCGGACTGGCCGATGCCGGTGAGCGCGGCGCGCCGCTCGAGGACCTCGCTCATCCGTCCGCTCCCGACGCGCCGGAGACCGGCGCGAAGAGCGGGATCCACACGTCCTCGTCGTGCTGCTCGAAGACCACGCGCACGCGCTGGCCGATGGAGACCGCCTCGGCGGGGCAGCCGACCACGTTGGTCATCAGGCGCAGCCCGGGCTGCTCGTCGAGCTCGACGATCGCGATCGCGTAGGGGTGGTCGGGCGCCGGCACCCAGGGCTGGTGGTTGAGCGTGAAGGTGAC
>CAZZFT010000200.1:0-7974 GCA_964653555.1 uncultured Spirochaetales bacterium | reverse complement strand
CTCCTCGGAGACGCCGCGGATCTTCGCGGCCACACCCGTCCAGCGCTTCGGGTTGCGGAGCAGCTCGCGGCGCAGGGTGTCGAGGATGATCCCCCACTCCTCGGGCTCGGTCTCGGGATCGAAGTCGGGAACCTTGCCGGCCTTCTCGAACTCGGCGCCCTTGTGCACGAGCAGGGTGGCGTCGCCGCCGTCGTCGACGATCAGATCGGGGCCGGACCCGTCGGGCCACACCAGCGCCTCGACCGTGCACCACCAGTACTCCTCGAGCGTCTCGCCCTTCCAGGCGAAGACGGCGATGCCCTGGGGATCCTCGGGCGTCCCGTTGGGCCCGACCGCCACGGCGGCGGCTGCGTCGTCCTGGGTGGAGAAGATGTTGCACGACACCCAGCGCACGTCAGCGCCGAGCTCGGTGAGCGTCTCGATCAGCACGGCGGTCTGCACCGTCATGTGCAGGCTGCCCATGATCTTCGCGCCGCGCAGCGGCTTGCTCTTGCCGTAGCGCTCGCGCAGCGCCATCAGACCGGGCATCTCCTGCTCGGCGAGACGGATCTGCTTGCGCCCCGACTCGGCGTCGTTCAGGTCCTTCACCTTGTAGGCGGGGCGGGCTTGGGTCGACATGGCAGGTCTCCTCCGGGCCAGGGCGCTGGGGCCAGGCGGTTCATTCGTTTATGCGGATGCAGTGTTGCTTACTAGAGTCCATCCGTCGACGCGAGGTGACGGAATCCATCTCGGATCTTCCCGAGGGGGACGAACCCGCGAGGCACGGGTATCGCCCGACCCCGCGCTCCCGACCCGGTCGGATCGACGCGCGAACGACTAGAGTGCCCGCGCGATGGAGGTGGTCTGGGGGACCGTGGTGCCGGTGGCCGCCGTGGTGGTCCTCGGCGTCCTGCTCGGGGGCTGGCGCGGGATCGATTCGGCGACCCTCGCCAACCTCGCGCTGTGGATCACCTCGCCGGCGCTGCTCTTCTCCCTGCTCGCCGAGACGACGCTCGATCCCGATCGCTTCGCCGAGCTGATCGGCGGCACGCTCTGGGTCGCCGCCGGGACCGCTCTCCTCGCCGCAACCTGGCGCCGCGCCTTCGGCGGGGGGCGCGGGCTGCTGCTGCCGGCGGTGTTCTTCAACGGCGGCAACATGGGGCTCGCCTGCGCGCGCCTAGCCTTCGGCCCGGCGGGCCTCGAGGCGGGCGCGGTGGTGTTCGTGACGATCGCCACCTGCACCTCCCTGTTCGGGATCTGGATCGCGAAGGGCGAGAATGGGCTGGGAGAGGCGCTGCGCCATCCGCTGCTCTGGGGCAGCGCCGGCGGACTCGCCCTCGCCATCACCGGTACGCGGCTGCCCCGCATCGTGATGGAGCCGATCGCGATGGTCGGCGCGATGGCGATTCCGCTGATGCTGCTCAACCTCGGCCTCCAGCTGCGCCGCCTGCGCGTGCAGGAGATCGCGTCCTCGGTCGCCGCGGTGGCGATCCGGATCGGCGGAGGCTTCGCCTGCGCGCTCCTCTTCGTCGCGCTCTTCGGCATCCGCGGGACCGACCGCCAGGTGCTGCTGCTGATGAGCGTCATGCCGGCCGCGGTGATCAACTCGGTGATCGCCGAGCGCTACCGCACCGACGAGGGCCTGGTGGCGTCGGCGATCGTGATCGGCACGCTGCTCAGCGCGCTGGTGATTCCCGCGGTGCTGCTGTTCGCGACCTGAGGCCGGTCCGCAGGCGTCGATCAGTGCAGCGCGCGCGGCTGGCGGAGCTCGAAGCGCTCGATCTCGGCTTCGAAGTGGGAGCCGTTCTCGCGCACCATCTGGTAGCGGCCTTCCATCGAGCCGAAGGGTGTGTCGAGGGGGCAGCCCGAGGTGTACTCGAAGCTGTCCCCGGGCTCCAGCACGGGCTGCTCTCCCACGACGCCGGGTCCGCGCACCTCCTCCACCTTCCCGGCGCCGTTGCGGATGACCCAGTGCCGCGACAGCAGCTGGCAGGTCTCGGCGCCCTCGTTCGACAGGCGGATCGTGTAGAGGAAGAAGAACTGACTCTGTCCCGGATCCGAGTGCTCCGCCGAATAGCGGGCCTCGACGGAGACGCGCAGTCCCTCGGTCACCGCTTCGGATCGCGTCACGTGCTCCACTTCGTCGCCTCCGGATCGAGATCCGTCCAGGTGCAGCTGAGGCTCCAGAGCCGTTCCGCCGCCAGTCGGTCGCGGGCGCCCTCCGAGGGCTTGCGCTCCCGGGAGTCGGCGAAGTAGCGGCCGCTGGTACGCGCCAGCTCCGGGGCCGTGGCGACGTGCAGGGACGTGCGCGCGCCCTGGGCCGGGGTGAGGAAGAAGGGCCGCATGGCGAGCACCGCGGCCTTTCCGAGCAGGCCGTTGTTGGTGCCCAGACGCGTGGCGACGCCGCCCGGATGCACGGCGTTGGTCGTCAGGCCGGTGCCCTCGGTGCGGCGCGCGAGCTCGGAGGTGAACAGCACGTTCGCGAGCTTCGACATGCCGTAGACGCGCATGCCGGTGAGGAAGGCGGGGAACCCGAACTTGCGCTCGGACATCGGATCCTCGAAGTCGAAGCCGCTGACGAAGCGATGGGCGTCGGAGGCCACGTTGACCACGCGGGCGGGAGCGCCGGCGAGGAGCGGCTCGCGCAACAGGTGGGTCAGCAGGAAGGGCGCGAGGTGGTTCACGGCGAGGGTCGTCTCGTGTCCGTCGACGGTGAGCGACCGCTCGGTGACCACGACCCCGGCGTTGTTGACCAGCAGGTGTAGGACCGGATAGCGCTCGCGGATCTCCGCGCCGAGCGCGCGCACCGCGTCGAGCGACGCGAAGTCGGCGAGCAGCACGTCGACGTCCGGATTCCCGCTGCGTTCGGCGATGTCCTTGCGCGCCGCCTCGGCGCGCGCGGGGTCGCGGCCCACGAGCACGACGCGGGCGCCGCGCTCGGCCAGGCCCAGCGCGGTCTCCTGGCCGATCCCCGAGGTCGCGCCGGTCACCACGGCGGTCCAGCCCGCGAGCGGGAGCTCCGGCGACAACTGCGCTGCGGATCGGACCATCGGTGCGCCTCCCGAGCGGCCAGTCTACGCGCGGGGCGGGGGCGTCGAAAGACCGCGCCTCGCGGCCCGGCGGCGTCCGGACGGCTAGAGTAGGCGCGTGCGCGAGGGAGATCGCTGGATCTTCGGCTACGGCTCCCTGATCTGGCGGCCCGCCTTCTCGTACGCCGAATGCGCGCCGGGCACGGTCCGCGGCTACGCGCGCCGCTTCTGGCAGGGATCCCCGGACCACCGCGGCGAGCCGCGGGCTCCGGGACGCGTCGTGACGCTGGTGCGCGACGAAGCCGGACACTGCGCCGGGGTCGCCTACCGCGTAACGGCGCAGCAATGGGGGGCGGTCCTGGAGCAGCTCGATTTCCGGGAGAGCGGCGGCTTCGAGCGCGTCGAGGTGACGGTCCGGTTCCTCGACGGCCGGCGCCGGCCGGTCCCCGCCCTCGTCTACGTGGCCGGACCCGGCAACCCGAACTTCCTCGGGCCTGCGACCGCCGAGGAGATCGCGGCCCAGGCGCGCCGCTGCCGGGGTCGCAGCGGCACGAACCGCGAGTACGTCCTGCGCCTCGCCCAGGCGCTCGAGCAGCTGGGGCTGACCGACGCCCACGTCGCCGAAGTCGCGGGACTCCTGCGCGACTAGCCCGGCAGGAGCGCGCCTTCGCTCGGCCTCGCTTCGCTGCGCGCCGACCGACTCTCGAGTCGGTCTCCTAGCCGAAGGCGGGCGCCACCTTCTCCGCGAACAGGCGCGCCGGCTCGCGGGTGTCGCGGCCGAAGAACTCGATCACGAACAGGGTCACGCCCTGGGCGCGGTGACGCTCGATGCGCTCGATCACGCCGTCCGGCGAGCCCCAGATCCCGTGCTCCTCGAGAGCGCCGCCCATGTGGCCACCGTAGATCTTCTTCGCCTTCTCGAGCGAGGTCTTCGCCGCGTTCTCGTCCTCGGCGAGCACGACCACGCACTGCTGGGAGATCTCGATCGAGTCCGGGTCGCGTCCCAGCTCCTCGCAGCGCCGGCGCAGGGCGGCCACCTTCTGGGGCAGCTGGGCCTGGAACACCGCCATGTTGTTCCACACGTCGGCGTGGCGCGCCGCGATCCCCATCAGCACCCGCTCCCCGCCGCCGCCGATCAGCACCTCGGGCGGCTTCGCCGGCTTCGGCTCGCACAGCGCGTCCGTCACGTGAAAGTGTCGACCGGAGAAGGTCGCCTTCTCCTCGGTCCACATCCGCTTCAGGATCTCCACCATCTCCTCGAGCGCGCGCAGCCGCTCGCGCGTGCTCGGGAACGCGCAGCCCGTCTGCTCGAACTCGGGCTGGAACCAGCCGGCGCCCAGCCCGGCGATCACGCGGCCGGGCGCGATCTGGTCGAGGGTGGCGATCTGCTTGGCGAGGATCGCGGGATTGCGGAAGAAGGGCGGCGTCACCAGCGTGCCGAGCTTGGCGCGTCCGGTCTGCGCTGCGACCGCGGCCAGCAGCGTCCAGGCTTCCAGGATCGGCAGGTTGGGCAGGGGGACGCCGTAGACGTGATCGCATACCCACAGCGAGTCGAAGTCCAGGGCGTCGAGCTCGCGGGCGCAGGCGGAGGTCTCCTGCCAGGAGCGCTTGATCTGCGGGAGCGTGACTCCGAAGCGGAGCGGGCGAGGCATGGCGTTCTCCCGGTGGCGGTCGATGGGACCGCTCCAGTGTACGGGGCCCCTCGCCGCCGACTCAAGCGGCGATGCGCTGGGATACCCTGCCGCCCGATGCCGATCGGGCCCGACCAGGTCCTGCTGCGCGACCGCGTCGCGCTCGTCACGGGCGCGGCGGTGGGCATCGGGGCGGCGATCGCCGGCGCCTTCGCGCGCTTCGGCGCCGACCTGGCGCTCTGCGACCGGGACGGGGACGCGCTCGCCAGCACCTGCGCGGCGATCACCGCCTCGAGGCGACGAGTGCGCAGCGCGGTGCTCGACGTGCGCGACGGCGATGCGGTCGCCCGCTTCGTCGGCGACGTGGGAGCCGACTGGGGGCGGATCGACGTGCTCGTCAACAACGCCGGCGGCGGCTTCGCCGCGCCCTTCCTCGACGTGTCTCCCCGGGGTCAGGAGGCGCTCGTGCACGAGAACTTCACCAGCGTCACCCACTTCGTGCGCGCCGCGGCGCCGTGGCTGCGCGATGGCTCGGGCTCGATCGTGAACCTGACCTCGATCGAGGCCCACCGCGCCGGCCCGGGCTACGCCATCTACTCCGCGATGAAGGCGGCAGTGACGAATCTCACCCAGAGCCTCGCCCTGGAGCTGGGCCACCGAGGCATTCGCGTCAACTGCATCGCTCCCGACGTGATCCCCACGCCCGGTACCGGGACCTTCCCGGTGCGCACGCCGCTCGCGCGCGCCGGCCACGTCGACGACGTCGCCGGTGCGGCCGTCTATCTGGCCTCGGACCTCTCGCGCTTCGTCACCGGCACCACTTTGCACGTGGACGGCGGCAATGCCGCGGCCGGCGGCTGGCGGCGTCGCGCCGACGGCGGCTTCGAGGTCTGATGCTCACGCTGGCCGTCTCGCGCCTCGACGACCCGCGGATCGCCGCCTATCGGGACGTGCGCGAGGCCGACCTGCGTGCGCACGAGGGCCTGTTCATCACCGAGGGACGACTCAACGTCGAGCGCCTGATCACCGCCTCGCGCTTCCGCACGCGCTCGGTGTTCGTCACCGAGACGGGGCTCGCGGGGATCCGCCCGGCGCTAGAGCGCCTCGACGAAGCGACACCGGTCTACGTCGGTTCCCAGGGCTTGCTCAACGAGGTGGTCGGCTACCGCATGCACCGCGGCTGCCTGGCCGCCGGCGAACGCGGTCCGGAGCCGCGCCTGGCCGACCTGATGGGCGGGGACGGCGCGGGCCGCCGCACGCTGCTCGTGCTCGAGGACGTCTGCAACGCCGAGAACACCGGCGCGCTGTTCCGCAACGCGCTCGCCTTCGGTGTGGACGGCGTCGTGCTCACCCGGCGCAGCGTCGATCCGCTCTACCGGCGCTCGATCCGGGTCTCGATGGGCGCCTCGCTGCGCGTGCCCTTCGCGCGCGCCGAGGACGCGCGGGGCGCCCTGGACGCCCTGCGCGGAGCGGGCTTCGTGAACGTCGCGCTGACTCCGGACGGCGGCGCCGAGCCGCTCGGCCGAGTCGACGCGACGCCCGAGCGCCTCGCGCTGTGGGTCGGAAGCGAGGGAGAGGGTCTCTCCCAGCAGGCGCTCTCGGGGGCGGCGCGACGCGTGAGCATTCCGATGGCGGCGGGGGTCGACTCGCTCAACGTCGCCACCGCGGCGGGCATCGCGCTGCACCACTTCCGCGCCGCGGCCGCGGACGATGGTAGGATTGCCTTCCCGTGACGCGGCGCCCGGCGCCGGCGATCCAGGAGAGTCGATGGCCACGATCTACCACGACAGCGACGCCGATCTCGCCGCGCTCGAGGGCGAGACCATTGCCATCGTCGGCTACGGAAACCAGGGGCGCTCCCAGGCGCTGAACCTGCGCGACTCGGGCGTGTCGGTGGTCGTGGGGAACATCCGCGACGGCGCCCACGAGGCGGCGCTCGCCGACGGTTTCCGCGTGCTCCCGATCGTCGAGGCCTGTGCCGAGGCCAGCGCCGTGATGCTCCTGATCCCCGACGAGGTGATGCCCGAGGTCTACGACGCACAGGTCGCGCCGCAGCTCGCCCCTGGCGATCTGGTGTGCTTCGCCTCGGGCTACAACGTCGCCTTCGGTCTGATTGCACCCGCCGCCGAGCTCGACGTGGTACTGGTCGCGCCGCGCATGATCGGCGTCGGCGTGCGCGACGCCTACGTCGCCGGGACCGGATTCCCCGCCTTCGTGGGGGTGCACCAGGACGCCAGCGGTCGCGCCCGTCCGCGCATGCTCGCGCTGTGCAAGGGCGTCGGCGCCACGCGCGGCGGCTGCATCGAGATGACGATGCACGACGAGGCGAGCCTGGACCTCTTCACCGAGCAGGGCTTCGGGCCGGCCTGGGGACGCGTGATGATGAGCGCCGTCGAGCTGCTGGTGGAGGCCGGCTACCCGCCCGAGGCGGTACTCGTCGAGCTCTATCTCTCCGGCGAGCTCGCCTACTCGCTCGAGAAGATCCGCCAGGTGGGGATGACGCGGCAGATGGACTACCACTCGCGCACCAGCCAGTACGGCAGCGTGACGCGCGGCGCGCGCTACCTGGGGCTCGACGGTGCGCTCAAGGAGAAGATGGGCGCGGTGCTCGAGGAGATCCGCTCCGGCGCGTTCGCAAAGGAGTGGTCGGAGCAGCAGGCCCAGGCGAACGAGCTCTTCGAGAGGATCCGCGCGATCCGCGAGGAGCTGCCCTTCACGAAGTGGGAGACGGCCGCGCGCAAGGCCTTCCGCATCGGCGACGCCGGCGAGTGACGGTCGCCCCGCTCCCGGAGCGGATCGTCCTCTACGACGGCGTGTGCGGCTTCTGCAACGGCAGCGTGCGTTGGCTGATCGACCGCGACGTTGCGCGGCGCCTCTCCTTCGCCCCGCTCCAGGGGGAGACGGCGGCCGCCCTGCGCGCGCGGCATCCCGAGCTCCCGGATTCCCTGGCCACGATCGTGTTCGTCACCCGCGAGGCCGGGGGGGAGCGCGTGTGGCTGCGCTCGGCGGCGCTGTTCCGGCTCGCGCGGGAGCTGCCCGCGCCCTGGCGCTGGCTGTCGGCGCTGCGGGTCCTGCCGCGCGCCCTGTGCGATGCCGCCTACGAGGCCTTCGCCCGCCGCCGCTACCGCTGGTTCGGGAAGCTCGACGCGTGCCCCGTGCCCCCGGCGGACGTGCGCGAGCGCTTCCTGGGCTAGGAGGCCGACTCGTGGAGTCGGCCGACGCGCAGCGAGCCGCAGGCGAGCGAAGGCGGGCTCCCGCTGGGCTAGGAGGCCGACTCGTGGAGTCGGCCGACGCGCAGCGAGCCGCAGGCGAGCGAAGGCGGGCTCCCGCTGGGC
>CAZZFT010000199.1:0-8038 GCA_964653555.1 uncultured Spirochaetales bacterium | reverse complement strand
GTCTACGGGCTGACCAAGGGCCAGTACTCGCCCACCTCGCGCCTCGGCATGAAGACGAAGTCCACGCCCGACGGAGCGATCGACCATCCGATCGACCCGATCGCCTTCGCCCTGGGCGCCGGTGCCACCTTCGTGGCGCGCACGATCGACGTGCACGCTTCGCACCTCCAGATGGTGCTGCGCCGGGCCCACGAGCACCGCGGCACCGCCTTCATCGAGATCCTCCAGAACTGCCCGGTCTACAACGACGACGAGTGGATCGAGGTGGAGGACCGCAAGCAGCGCATCGAGGCCGCGCTCGACCTCGAGGACGGCCACCCGCTCGTGTGGGGCGCCGACGATCAGCGCCGTGGGATCCGGATCGAGAACGGCATCCCCTCGATCGTGCACCTCGGAGCCGGAGAGGACCCGGTCGCCAAGGGCGTCGCGATCCACCACGAGCGACACGAGAGCCCGGCCTACGCCTTCGCCCTGGCCAGCCTCCAGCGGCCCAGCTTCCCGCTGCCGATCGGCGTGTTCCGCGCGGTCGAGAAGCCCTCCTACGACGCCCTGCTCGAGGCCCAGGTCGAGACTGCCATCGCCAAGCGCGGCCGCGGCGACCTCGCAGCGCTGCTCAATTCGGGCGATACCTGGAGCGTGAGCGACTAACGATCCCGAGCTCGCCGGGGCACTCAGCGACGCGCTCTGCCGCAACCGCGCCCCCGCCCGGCGGAGCCGGCACCCCGGTGAGCCGGTGGGCACGGGCCGCGACATTCTGGTAGAACCACCGCTCCACCCACGAAGCCGGCCATCCCGACTCCATGAGCCAGTCACCGCCCATCATCTACACCTGGACCGACGAGGCCCCTGCCCTCGCCACCTCCTCCTTCCTGCCCATCATCCGCGCCTTCGCGGGGGCCACGGGAGTTCCGGTCGAGACGCGCGACATCTCGCTCGCCGGTCGCATCCTCGCGGCCTTTCCCGACCGCCTCTCGGCGGAGCAGCGCGAGCCCGACGGCCTGAGCGAGCTCGGGAAGCTGGTGAAGACGCCCGAGGCCAACGTCATCAAGCTGCCCAACATCAGCGCGTCCATCCCGCAGCTCAAGGCCGCCATCGCCGAGCTGCAGGCCCGGGGCTATCCGCTGCCCGACTACCCCGCGAGTCCCTCGACCGACGAAGAGCGCGACATCCAGGCGCGCTACGACAAGGTCAAGGGGAGCGCCGTCAACCCGGTGCTGCGCGAAGGCAACTCGGACCGGCGCGCGCCCAGGGCCGTGAAGGAGTACGCGCGCAAGAACCCGCACCGCATGGGCGCCTGGGCTCCCGACTCGAAGACCCACGTCGCCACCATGAGCGCGGGAGACTTCCGCCACAACGAGAAGTCCGTCACCGTGGACGCCGCGACCACCGTCCGGATCGAGCACACGGCATCCGACGGAACCACCACCGTCCTCAAGGACGGCATCGCGCTCCAGGCCGGCGAAGTGATCGACGCGACCTTCATGAGCCGGCGGGCGCTGGTCGCGTTCCTGCACGAGCAGATCGCCGACGCCAAGCGGCGGGGCGTGCTGTTCTCGCTGCACCTGAAGGCCACGATGATGAAGGTCTCGGACCCGATCATCTTCGGACACGCCGTGCGCGCCTTCTTCGAGAACGTGTTCGGCAAGCACGGCGCGACCCTCGATGCCCTGGGCGTCGACCCGAACAACGGCTTCGGCGACCTGCTCGCCAAGATCGCAGCACTCCCCGAGGCCGAACGCCGGGCGATCCAGGCCGACATCGAGACGGACTACGAGGCCGGTCCCGCGCTCGCGATGGTCAACTCGGACAAGGGCATCACCAACCTGCACGTGCCCAGCGACATCATCGTCGACGCCTCGATGCCGCCGATGATCCGCGACTCGGGCCGAATGTGGAACCGGGCCGGCGAGCTGCAGGACTGCAAGGCCGTGATTCCCGACGCGAGCTATGCGGGCGTCTACGACGCGGTGGTGAAGGACTGCCAGGCGCACGGCGCCTTCGACCCCGCCACCATGGGCAGCGTCCCCAACGTGGGACTCATGGCGCAGAAGGCCGAGGAGTACGGCTCCCACGACAAGACCTTCGAGATCGCGGCCGACGGCGTGGTCCGGGTGGTGGATGCGGCGGGCCGCGTTCTGCTCGAGCACCGGGTCGAGCGCGGCGACATCTGGCGCGCGTGCCAAGTGAAGGACGCGGCGGTGCGCGATTGGGTGAAGCTTGCGGTGGCGCGCGCCCGGGCCACCGGCGACCCGGCCGTGTTCTGGCTCGACGCCGACCGGCCGCACGACGCCGAGCTCATCCGCAAGGTGGAGGCCTATCTGCGGGATCACGACACGCAGGGCCTGGACCTCCGGATCCTGTCCCCGGTCGAAGCGACGCGCTTCTCGCTCGAGCGGATCCGCCGCGGCGAGGACACCATCTCCTGCACCGGAAACGTGCTGCGCGACTACCTCACCGATCTGTTCCCGATCCTCGAGATCGGGACCAGCGCCAAGATGCTCTCGATCGTCCCGCTCATGAATGGCGGAGGCCTGTTCGAGACGGGCGCCGGCGGCTCTGCGCCGAAGCACGTGCAGCAGTTCCTGGAGGAGGGGCATCTGCGCTGGGACTCGCTGGGCGAGTTCCTCGCCCTCGCTGCGTCCCTCGAGCACCTTGGCGAGCACTTCGACAACGCCGAGGCCAGGCTGCTCGGCGAGACGCTCGACGAGGCCACCGGAAAGCTGCTGCTGAACCGCAAGGCACCCTCGCGCAAGGTGCACGAGCTCGACAACCGCGGCAGCCAGTTCTACCTCGCGCTCTACTGGGCCCAGGCGATCGCGGCCCAGCGCAGCGACCCGGAACTTGCTGCGCGCTTCGCCCCGGTCGCCCGCGCGCTCGCCGCGAACGAGGAGAAGATCGTCGCCGAGCTGAACGCCGCCCAGGGCGCGCCCCAGGACCTCGGCGGCTACTACCGGCCCGACCCCGCGAAGACCGAGAGCGCCATGCGCCCGAGCGCGACCTTCAACGCGATCATCGACGCGATCTGAGGGCGCGGACCCGCCCGATCTCCCGACGGATGCGCCGTCTCGTTCAGGCTCACCACGCTGAGCTCTCCCGTCGACGTGGCGACGAGATCGACCTCCTCGTTGCGACATCCGTCCTTGCCCTCCGCGTCGCGGAGGACCTGGTCGAATGAGATGCCCGCGCCCGGTCCTGGCTCGCCGAGGCTGGCTTGAGCGAGGGCATCGCGCTCCGAGTGCAGCGACCGTCCCCGCATGATCCCAGCCCCGCGCGGCTCTGCTCGACGCCGACCGTCGAGAGCTCGATCACGGGGCCGCGGCGATTCTCCACGTGCTGGAGCTCGTCGCATCGGGAAGGGTCGACCCACGGCCGCTCAGTTTCGGTGATCCCGGGCGCGCGGTCCGGCGGCGCCACAAACCGCGCCGGATCTACCACAGATGCGTGCAGGCCCACCCGCCTCCAGAGAGGACCCGATCCATGCTTTGGCGCACGCTGCTGCTCATCCTCCTTGCATCCTCGCCTCCCGCTGGGGCATTCGCCATCGGCCTCGGTCCGCCGCTCGCGACTCCGCCGAGTCCCGGGGTTCCGCTCGGACCGGTCGACATCGACGGGCCGCCCGAGTCGCCTCCGGTGGCCGCGCCCCCGATCGACCTCACGCTGCCCATACCGCACGGGCAGCCCCTGGTCGATCTGATCGCGGTGGAACAGGGCGGTCCGCCGGACCCGCCGCCGCCGGAGACGCCTGCCGGCCCGCCGAATCTCGTCGGCGTCGTGGATCTTCCCGACGGCGCCGCCGAGCACGTATACGACCACGCGCCCCCCTTCGGGGGCGCGCTCCCGCCCCAGGCCCACGGTCGGGTGGCGCCGGTTCCGGAGCCCTCCACGGCGCTGCTGTTGGTCGCGGGTCTCACGGGTCTGGCGCTGCGCCGCAGCTGACGCCCGCGGAGGCGGGTCCGCACCGGCGGCACACCCCGCGGCCCCGAACCGATCGCGCCTCGATCTCGAGGATCGGGAAGAGGTCGCTCCGCCGATCGTCCCGCTCATGAACGGCGGAGGCCTGTTCGAGACGGGCGCCGGTAGCTCCTCGCAGAAGCACGTGCAGCAGCTCCTGGGGAAGGGGCACCGGCGCTGGGACTCGCTGGCGAGTTCCTCGCGCTCGCGGCGTCCCCAGCCCGCGCGCGCGCGGAGCCCTACAGCGGATTGCAGACGGGCACGCCCCCGGAATCCGGATGGTCGTCTGTGCGATAGGGCTCGCCGCCGCAGACGTCGATCACCAGACCCCAGTGCAGGAACACGTCCTTCTGGAGCGCGCCCCCGGGCTCGCGCCGCGGATCCTCGTGCGGATCGCCGTCGTGATTCGCCGGGATGTTGGCGTTCGGCGGCGTCGCATTGCCGCTGTCCCAGTACACCATCGCCGAGCCCCACCGCGGATAGTCGGCGGTCGGCGTGAAGTAGGGATCCGCCTCCCAGTGCTTGCCCTCTTCGAGCGGCGGTCGCATGAGCTTCGCGCCCAGGGTGCGCGCCTCCACCTCGGCGGAGACGTTGGCCACCTGGTGGTCCCCGAACGCCACGTGCATCAGGATGGCGTGCCGCGGGGTTCCGGGGAGCGGATCGCTCGCCATGTGATGAGCGTAGCCGTTGGCCTCGGCGCGATCCCAGAGCATCTGCATCAGCGCGAAGATCACCTGCTGCTGCTGCTTGTCGGGATAGTAGCCGTACAGCAGCTGGGAGAGCGGGCTGGCCTCCCAGTCGACGCTGCGGTTCAGCAGCGTGGAGTAGTTCATGCCGGCCACGCCGAGCACGCCGCGCGGAGCGTCGGGGGTGAGAGCCATGTAGGCGCCTCCCATGATCGCCCCCTGACTGTTGCCGTCGTACACCAGAGGCGAGTAGCCCCTGCCCCGCGCGGTCCGGATGAGGGGCGTCTTGGGTCCCGACGAGCCGTCCCGCCGGAAGGCCGGATCGGAGGCGAAGCCGTCGGGGTGGATCATCGCCCGCCCGACGAAGTGGAAGTTCAGGAAGCCCTGCTGCGCGCGATCGACCAGCGTGGGCAGGCCGGAGAGATCCTGTAGCAGGCCGACGACGTTGGGCACGTCCTCCTCGGCCATGCCGATCCACGGAGTGGCGCAGGTCATGAAGCCGCGCATGCGCATCTGCTGACCCGAGCCCCCGGTCACCTCGTTCGGGTCGCCGAGCAGGCCGTGCCCGTAGAGCAGCGGCGTGGCCCGGAAGACGCGTCGCTCGAAGGGCGCGTAGGGGATGTCGCAGACGAAGACGGCTTCGAGCTCGGGGGCGTCGGGGTTCTGGTCGGGGAGACCGTCGCCGTCCCCATCGTG
Source organism: uncultured Spirochaetales bacterium (assembly GCA_964653555.1). GTDB lineage: Bacteria > Myxococcota_A > UBA9160 > UBA9160 > SMWR01 > JAHEJV01. The sequence goes on along the minus strand of CAZZFT010000199.1, from coordinate 2,705 downwards.
GAAGCGCGAGCCGGGGCCGCCCGGCTCGCCGTCGGGATTGTCCCCGAGGTAGTTCGGGACGTGCACGATGCCGCGCACGCGCCGGCGCGTGTCGCCGTCGTAGGCGGGGGCCTGGGGGTCGTCGTTCTGGAAGTTCTCCACCGACGTGACCTCGAAGGCCGGCGCCGCGCCCTCCACGCGCAGGTTGGCCAGCTTCGTGTCGCCCAGGCCCGCGAAGGCGTCGTCGCGGATGTGCAACGAGCGCTCGCTGAGGTTGCGCTCGCTCGCCACGGTGAAGTCCCATGCGAGGTAGAGATCGGCGCGAGCGATGCCCGCCGCGCCCAGCGTCGCGAACAGCGACTCCATGTGCGCGGAGCGCGCGTCGGCGGCGCTGCCGCTTCGATAGCCCTCGAAGGCCGCGCTCGGGGCGATCACGCTCCCGTCCGACCGCTTCAGGTTCCGCAGCGCCACGATGTAGTGATGGCCCTCGCGGAAGTTCACGGCGGGGCGCAGGATCAGGAGGCGCTGGTCGGCCGGCGTCGCGGGATGCATGTCGAGCTCGGACCAGAAGGGGTGGCGCTTTCCCGTGTCGGCATCGAGGATCACGATCGGCGCGTCGGGCCGGAGGTAGCGGCCGGGCGCCGCGATGTGGTCACGGTAGTCGAAGTAGCCGAGCTCATTGGGGCCGATGGCGGGCAGCGAGGTGGGCTCGTCCTGAGTGTTCCACGTGACGGGCAGGTCCAGCTCGGGCACGAAGGTCAGCACCGGCGAGCCGGGCGAGAAGCCGTCGTTGCGGTTCCACTCGGTCGGATCGATGGGCTGGCCCAGCGCGTTGCTCGGCAGCGCCGCGAAGGCGACTCTCCGCCCGGTGTCCGTCGCGGCGTCCGCGGTCGTGAACAGATCGTTGGGGAAGGGCAGCAGGCACAGCGCGGAGTCCAGGGGATCGCACGGCGCCGTCGGCGAGCCAGCCCGGGCCTCGTCGACGGCGGTGCCCAGCACGAGCAGGCTCCCGAACATCGCAGCCGCCCAGGACACCGTTCCGGACCTCGTCATCATGTCGATCGCCATGGCACCGTTCCTCCCGTCACCCGATTCGATTCGAGGCTCCAACCGGACCAGCGGAACACGCACGGGCGGAGGCTGTCAAGGAGGGTTCCGCGTCTTCATCGTGGCCGCGCGGAGCCCCGCGGGAGCGACGGCCGATCCGGGCTCGTCGATGCGCGCCGACGGCCGCGTCGCGATCGACCGACCCAGTTGGCCCGGCGGCGAGCACCGCAGGTGTCCCGAGCGAGACGGAATCGACGATCGACGCGCGCCACGCAAGTCACGGCTGGCGCCGACTCCCGACTCCCGTGGCGGCGATTGCTCTCCGTTCCGCTCGCATCCGCGCCAGCTCGTCGACGAGAGCCGTCCGCACGTGCTTCGCGAGGCCGCGGACCACGTCGCGTCTGGGGCCCGTTCCGTAGGGGGGGTGCAATGGCTCGAGATAGCGAATGCGCACGGGGTAGCGGCCGAACACCGGGGTGATCGCGCGGCCCGGGGGAAGGACCGCGTCGAATCCCTCGATGACCACCGGCTGGATGGGCAGGTCGTGGTCGACGGCAGCGCGGAATGCGCCGCGACGGAAGGGACCGATCTCGCCCGTCTTGGAGCGGGTGCCTTCCGGGTAGAAGAGCAGCCCTCCCGCCCGCGAACGCGCGCGCTCGGCCGCACGATTCATTGCGTCGAGCACGGCCGCCCCCTCTGCGTCGGCATCGAAGAAGCCCAGCAGGCGGATCATCGTTCCGAGGAGCGGCACGCGGAGCATGTAGCCCCGCACCGGGCCGCACAGCCTCGGCTCGATCGCGAGAAGCACCGGCGAATCGAGCCGCGACTGATGGTTGGCGACGAGGATGCGCGGTCCATCGAGCCGTTTCTCCGCGCCTTCCACGCAGAGCCGAACGAACGACAGCTGCCGGACGTAGGCTCGCAGCGCCCAGCGTGTCAGCGTTGCGAAGTGCTCTCGGACGCTGGGCCACACCGGCGCCAGCAACACGGTCAACGGAAGCAGCAGAACCCCCCACACGAGACTCACCACCACCCAGACCGCCCAGCCCACCAAGGTGCCGCCGATGCGATAGATCTTGCGTCCCAGCCTACGCACGGCGGCTCTCGCCAATCCCGTCCGGCACCTGGAGGCGGAGTGCGGCCTCTCGGACCGCGTCTGCCACGGCCTGATCGTCCCAGACTGCGGCATCCGCCGCGCCCATGTCGAAGAGGCTCCAGCGCACCTCCACCGGGTGACCGTAGGACAGGAACCGGGATCCACCGGGCGGGATGAGGCGCTCCATGCCACGGTGGTAGATGACGACGACGAGGGGCTGGTGTCCGCGCTCCCGCAGCTCCAAGACCAGTGATCCGATGCCGCGACGCGCGGGAGCAAGGACGCCGGGAACCCGGGACCGCCCGCCCTCGAAGAAGATCCAGACGGGCTCGGGGCGTTCCGCAATCTCGAGTGTCATCGCCAACGCCAGGGCCCGCGCGCGCTTTGCCGCTTCGCCGGCGCTGCGATCGACGAAGATCGTCTTCGTGGTGTCGCTGCGCATGAACCAGGGAATGGCCGAATCCGCCAGCCGGAGCAGAGCACGCAGCAGCGGACCCGGGGGCGCCTGCCGCGTCAGGGCCACCTTGCCCCGGAGCACCGAGGCGTCGCTGAGATTCACCCGGTCGCCGAGCGTCCACCAGAC
>CAZZFT010000198.1:0-8132 GCA_964653555.1 uncultured Spirochaetales bacterium | reverse complement strand
CAAGAGAGAATCCTGAACTCACGAAACCGAGAGGAGTTGACACTCCCTAAACGGGAGTTGACACTCCCTAAACGGGGTCTGCTGCAGGCGGGCAGCCGCTCCCCCCGACTCCAGCGCGGGAGCCGCACTGCGCGCCGACGCTCGCGGCTGAGCCCCAGCCCGGTCCCGCGCTGACTGGGATGCCTGCCGCCGGACCTGAGAAGCCGCGATCTCGGTCTTTAGCACGGCCACGGCTGCGTGGTTCATCCTTCCCGCAAACTGCGAAAGGTTTCGCGACCTGGCGTTCTCTGCGATCGTCGTCGGGCAACTGACCGGCTGAAGCTGCGGACGACGGAGCCGACGGTCGAAACGACCAGATCCGCCGCAGGCATCGTTCGATGCGCGGGAAGCTGACATGGCCGAAGAGGAACACGAAGCTGAGCACGGAGCAGCTCCACGCGGGCGCCGCCTCCGTCTGGCGGGGGCGATCGGGGTCGTTGCGCTCCTCGTCGGAGCAGCGATGTGGTTCGGCCTGCGGGATCCGAAGACGTCCACCGACATTCTGCTGTTCGGAAACATCGACGTCCGTGAGGTGGACCTTGCGTTCAACGAGAGCGACCGGATCGTCGCGATGCACGTCGAGGAGGGAGATCCCGTCGAGGCCGGTCAGCTTCTCGCGGAGCTCGATCCCTCCCGTCTCGAGCACGTGGTCCTCGAGGCGGAGGCCAAGGTGGCGGCGCAGCGCGCGATCGTGGCGCGATTCGAGCGCGGCAGTCGTCCCGAGGAGATCGTGCGCGCCCAGGCGGAGGTGGCCGCGGCGCAGGCCGAGTTCGCCGACGCGAGAGTGACCCACGCGCGGCTCGAGGAGCTCGCCAAGGGCGACGCGGCGTCCAGGCAGCGAGCAGACGACGCCCGCGCGGCGCACCTCGCGGCCGAAGCTCGCTTGAAGATGGCGCAGGAGAACCTGCGTCTCGCGGTCGAGGGTCCTCGCAGCGAGGACACCGAAGCCGCTCGTGCCGAGCTGCAGGCCGACGAGAACGCCCTCGCGCTCGCGCGCCACCGTCTGGCCGATACCAAGCTCTACGCCCCCGCCGACGGTACGGTGGTGACGCGTATCCTCGAGCCCGGCGCGGTCGTGCTCCCCAACTCGCCGGCCTACACCCTGGCCCTCGCGGACCCCGTCTGGGTGCGCACGTACCTGTCCGAGCGCGACCTGGGACGCGTCTTCCCCGGGATGAAGGCCGAGATCACGAACGACTCGTTCCCCGATCGAAAGCACGAAGGCTGGGTGGGCTTCATCTCGCCGACAGCGGAGTTCACGCCCAAGCCGGTCGAGACGCCGGACCTGCGGACCAGCCTCGTCTATCGCACGCGAATCTACGTCCGAAAACCGGATCGCACCTTGCGCCAGGGGATGCCGGTCACCGTGCGGCTTGCACTGGACCCGCCTCCACCCACGGCCGCGGGCGGCTCGCGAGGCCCACCGGAATCGGAGACGAGCGATCCGACCGGTGACGCGGATGCGGTGGACGACGGTCCAGAGCCGCAGCCGTCCCAGGAACCACCGACGCCGTGATCGCTGCGCCGGCTGCATCTCCCATCGAAGGCGTGGTGGTCGAGGCGGTCGACCTCCACAAGTCGTTCGGAGCCGGTCCGGCCCGCGTCGCGGCGCTGCGCGCTCTCGGGGCGTCCGTGCATCGCGGCGGCATCACCGGGCTGGTCGGACCGGATGGCGCCGGCAAGACCACGTTTCTCCGCCTCGTCGCTGGCCTCCTGCTTCCGGACGCGGGCACGCTTCGCGTCCTGGGTATCGATGCCGCAGAAGAAGCCGAGCGTCTCCGGGGCCGCGTCGGATATATGCCCCAGCGGTTCGGTCTCTACGAAGACCTCTCCGTCGCAGAGAACCTCGATCTCTATGCGGACCTCTACGGGCTCCCGCCGACCGAGCGAGAGAGCCGCTTCGCGGAGCTGAAGGAGTTCACCGGACTGGGCCCCTTCGGAAGCCGCCTCGCCGGGCGCCTGTCGGGCGGGATGAAGCAGAAGCTGGGACTTGCGTGCACGCTCGTACACCCGCCTGAGCTCCTGCTCCTCGACGAGCCGAGTGTGGGAGTCGACCCGATCTCGCGGCGGGAGCTCTGGCAGATCGTCCTCCGGCTGACGAGCGGGGGGATGAGCGTCGTGTGGAGCACCGCCTACCAGGACGAAGCAGAGCGGTGCGACGAGGTGATCGTCCTGCACGAGGGGCAGGTGCTCGCAGCCGGCCGTCCGGCCGAGCTGCTCGAGCCGGTGCGGGGGCGCGGCTTCGCGCTGGCGGTGCCTCCCGCGCAGAGACGGCGCGTGGCCCGCCGGGCGAAGTCGCTGCCCGGCGTTCTCGACGCCGTCGTGCAGGGCAGCCGCGTGCGCGTGTTGATGGCGGACGGCGCGCGATGCCCCGAGCCGCGGGAGATTCTCCCCGAAGCCGATGGGCTCCCGGACCGTCTCGCCCCCGTTGCACCTCGCTTCGAGGACGCCTTCGTCGCGCTCCTCCACGAACGCACGAGCCGAATGACGCCACCTGTGTCCACTGCGGACAGCGGCTTCGCCCCGGTGAGCGCCGAGCGCGCCTCCCGGGACGACGCGGTGATCGAGATCCGCGACCTGACGCGCGTCTTCGGCGACTTCCGCGCAGTCGACCGCGTGAGCTTCGAGGTCGCCCGCGGCGAGGTCTTCGGGCTGCTGGGGCCCAACGGCGCCGGGAAGTCCACGACCTTCCGCATGCTCTGCGGCCTGCTGCCGCCGTCCAGCGGCGCGGCACGGGTTCTGGGCATCGACCTGCGACGCTCGGCGCCACGGGCCCGCGCGCGCATAGGCTACATGTCGCAGAAGTTCTCGCTCTACGGCGTGCTCAGCGTCGAGCAGAATCTGCGCTTCTTCGGCAGCGCGTACGGCCTCGGCGGCGCCCGCCAGCGCGCGCGGATCGCCTGGGCGCTCGAGGCCTTCGGTCTGGGCCCGCTGGTCGAGCGGACGAGCGACGACCTGCCGCTCGGCTTCAAGCAGCGGCTCGCGCTCGGCGCTGCACTCCTCCACGAGCCCGAGATCCTCTTTCTCGACGAGCCGACCTCCGGAGTCGATCCGCTGACGCGCCGTGAGTTCTGGGATCGCATCAACGGGCTCGCGGAAGCGGGCGTGACCGTGATGGTGACGACCCACTTCCTCGACGAAGCCGAGTACTGCGACCGCCTGGGCATCATCTATCGGGGCCAGCTGATCGCACTCGGCTCTCCCGACGAGCTGAAGCAGAGATACCGGACGCCCGATCGCCCCGATCCCACCCTCGACGACGCGTTCGTCGCCCTGATCGAGGCGCACGAGCAGGAGCACCCGCAGTGAACGCCCACGGACGCGCCGGCGCACGCCGCATGCGCCTGCGCGGGCTCCTCCGCAAGGAGGTGCTGCAGATCCTCCGCGATCCGAGCAGCATCGCGATCGCCTTCGTGCTGCCGGTCGTGCTGCTGCTCCTATTCGGCTACGGGATCTCCCTGGACGCCCGCAAGGTCCCCGTCGCGCTGGTGGTCGAGAGCCCCACGGCGGAGACGGCGAGCTTCACCGCGTCCTTCTTCCACTCGCCCTACTTCGAGCCGCGCGCCCACTTCGATCGTCGAGGTGCCGAGGAGGCACTCTTCGACGGCGACGTCGCGGCCGTCGTCGTGCTGCGCAGCGATTTCTCGCGTCGGCTGTACGGACCGCGTGGCGCGCCGATCCAGGTCCTGGTCAACGGGACCGACGCCAACACTGCCCGCCTCATCAGCGGCTACATCGACGGTGCGTGGCGTGCGTGGCTCGACCAGGTCGCGCGCGACAGCGGCATTCGGCTTGCGGCTCCCGTCACGATCGAGTCGCGCGTCTGGTTCAACGCAGCGGTTCGAAGCCGGAACTTCCTCGTCCCCGGCCTCATCGCCATCATCATGACGCTCATCGGCGCGCTGCTGACGGCTCTGGTGGTTGCCCGGGAGTGGGAACGGGGAACCATGGAGGCGCTGCTCGTCACCCCCGTCACGACGTCCGAGCTCCTGCTGGGAAAGGTCGTCCCCTACTTCGTGCTCGGGATGGGCGGGATGGCGCTCTCCGTCGTGATGGCGATCGCGCTCTTCGACGTGCCCTTCCGAGGGTCCTTCCTCGTGCTGACGCTGTCCTCGGCGCTCTTCCTGCTCGCCGCGCTCGGAATGGGGCTGCTCATTTCCACCGTCTCGAAGAACCAGTTCGTCGCGGGTCAGATCGCCATCATCGTGACCTTCCTGCCCGCCTTCATCCTCTCGGGATTCATCTTCGACATCGAGAGCATGCCGCGGGCCGTGCAGTGGATCACCCATGTGATCGCTGCCCGCTACTTCGTCGCGATCGTTCAGACGATCTTTCTCGCCGGGAACGTCTGGAGCGTCATCGTCCCGAATGCGCTCGCCCTCGCGGCGATGGCTGTCTTCTTCCTCGGCATGACCCGGCGCCGCACACTCAAGCGCCTGGAGTAGATCATCGTGTGGCATCAGATCCGAGCCCTGGTCGTGAAGGAGCTCCTGGCCGTCTGGAAGGACCCGCGCAGCCGCTTCGTCCTGATCGGCCCCCCGATCATCCAGCTCATGGTCTTCGGCTATGCAGCGACCTACGACCTCCGGGACGTGCCCGTTGCCTTCTACGTCGAGGATCGAGGCAGCGACGCGCGCGAGTTGGTGTCTCGCTTCGCGGGATCGCCGGTCTTCCGCACGGTCGCCTGGCTGGAGCGCGAATCCGATATCGCCCGTGTGCTCGACGGCCGCGACGCCGCGCTCGTCGTGCACCTCGGTCAGGACTTCTCGCGCGACCTCCGCGTCGCGCAACCCGCTCGCGTCCAGCTCTTGATCGATGGGCGCAACTCGAACACGGCGCTGATCCTGGCCGGCTACGCCAATGCCATCGTCCGCGACTTCAACCTCGACTGGCTGCGCCGCCACGGTGAGCGGATGCCCCCTGCCAACCTGGTTGTGCGCGCCTGGTTCAATCCCAACCTGCACAGCCGCTGGTTCATCGTCCCCGGGATCGTGGCGCTCCTGACCCTGGTGGTGACGCTCGTGGTGACGGCCCTCTCCGTGGCGCGCGAGAGGGAGCTGGGAACCTTCGACCAGCTCCTGGTGACCCCGCTTCGGCCCGTGCAGATCCTGATCGGCAAGTCGCTGGGGCCGCTGCTGATCGGCCTCGTCGAGGGAACGGTCATCGTGCTCGTGGCGGTGCTGTGGTTCGGCGTACCACTTCTCGGCAGCCTCGTGCTGCTCTATCTGGGAATGGTGCTCTTCCTGCTCTCGGTGATCGGCGTGGGGCTCATGATCTCCTCGCTCGTCCGTACCCAGCAGCAGGCCATCCTGGGCGCCTTTCTCTTTCTCGTCCCGGCGATCATCCTGTCGGGCTTCGCGACCCCCATCGCCAACATGTCGGACGCGGTCCAGCTGCTCACCTGGTTGAACCCGATGCGTTACTTCCTGGTCATCGTGCGCGGTCTCTTCCTCGAGGGTCTGCCGGCCGCGCTCGTCGTCCATCAGCTCTGGCCGCTTTCACTCATCGCCGTGGCGAGCCTCAGCGCGGCGGGTTGGCTGTTCCGGAATCGGCTGGCGTGAGGAGGTGCGGGCAACTGGGCGGCCAGAACGCCGGCAGGCCCCTCACCACCCGCGTCTCCAGTTCGGAATCACCGGGCCGCTCGCCCAGAACCGCGCGGAATGGCGCGAATCCTCTGGATCGCCTCGCGCCGTCCTCCGAGAGCACGCCGGAGCCGCAGGCGGGTTGGCGGAGAGAGTGGGATTCGAACCCACGGTACCTCTCGGTACACACGCTTTCCAAGCGTGCGCCTTCAGCCACTCGGCCATCTCTCCGAAGGAACGCATCATAATTCAGGCAGTTGGGCGAGCCACCCCGCGCCCGGTCGAGAAATTTCGGACCGAAGGGGCAAGCTTGCTTGACTCGAGCGTGCGAATCGGGTTACGGAGTGGGTCGATGCGTGCCCCTGCGCTGATCCTGGCGGCGCTCCTCTGCGCCGCGGCGCCCACCCTTGCGGCCCCTCTGGTGGACGACGCGATCCCTCCCGAATCCGTCGCGGTGGTCGGGATGCCGGACGCGGTGTCCTTCGAGGCTGGACCGGATGTGCCCGCCCCCGCGCCGCCGCCCCTGTTACCCCGGACCCCCGCGCTGACCGCGGATTCCCTCGTCCTCCCCGAAGAGGGCGACGACGCCGAGGGCGGACCCATCGATTCGGGGACCTACGAGCAGGAGCTCGACGAAGTGCTCCAGATCGACGCCGGCCTCGCGCCCGCGCCCGACCTGGTCCCGCTCGACGCCGACTAGGCGGACGCGGGGTTGGCGGAGAGGGAGGGATTCGAACCCTCGATGGGTTTCACCCCATACTCCCTTAGCAGGGGAGCGCCTTCGACCACTCGGCCACCTCTCCGAGGTCGGCGCAGGATAACGCGCCTCCTCAGGGGTCGCCGGGCGTCTCGGCGCCCTCGGGCCGGATCTCGAGCCGCTTGCGCTGGGCCTCGCGCATGCGCGCGCGCTCGGCCTCCAGGACCTGCTCGAGGACCAGCGAGTCGTCGAACACCAGGTCGAAGGGCTGGGCCACCTCCGCGCCGTCGCGGGTACGCGCGCGGATCACGATCGGGTTGGAGCCGGCCTGCACCGGGATCCGGGCGCGGAAGCCGCCCTCGCCGTCGAGGGTGGCGGGGAGCTGCGGATCGGCTGCGGTCTCGACCCAGACCGCCTCCGCGGCGGGCAGCGTCAGGCTCGCCAGGAAGCTCGTGGCGTAGGCCTGGGGCGGCACGCGCCGGAAGGTGCCGCGCGTGGCGGCGAGCGCGCGGCGCACCAGCGCCGGGTCGTCGGCGGCGACGCCGCCGAGGGCCACCCAGTGGAGCGAGGCGCCGCGAGCCGCCACGCGGGCCGCCGCCCGCAGCAGCGGATCGTCGGGACCGGGCTCGGTCGCGGCGTCGACCAGCGAGCCGTCCAGTCCCAGCACGATCGTCGGCCGCGCGCCCGGTCGCCCGGCGGCGAGCAGCTCGAGCGCCGCGTCGAGGGCCTCGGGGACGGTGGCGACCGACGAGACCGGCCGGCGCAGCAGGCCCGCCAGCGCCCGGTCGATCGCGTCGGCGTCGGCGCTCCAGTCGAGCTCCCGGCGCGCCCCCGTCCGCTCCCCCGGAGCGGGAGGCACGTTCGGATAGGAGATCACGGCGATCCGGATCGCCCCGAGGCGCGGCGCGAGACGCCGAACCCAGGCGCGCATCGCCAGCGTCTGGGCGGCGAGCAGGTCGCGGCTGGCGCGGTCCACGACGAGCACCACGTCGTAGCCGGCACCGGCGAGGCCGTCCACCAGCACGCTGCCCGAAAGCGGCACGACCGGCTCGGGCGCCGACACCGCCACCCCGTCGCCGGGCGCCGACACGGCGATCGCGATCCGCTCCGGGCCGGTGGCGATCGCGTCCACGGCGCAGCGCTCCATCACCTTCGGATCCCACACCCGGAAGGTGCGCCAGGCCGGCGGGAACTCGGGCTCGGGCTCGATCGCACAGCGCCAGCGCAGCTCGTTCAGCAGCACTCCCGCGTCCTCGATCTGGCAGCTCGGCACGGGAACGCGAAAGTGCCGGGGATGGGGACGCCACCTCTCGTTCTCGCGATCGAACACCTGGATCTCGATCGCGGCGGTCCCGCAGTCGCCGCCGTCGTAGTAGACGTGAACGGGGTCCTTTGCCCAGCTCGTGTCGGTGGCGTCGTCGGCGAAAGCGGTCGACGCCGCCGCCAGCGCGAGGAAGGCCGCGGCGAGACGGGAGGGATTTGCCTTCTTCATCGAAGAGAATCGAGCGTATCACGCGCCGACCACCGGCCCGCGTCGCGACGCTAGTCCGAGTCCATCTCCGCTCCCGGCGCACGCTGCGTGAGTCCGCGGTAGGCCTGCATCGCCGTGCGTCCCTCGTGCACGACGCCGTACACCTCGGCCGCGATCGGCAGCTCGATGCCGTGCCGAGCACCGAGCTCGAGCACCACGCGGGAGGTCTTCACGCCCTCGGCCACCATGTGCATCTCCGCGATGATCTCCTCGATCGTGCGGCCCTTGCCGAGCTGCTCGCCGACGTGGCGGTTGCGGCTCTGGGGGCTCACGCAGGTGGCGA
>CAZZFT010000197.1:0-8133 GCA_964653555.1 uncultured Spirochaetales bacterium | reverse complement strand
AGCAGCTTGTAGGCGACCGTCTCCGCCGACAGCACGTATCCGCGGCCCTCGCAGAAGCTGCACGGCTCGCACAGCTGCTGAACCAGATTCTCGCGCGTGCGCTTGCGCGTCATCTCGACCAGGCCCAGCTCGGAGATCTTCAGGATGTTGGTGCGGGCCTTGTCGCCTCGGAGGGCCTCCTGGAGGGCGCGGTACACCTTGTCGCGGTTCTCGGCGCTCTCCATGTCGATCAGGTCGATGATGATGAGGCCACCGAGATTGCGGAAGCGCAGCTGGTGCACCACCTCCTGGACGGCTTCGAGGTTGGTCTTGAGGACGGTCTCCTCGAGGTCGCGCTTGCCGACGTAGCGGCCGGTGTTGACGTCGATGGCCGTCAGCGCCTCGCTCTGGTCGACGATCAGGTAGCCGCCCGACTTGAGCCAGACCTTCTTGCCCAGGTTCTCGTCGATCTGCGCCTCGAGACCCTCGCGGTCGAAGAGCGGCAGATCCCCCTGGTACAGCTCGAGCTTCGGCGTCGGCTCGGCGACGAAGCGCGACAGGAAGCGCTGCATCTTCTCGTGGGTGGCGGGGTCGTCGACCACGATCCGGCGGGTCTTGCCGCTGGCGAAGTCACGAATCGAGCGCAGCGGGAGCGACAGCTCCTCGTACAGGATCGCGGGCGCACGGGCGCCCGTCTGGGCCTCGCAGATCTCCTTCCAGACGGCCGCCAGGTAGGCGACGTCCGCCTCGAGGTCGGCATCGCGGGTGCCCTCTCCGGCCGTACGGATGATGAAGCCGAGATCCTTGGGCCGCGCGCGATTGACGATGTCCCGCAGGCGCCGCCGCTCGCGGTCGGAGCCGATCCGGCGAGAGACGCCGACCCGCTTCGACCAGGGCGTCAGCACCAGGTGGCGTCCCGCGATCGAGACGTGGCTGGTGATCCGGGCGCCCTTGGTGCCGATCGGCTCCTTGGCGACCTGGACCACGATCTCCTGCCCTTCCTCGAGAACCGTCTCGATTCGGGGCAGCGAGCGCTGGCCGCGGCGCCCGCGGCGGCGCTTGTCGTCGTCCTCGCCGTCGAGCAGGCCCTCGGAGTCGAGGTAGTCTCCCACGTAGAGGAAGGCGGCCTTCTCGAGACCGATCTCGACGAACCCGGCCTGCATCCCCGGGAGCACTCGGGTCACTCTGCCCTTGGCCACCATCCCCGCCACATTGCGATCGCGTTCGCGTTCGATGTGGAGCTCGGTGAAGTGGCCGCCTTCGAGCAGTGCGACGCGGGTCTCCCCGGCGCCGATATTGATGATGATCTCGTTCGACGGCGCGGAGCGGCCCCCGCCCGAACGCTGTCCATTGAACGCCACGCCTTGGTCTCCGGCGTTGGCGAGCCGTTCGGGTCCCAGATTCGAGTCGTGAAGGCGCCGGAGGTGGCCGGCGCCCGGCGGGGCCTAGCTGGCGTCGAGTGCGGTCCAGGACCGCGCCCGGTGGACGGGAACTCTCTCTAATATCCCGAAATCGCTATTGAAAACGTTGACTCGCACAGGAAGTCTCTATTACGGTGCGGCCCTGTGACCGACTCGAGCCCCGGCAGCGCCCCGCCGCCCGTCCGGCTCGCCCCGGTCCCACTCGAGGATTCACCACGTGCTCGGGAACGCTCGGCTCCGCCGCCGTGCCTTTCTCCCTCGACCCGTCTCCCTGAATCGGCGACGGGTCGTCCGCGGACCCTTCGGTCCGCACTCGGCGTGCGACTCCGGCAGTGGTTGTTCCCGCGGGGCTTTCCTCTAGGGTCCGTGCAAAAACTGAGGATCACAGAGTGATGAATCACCGCCCCCGGGTCAAGAGTGATCCTCGCCGCGCACTGCCCTCGGTAGATCGCCTCGCGCGGGCCGTGGGGCAGGTTGCCACCGAGCTCCCCGACTGGGCCCGTAACGAGGCGGTGAGACAGGTTCTCGCCGAGGAGCGCGAGCGCCTCGCGAGAGACGGAGTGGCGGCCGCGACCGTCGACCAGGCGGAGCTCGTCGGGCGCGTCGCCGCGCGAGCGAGGCACTTCGCCCGACCGCACCCCGAGCGCGTCATCAACGCGACGGGGATCGTCCTTCACACCAACCTCGGCCGCGCGCCGCTCTCGGAAGGGGCGGCCCGGGCCGTGGCCCTTGCCGCGCGCACCTACGGGGACCTCGAGCTCGACCTCGCCAGCGGCCGGCGCGGGGCGCGGGCCGGTGCGGTGGAAGAGAAGCTCCGCTGGCTCTCGGGTGCCGGGGGAGCGCTCGTCGTCAACAACAACGCGGCGGCCGTGCTCCTGGTTCTCGCTGCTCTCGCCCGGGGCCGCGCGGCCGTGGTGTCGCGCGGCGAGCTGGTGGAGATCGGCGGCTCCTTCCGGGTCCCCGACATCATGGCGTCGGCGGGTGTCCGCCTGATCGAGGTCGGCACGACCAATCGCACCCACCTGCGCGACTACGAGGACGCCATCGGTCCGGACACGGCTCTGCTCCTCAAGGTGCACCGCAGCAACTTCGCCTTGCGGGGCTTCGTCGCCGAGGTGGATCTGCCGCTGCTGGCGGAGCTGGCCGAGGCCCGCGGCCTCCCGCTGGTGGAGGACCTGGGCAGTGGGACCCTGCTCGACCTCCGCGACCGGGGCTTCCCCGAGGAGGTCTGGGCTCCCGGGCGTCTCGCCCGGGGAGCCGGGCTGGTGTGCTTCTCCGGGGACAAGCTGCTGGGGGGACCCCAGGCCGGAATCATCCTCACCCGCGACGCCGCCCACGCCGACCGGCTGCGGCGACATCCGATGGCGCGGGCCCTGCGCGTGGACAAGCTGGCCCTCGCCGCGCTGGACTGGACCCTGACCGCCTACCTGGAAGGCCGCGCCGAGCGCGAGGTGCCCGCCCTGCGCCAGCTGCTGGCCACACCTGCGACCCTGCGCGCCCGCGCCGAGGCCCTGGCCGAGCGGATCGGCCGCTGCGAGGGATTCCCAGGCAAGGCGAGCGCCGAGCCCGGCCGGGGCTACGCGGGCGGGGGCTCGCTCCCCGATCGCGAGTTCGAGAGCTGGGTCGTGCGCATCGAGGCACCCCTCGGCGCCGATCGGCTGGCTGCCGGTCTGCGCGCCGCGCACCCGGCGGTTCTGGCGCGCATCCGCGATGACGGCCTGGTGCTGGACGTGCGAACCCTGCTCGACGGCGACGAGGACGCCCTCGTGAGCGCCCTCCTGAGCGCGGTGCGTTGATGGCCCGCAGCCCTTTGCGTACGATCCGACCGACGACAAGGCGTATGCTGGACTCGAACGTTCTCGTCCTCAATCGGTCCTTCCTGCCGATCCACATCACGACGGTCCGTCGCGCCTTCACGATGATCTACCAGGGGACCGCGCTGGCGGTGAACGGGAGCTACGAAACCTTCGATTTCGAGTCCTGGCGGCGGGTCGAGGTGGACGGCGAGCAGGGGGTCGGTATTCCCGACGGATCGATCCGGGTGCCAAGAGTGATCGTGCTGCGGTGCTACGACCGGGTGCCGCGACGTCACGTGCGTTACAGCCGGGTGAACATCTTCGCGCGCGACAACTTCACCTGTCAGTACTGCGGAACCCGTCCCCATCGCTCGAAGCTGAACCTGGATCACGTGATTCCGAGATCGCTGGGTGGACGCACCACCTGGGAGAATGTGGTGTGCAGCTGTATCGACTGCAATCGGCGCAAGGGCGGTCGGACTCCGACGCAGGCCCGGCTCCGCCTGCACCGGTCCCCGACGAAACCCACCTGGACGCCGATGCTCACGCACATCGGCGCGAGGGTTCGCTACGAAGAGTGGCGGCCGTTCCTGCACATCGCGGTCGTAGAGCAGGGCGTCGCAGCCGGGGGATAGAGCGCGCGGCCGAAGGCCGTGGGGGGGGTGAGAGGTGATCAGCGCAACTCGCGATGGACCGCCCGCGCGCGGCGGTCCGCGGCTCATTCCCTTCGGCGGCGGCAAGGGCGGCGTCGGCAAGACCTTCGTGACCGCCAATCTCGCCACCACCCTGGCCAAGGCCGGGCACCGCGTCATCGCCGTGGACGGGGACCTGGAGGGCGCCAACCTGCACACGGCCCTCGGTGTTCCGCGCCCGCGCACGAGCATCGCGGAGTACGCTGCCGAGCGCGAAGAGGACGTGCGCAAGCTGATCGAGGAGACACCCTTCCCGAACCTGCGGTTGATTGCCGCGACCCGCCCGAACCTGGCCAGCCCGCAGCCCTCCCACGCACTGCGCGTCCGGTTCGTCCGAGCCCTGCGCACCCTCGACGCCGATTTCGTGTTTCTCGATCTCGGCGCCGGTGCCGACTCCACGGTGATGGACTACTTCATGGTCTGCGACGACGGTGTCGTCGTGATCGCGCCCGAGCCCACCTCCGTGGAGAACGCCTACGCCTTCATGCGCGCTGCCTTCTATCGCCGATTGAAGCTCGCGATGGTGTCCCAGGAGGTGCGCAAGGTCGTGTCGGTGGCGATGGACGAGCGCAACGAGCGCGGCATCCGGACGCCGCTCGAACTGATGCGCGAGGTGAAGGCGATCGACACCGAGGAGGCCCAGCGCTTCCTCGCGGTGATGCGGGCCTTCCGGCCGCGGATCCTGGTGAACGACGTGCGCAGCGCCGAGGACATCCGGCTCGGCTTCGCGGTGCGCAGCGTGTGCCGGAAGTATTTCGCCATCGACGCCGAGTACCTGGGCTACGTCAACCACGAGCCCGCGGCGCGGGCGTCGGTGCGGGCGCGCCGGCCCCTGGTCGACTCCGACCCGCGCTGCGACGCCGCCGTGTACCTGTCGCGCATCGCGCGCAAGCTGGTCGCCCAGCGCGGCGACGAGGCGGGAGTCCCCGCGTGAAGCCCCTCGTCGAGCAGGATCACTACGAAACCCTCGACCTGCCCCGGGGCGCCACTCTCGAGGCGATCGAACGGGCCTATCGCCTCGCCTGCTCCACCTACTGCGAGGACTCGCTGGCGGGCTACCCCGTGTTCGAAGAGGGAGACGTCGCACTGCTGCGGGAACGGATCGAGATCGCCTACCGCGTGCTGGCGGACCCCGAGGCGCGAGACGTATACGATCGCTCCCTGGAGGCCGAGGAGGTCGCGCCGCTGGCACACGCAGTGGCCCAGCCCGTCCACGAGTTCCGGACGGCGGAGGTGCCGGCGGTGCTCGAGCCGCTGGACGCGCTCGACGAGCTCGATGACGTCGACGAAGACGACGGCGAATGGAGCGGGGCGCGCCTGCGCCGCGCGCGCCTGCGCCAGGGCGTGGAGATCGAGGAGATTGCGAAGGTCACCAAGGTCAATCCCACCTATCTGCGCTTCATTGAGGACGAGCACTTCGAGGGGCTGCCGGCGGCAGTCTACGTGCGCGGCTTCGTGAACGGATTCGCGGCCTTCCTGGGCCTCGACGCCAAGCGCGTCGCCTCGAGCTACCTCTCCCGCTACGAAGAGCGCAAGGGCGGTAGCCGGCGCCGCCTGTTCTCGCGCCGTTAGCCGCGGCCGGTGGCGCCGCCTCGCTACGTCGTCGGGGAGACCGAGGACGGACTGCGCCTGGACACGGCGCTGGCCGGTCTGGTCGACGCGTCGCGTTCGCAGGTGCGCCGCTGGATCGACGACGGTCGCGTGTCCTGGAACGGTCGCCGCGTGTCCGCCAGCCAACGCGTGTCCGAGGGTGACTGGATCGAGGCGGAGCCTCCCGAGCCCGTCGCCAGCGACTTACGCCCGGAGCCGATCCCGCTCTCCATCCTCTTCGAGGACGAGGCGATCGTCGTGCTCGACAAGTCGGCGGACATGGTCGTGCACCCTTCACCCGGCCACGCCACCGGCACGTTGGTGCACGCCCTGCTCCACCACTGCGGGCGTCTGGCGCAGGTCGGCGGCGTGCAGCGTCCCGGGGTGGTCCACCGCCTCGACCGCGGCACCTCGGGAGTGATGGTCTTCGCCAAGGACGACGCGGCCCACCGCGCACTCGCCGAGCAGTTCCACGATCACAGCATCGAGCGCATGTACCAGGCGCTGGTGCGTGGCAATCCCTCTGCCGACCGCGGCCGCGTCGACGCCGCGATCGCGCGCCACCCGCGCGACCGCAAGCGCATGACGGTGGCGAAGCGCGGCGGAAGGGAGGCGCACACCGCGTGGCAGGTCGCCCGCCGCTTCCCGCGCAGCGCGCGCAGTCTGCTCGAGGTGCGCCCGGAGACGGGGCGCACGCACCAGATCCGCGTGCACCTGGCCTCCGCCGGGCTGCCGATCGCCGGTGATCCGGTCTACGGGCGGGGGGGGCGCAACCGCGCCGAGCCGGGGCTCGAGCGGCCCGCCCTGCACGCGCGGATCCTGGGGCTCGCCCATCCCCGCAGCGGCGAGCGGATGCGCTTCGAGGCCGAGTTGCCCGAGGATCTGGGGGCACGGCTCGCCGCGCTCGCCCGACGGGAGGAAGGCTCGTGATCCTGCAGCACCCGGTGCTGCTCGCCTGCGGCGTGAGCCACGCCTTCGGCACACGGGCCGACTCGCCGCCCGCCGCCCTGCTGCGGCCGCGCCAGGTGCACGGTGCGCGGGTGGCGAGCGCCGAGGAGTGCGCCGCGGGAGCCGAGGCCGACGCCGTGGTGGTCCGCGCGCGGCGGTCGGCGATCGCGGTGGTGACGGCCGACTGCGTCCCGATCCTGGCCAGCGGTGAAGACGGCCGCGCCGTGGCCGCGATCCACGCCGGCTGGCGGGGCCTCGCGGCCGGCGTCGTCGAGGCGGGGATCGACGCGTTGCGGCGTGAATCCGAGGGTCTTGCCGTGTGCGCTGCCGTGGGACCGCATATCGGCCCCTGTTGCTACGAAGTGGACGCACCCGTTCTCGACGCGTTGCGCCATCGCTTCGGCGCCGACGCACTCGCCGACGCGACTCGCGACGCGCGCCCCGGGCACTGGTGGCTCGATCTGGGAGCCCTCACGCGCTGCGCGCTGGAGCGCGCCGCCGTCGCGACCGAGGCGATCGGCACCTTCGCCGACGACTGCACGGCGTGCGACGCCGAGCGCTTCCACTCCTACCGACGCGACGGGCCCCGTTCGGGGCGTCTGGTGCACTGGATTAAGGTCCACCAGTCTTGACAGTGCATGGGGCGGCCCATAGCCTCAGCTTCCCAGTCGAAGGGTGGCTCGATCCCACCCAACCTCCCTTTCCTTCCCTCCATCCCCCTCGACGGCTTCGCCTCGTCGTTTCGTCAGGCCTGGCTAGGCGAGGGCGCGCGACGCGAGCTGCACTCGGCCGTCCCGAGGAACCATCTGAGCACCGGGCCCCAAGAGCAAGTGACGACCGCCGGTGGCGCGCGCTCGCGACGTACGCGCAGCCGGCGTCCGCGCGGCGACGAAGCGCCCGTGCCGGTCGTGTCGCGCGCGGATCTTCCCGACGACGCCGAGCTCGACGACGCGGCGCTGGAGATCGCGGCGAACGGCAGCGCCGACGAGCTGCACGTCCGCGACCTGAAGCGCAAGTCGATGCCGGAGCTCACGGCGCTCGCCGAGGAGCTGCACGTCGAGAACGCCTCCGGCCTGCGCGTTCAGGACCTGATCTTCGGGATCCTGAAGGCGCAGGCGGCGAAGCGCGGCCGCATCTACGCGGAGGGCGTGCTCGAGACGCTGCCCGACGGCTTCGGCTTCCTGCGCGCCCCGGATCAGAACTATCTCGCCGGCCCCGACGACATCTACGTCTCTCCGTCCCAGATCCGGCGCTTCAACCTCCGCACCGGCGACACCGTGTTCGGTCAGATCCGGCCTCCGAAGGAGGGCGAGCGCTATTTCGCGATGTTGAAGGTCGACCGGATCAACTTCGAGACGCCGGAGGCGGCGAAGCACAAGATCCTGTTCGACAACCTCACCCCGCTCTACCCCCAGGAGCGCTTCGACCTCGAGGCGAAGTCGGGCGGGATGACGACGCGCATCATTGACCTGATCGCTCCGATCGGAAAGGGTCAGCGCGCGCTGATCACGTCGCCGCCGAAGGCGGGCAAGACGATGATCCTGAAGGACATCGCCAACGCGATCGCCGAGAACCATCCGGAGGTCTTCCTGATCGTGCTGCTGATCGACGAGCGGCCCGAGGAAGTGACCGACATGGAACGCAACGTGCGCGACGAGGTGATCTCGTCGACCTTCGACGAGCCCGCCACGCGCCACGTGCAGGTGG